>JAIPFI010000068.1 GCA_021736705.1 Methylococcaceae bacterium | reverse complement strand
GTCGAGGCATCAGTGAATCACGATTAAAAGCCTTAACCGTGATTCATAATTATGGCTTAAAACGTCGGGATGGAACAACTGCAGCACAACGTTTTTTTGAACAGGATTTCCCTGATTTATTTTCATGGATTCTAGACCAAATGGGGGAATTGCCTCTACCCAGAAAGGGTCGGCCTAAGGTTGTTATTGACCCCTTGAAATTACTGGGTGTCTCGGCTTAGACGGGAAGCCGGAATGAGCACTTATTAACTTCACTATTTGACGAGGAGTGCAATAGCTTTAACTATTGCTGTGTCTAACGAAAAAGCTAAAGCTTTTTTACTCCTGTTCAAGTTATTGAGGCCTTATTCCTAAGGAACTTGGTGCTCCTGACAAATTTTCTCACTGTCACTTTGGGTTAAGGCTTCTTTAGTTAACTGACAATAAAAACCCTGCTCTGTACGTGTAAAATTTTTACAGGTGGCACACATGCCAAAAGACTGTGACTTATTCGCTTTTTGCAGAGCCGTTAAAGCCATAACGAAGCCTTCTTCATTAATTAATTCGGGGGACGAGCGCTCTAACTCTACCGCAGCATCAGTAAATAGTGTCGTCGGCTTGGCCTTTTCCAGCATGTCAATGCCTGCCGGTAATAGACTAACGTGCACTTTACGTTTATCAGAGCTATCAGCAGTTTTTTTAATCATGCCTTTTTTCTCAAGAATAATTAAAGATTGCGATACCGTGCCACGCGTCATGCCTAAATATAAAGCGACTGCGGCAGGCGCATCACTGTATTTATTGCAGCGTGATAAATAATCTAAGACTTGAAAATGAACGGTTTGTATTCCTAATTCAGTACATTTCTTCCGTTCTTCTGAGCGAATTAAAGCAGCCATACGCTCGATCAACTCATAAATGTTTTTTTGCATAGTTATATTTTTAGAGACTTCTTTAGCTATTGACAAACAATAGCATTAACGAATAAAGTAATATCGAATCGATAACTTTTAACAGCATCAACTATACGCGTATTTTAATGCATTACAAAGATGCGTTATATTGCTTTTCATGGTTTAATTTAAAAACATCGAATCCACATCATTAGTCAGGCAATAGGAATTCACATGGAACTAAAAATAACAACACTGAAAAAATCCATTTTAGCCACGAGCATCAGTCTACTCTTTAGCTCCAGCGTATTCGCTGAAGCCGATAACGGACATAAAATGCACCAGCTTTATCAAGATAACTGCGCCAGTTGTCACGGCGCTGATCATGGTGGTTATTTAGCCCCGGCCTTGAATTCCGAAACCTTAAAAGGTCGTAGCCCGACGGCTTTACGCACCTTGATTATGACCGGTAGCTTTGAAACCTTAATGCCTCCGTTCTTCGGTCGTTTATCTGATAATGATATTCGCGATATGGTCAAGCATTTACAAAGCACGCCAAAATTAGCCAACCCAGCATTCACCATTGAAGACATGAAAGCGTCTTTAAAAGTTTATGTAAAAGACGAGTCGAAACTACCGAATAAACCGACTTTTGAAATCGATAGCATGGACGATATTATCGGTGTCGCTGCTCGCGGCAAATACGGTCGCGGCGATGGCTCAGAAGCAGTCTTTATTAATAGTAAAACCCATCAACAAATCGGTGTAGTCCCGACAGTAACCGCAGCACATATTATCGAATTTAGTCCCGCTAATGAGCGTTGGGCTTATGTTAAAACCGATACGGCAGAAATCTATAAAGTGGATTTATATACCATGCAAGCGGTACGCAGTATTAAAACCGGTTGGAATGGCCCTGGTATCGGTATTTCACGCGATGGTAAATATCTAATGGCCGGTTCTTTCGTACCGCATAATGCCGTTATTTTAAATGCCGACACTTTAGAGCCTTTAAAGCAATTTGAACTAGAAGGCATCGATCCTGATGGCAAGATGGTCAGCTCTGATTCGGGTATGGTTATTGGTACGCCGTATGCCGATATTTTTGCTATCGCCTTAGAAAATGCCGGACAAGTTTGGGTCGTGGATTTAAAAGATGATTTCCCCGTTACTAAAATCAAAAATGTTGGTCGTCATTTACATGATGCGTTCTTAACCCATAAAGGCAAAAAATTAATGATTGCCTCGTATGATGACAGTATCGTGACCGCGATTGATTTAGAAAAACGCGAAATCATTAAAAAATTACCCGCGGGTTGTGTGCCTCATGTCGGTGGCGGCGCAGCCGTTAAAGTTGATGGTCGTACTTTAGGTTTTGGTACTAACTTCGGCACTTGCGATAAAACCGTGGTCAGCGTTTGGGATTTAGATACCATGGAATTGGTTAAACAAGTACCTGTTTCAGGTGGTACAGAATCACCTGCAGCGCATGCCAATGCACCTTATGTAGCCGTCGATATTATTACTAAAGATAGACGCGCGCGCACCATTCAATTGATCGACAAAAAAACCTTAGAAGTGGTTAAAACGCTTGATGTCGGTGGTCATGCCTACTTCCCAGAATACAGTGCTGATGGTAAATCCTTATATGTCAGCGCCGGTTATGCCGGCGATGAAGTGGTGGTCTACGATTCAACTTCATTGGAAAAAACCGGTTCTATACAAATGGAAAGCCCTGCCGGTATTTTCTCTCGCGGCCGGGTGAAATATATGACCCGTGGATTATCACCCGACGAAATGGAGTAAGAGCAATGAAACTACTACCTTATTCCCTCGCCGCGCTAATGGCTTTTAGCTTTAGCGCGACGAGTCAGGCGGCCAGTATTTATGCGGGCGAATCTAAAGCAGCTGCGGTTTGCTCGCAATGCCATGGCATACGCAAAACAAGCGCAGAAGCCCCCTTCCCGCCTTTGGCCGGAAGGGATGAAGCTTATCTGGAAAGCGCGTTAAAGCAATACCGAGATAAAACGCGCGTATCTGATATTATGAATAATATCGCCGGTTCTTTATCGGATCGTGATATTAATAATATTGCTTCATATTACAGTCGCTTGAAGCCTTAGTTTTAAATGTAAATAGCTTGGGTTAGTTAAGTGACCCAAGCTAGCTCACAAGCTCTGCTTGGAATTTCATGCACTCACAGCTCCTGCTCTGACAAAGACTAAATAGTATCCGCGAAGCAAAACGTCTAAACATGCATTCCCAAATAGAATTTTGGAATGAGGAACTAAACCAACCTCGTTCACAAGCTCCGCTTGGGAATACATGTGCTCACAGCTCCTGCTGTGATAAATACTAAATAGTACCCGCGAAGCAGAGCTTCTGAACATTTATTCCTAAATAGAATTTGGAACGAGAAAAAATAGATGTGTAGGTTTCAGTTACATTGGCTAAATAGGTAGCCCAAACTCAGGAGCAGACCAAAAAATTATGAGCCAATTAGCCCTATTCCTCATTCTCTGCGTTATTGCAGCGACTCTATACAACGCTTATAAAAAGTCACAAACGCTAAAGCGTAGCGCATTGATTGATAGCTATGCCTTTCCACAAACGATGACTCGGAATATTTGCAAAAAATACCCTCACTTAAATACACAACAAGCAGAGCAAGTAATTGATGGCTTAAGAGAGTATTTTCACATTTGCAATATAGCTGGAAAATACAGGGTCGCCATGCCATCACAAGTGGTCGATGTCGCCTGGCATGAATTTATTTTATTTACTCTACAATATAAAAAGTTTTGCACTAAAGCTCTCGGGCGTTTTTTACACCATACACCCGCGGAAGCGATGCCCAGCCGATCCTCGGCACAAAAAGGCATTAAAAAAGCATGGAAGATTGCTTGTCAAAGAGAAAATATCTCTAGCACTACACCAGAAAAATTACCGTTACTTTTTGCGCTGGATACACTGCTCGCAATTCCTGATGGCTTTAACTATGCACCCAACTGTAAAACCAGCAGCAATAATAATGCTTATTGCGCTAGCCATATAGGTTGCACTTCAGGATGTTCAACAGGTTGCAGTAGTGATAGCAGCGATAGCTCTTGCGATTCTAGCGGTTGTAGTGGCGGCTGTGGCGGAGATTAATCATATCAAATCTACTTATGACTCTTAATGGCCTTATTAAACATAATTTATAACCCCTCTATGAAAACAAAAATAAGTCTTCTGGCTATATGCTTACTAACATCAGGGTGTGCACTCATTAATCAGCCTGAGTCGGCTACACCTTGGACATATTCAGGGCTAGAAGGCTCAGCAAACTGGGGAAATTTAAGCCCAAATTACGCTACATGTGCAACCGGCACAGATCAGTCACCGATTAATCTTAGTGATTTTGTTGATGCCAAATTAGCACCACTAACAGTGCGTTATAACGCCCATGCCAGTGATATTGTTAACAATGGTCATACCATTCAAGTTAACTTCCAACGCGGCAGCACCTTATCTGTTAATGACTATGAATATGAGTTAACTCAGTTGCAATTTCACTCTCCTAGTGAAAACCAGATCAATGGACAATCTTATCCTTTAGAGGCACAGTTAACGCATATCGATAAATTGGGGAATTTAGCGATACTATCAATTATGTTTTCCGCTGGAATAGAAAACCCAACCCTCAAAGACATCTGGGCATTAATGCCAGAAAAAGCAGGCGTAAAAAACAATAAATTACCCGCCATATCAGCAAAAGGTCTGCTACCAAATAACTTGGATTATTACCGATACAATGGCTCATTAACGACACCCCCTTGTACTGAAAATGTTTTATGGCTAGTTTTAAAACAACCACTAACAGCAGCCGCAGGGCAAATTGAGCATTTCGGACATATTATTGATACCCCTAATAATCGCCCTTTACAAGCCAGAAATACACGTAAAATACTCGAATAAAATGTCTATTTCATGGTTACACTTAACAGTATTAAGCTTATGCTTTTTCAGTACAGCACCCGCTTACGCGATTGATCCTCCTCAGGATAGGCAAACAGAGCTGCGCAACATGCTTAAGCATGATTGCGGCTCTTGCCATGGATTAACCTTAAAAGGTGGACTCGGTCCTTCTTTATTAGCCAAAGATTTGACCAATAAAACTGATGAATATTTACTAGATACTATCCAAAATGGCCGTAAAGGCACAGCGATGCCGCCATGGAAACCCTTTATTACCGAACAAGAAACTCGCTGGTTTATTCAGACTTTACTAAAACAACCACATGATTAAACGACCTATCTCCTTCTTGCGCATCAGTAAACTAGCGCTACTATTAAGCTTAGCTTTCAGTCAATTCGGCTGCACCGATTTACGCGGCACAGGTGATTTAGGCGTGATTATTGAGCGAGAACCAGCCGCAATACAAATTATCAACACCTCTGATAAGCGCAGCTTAAGTAAAATCACTGATTTAGGTGATTTATCCCATGCTTCCGTGGTTTATTCTCGTGATGCCCGTTATGCGTTTATCTTTGGTCGTGATGGTGGTTTAACTAAAATTGACCTACTACAAGATAAAATAGCCAAACGTATTATTCAAGCAGGTAACAGTATCGGCGGTGCAATTTCTCAGGATGGCAAGTTGATTGCTGTATCCAATTACACGCCAGGCGGGGTAAAAGTTTTCTCAGCGAAAACACTGGAGTTAGTCGCCGACATTCCCGCGATTTATGGTGATAAACAATTATCCAAAGTAGTGGGTTTAGTCGATGCACCTGATCAGAAATTTATTTTCAGTTTATTTGATGCCGGTGAAATCTGGATTGCTGACCTTAAAGATCCGACACAGCCAAAAATTGAGAAATTTAAAAACATCGGCACACAACCCTATGATGCCCTACTCTCACCTGATGGCCGTTATTATATTGCCGGTTTATTTGGTGATAGGGGTTTAGCTTTATTAGACTTATGGTCACCCGAACAAGGGGTAAAACGCATTTTGCCCGATTACGGTAAAAATGATGAAAAAATGCCGGTATATAAAATGCCGCATTTAGAAGGCTGGGCTATGGCAGGTAATTTAATGTTTGTGCCCGCTGTTGGGCAGTATGAAGTCTTAGTTGTCGATCAAAATACTTGGCAATTAGTTAAACGTATTCCCGTTATCGGCCAGCCCGTTTTTGTGATGGCACGTCCCGATGGTCGGCAAATCTGGGTGAATTTTGCCTTCCCCAATAATGCTCAAGTACAAGTCATTGATGCTAAAGAATTGCAGATAATCCAGTCTTTAACGCCGGGAAAAGCGGTATTACATATGGAATTTACTCCGCGCGGCGAAAACGTTTGGGTTTCCGCGCGCGATGATAATCAAGTGCTTATTTATGATACTAGCAGCTTTAAAGAAATAAGCCGTTTACCTGCGAATAAGCCCAGTGGTATATTTTTTAGCTCACGGGCGCATAAGATGGGGCTGTAAACGCAATGCTCAGCTTCCTACACCAACAACTGCTTAATGATTATCAGCAGGACTTCCCGCTCTCGCCTACGCCCTACTTAGATATTGCCAATACCTTAGGCGTCACTGAAGAAGAAGTGCTTGCGGCTTTTTCGGCCTTAGCAGAGCAGGATTTTATCAGTCGTATTGGGCCGATTATCCAACCGAATCAACTCGGCATTAGCACGCTGGTTGCTATGGCAATTCCCGAAGCAGACATGAGCAAAGTCGCGGATATAGTCAGTCAGTATCCCGAAGTAAATCACAACTATGAACGCGAACACCGCTTTAATCTTTGGTTTGTACTGATTGCCCGTGATCAACCGCACCTAGCAAATGTTATTGAACAAATAGAAAGGCAAACAGGCTTTAAAACCATGCAACTGCCGTTACTAGAAGATTATTTTATTAATTTAGGTTTTCAACTGGATTTAGACTCTAAAGCAGAAGCCATTCTCGTAAGCGCATGATAGAAGCCATAGATTTACAACTTATTGTCGCAGTGCAACAAGGTTTACCGATTGCTTCACGGCCTTATGCGCTGATTGCCGAGCAATTAGATTTAGATGAAGCCGAAGTTATTGAACGCCTTAGCAAACTCAAGCAACAAGGTTTAATTAAACGACTCGGCGTTATCGTCAAACACCGCCGCTTAGGTTATCAATCGAATGCCATGGTCGTATTCAATATACCTGATGCATTGGTCAAGCAAATGGGGCAACAAATCAGCCAGTTTCAGTTTATTAACTTATGCTATCAACGCCCACGCCACGGTGAGCAATGGCCGTATAATTTATTTTGCATGATCCACGGCAAATCCCGCGAAAAAGTATTGCAGCAACTAAGCTACCTCATTGCAAACTGCGCTTTAGAAGATTATGCGCATGATATTTTATTTAGCCGTCGCTGCTTCAAACAACGTGGGGCGCTTTATTTTCCTTTGACTACAATAACAGCATAAAGACGCTAATGGATGAACTAGACCGCGCAATTATTAATAGCTTGCAAGAAGGCTTTCCTATTTGTGCCTCACCGTATAAACAAGTTGCCGAAACGTTAAATATCAGCGAACAGGCATTAATTAAGCGCTTACAAACTTTATTAGATAACGGCATCTTATCGCGTTTTGGCCCGATGTTTCATGCCGAACACATGGGCGGCGCACTCACTTTAGCGGCGGTTAAAGCGCCCGAAGATAGCTACGAGACTATTGCTGAGATTATTAACGCCTTTCCTGAAGTGGCGCATAATTACGCGCGCGAACATGCTTTAAATATGTGGTTTGTCCTAGCCACCGAAACGCCCGAACAAATTCAGCAAGTGATCAGCCAAATTGAAGCCCAAACCGAATTAACGGTGTATAACATGCCCAAAATACAAGAATACTTTGTCGGCTTAAAACTGGAAGCCTGATGGATCATATCGACCGCGAGATCATTAGCGCCAGTCAAGCCGGGTTGCCACTAACGCCAGAACCTTACCAAACGCTTGCCGAACAAATCGGTATTAGTGCCGATGACTTAATGCAACGCTTAACACATATGCAAGAGCTGGGCATTATCCGTCGTATCGGTGCCATTCCTAATCATTATCGCTTAGGTTATAAACATAACGGCATGACCGTATGGGATATCGACGACACCTTTATTGATGCATTAGGAAAAAAAGTAGGTGCATTAGACTTTGTCAGCCATTGCTATCATCGCCCACGCCATTTGCCCGACTGGCCTTACAATTTATTTGCCATGGTGCATGGCAAAACAGCCGAAGCAGCAGCCATACAAATCCAGCAAATTGCCAACTTACTCGGTGAGCATTGTCTTGCGCATGAAGTGCTATACAGCACGCGTATTTTAAAAAAAACCGGTTTAAGGATTAAAGCTAATGTTCCGTCTTAGTCAATTTATGCGCGAAGTACTGCACCCTACTCCGCTAAAACCAGCGCGTAAACCTGTCGCGCCCGTCGTGATCTGGAATTTAATCCGGCGCTGTAATTTAACCTGTAAACATTGCTATACCACGTCTGCCAATATTGATTTTCCGGGCGAACTCAGTACCGAGGCTATTTTTAAAGTTATGGATGATTTAAAAGCTTTTAAAGTGCCCGTGTTGATTTTGTCGGGTGGCGAACCGTTATTACACCCCGATATTTTTACAATTTCTCAACGCGCACGCGATATGGGCTTTTATGTGGCGCTATCCAGCAATGGCACCTTAATTACCGAACAAAACATCCAGCAAATTGCCGCGATTAATTATCAATATGTCGGTGTCAGCTTAGATGGTATCGGGGCAACTCACGATGAATTTCGCCAGCAAAAAGGCTCATTCGACGCCTCACTTCGCGGCATTCATTTATGTCGCGAACAAGGTATTAAAGCCGGTATCCGTTACACCTTAACCCAAGATAACGTGCAGGATTTTCCTGCGATGTTGCAATTAATGGATGATGAAGATCTGGATAAATTTTACCTGTCCCATCTGAATTATGGCGGTCGCGGCAATAAAAATCGTAAAACTGACGCATTTTTTACTATGACCCGTGAAGTCATGGATACGCTATTTGAAAAATGCCTAGAATGGGAACAACAAGGGCTAGATAGAGAAATTGTCACCGGCAATAATGATGCCGATGCGGTGTATTTTTTACATTGGGTCAAACGCCGCTTTCCAGAACAGGCGACTCATATACAAGCTAAACTCGAACAATGGGGCGGTAATGCTTCCGGGGTTAATGTCGCCAATATTGATAACTTAGGCAATGTGCACCCCGATACCTTTTGGTGGCATTATGACTTAGGTAATGTACAACAACGCCCCTTTTCAGAAATCTGGCAGGATATATCTGATCCGCTAATGGCGGGTCTAAAACAATCACCGCGCCCGCTAAAAGGTCGCTGTGCAACATGTAACTATCAAGCGATTTGTAATGGCAATACCCGAGTGAGGGCGCAGCAAGTTTATGGCGATGCGTGGGCTGAAGATCCGGGGTGTTATTTAACTGAGGCGGAGATTTAATGTTTTTGATCGTGATGAATAACGCGAATGATGCGCTTCGTGCCTCAGCAGCATCCTATCTAGCGCAACTTATCGCGTTGAGATAGTAATTCATCAGTATCATCACGAAGCGACCACCCTGTTTCTTCCATTTTCTTTGGCAGAATATAGGGCTTTGTCCGCACGCTTCAGAACAGCCATCCAATCATCATCATGATAGTAGCTTGAAACGCCAAAACTTGCCGAGAATGACACCCCTGTGGAACCATCTGGATCTCGAACAGTTGCAGACAGGGTTTTTTGTCTAATATATTCAGCAACAACTGTGGCTGATTTTGAATCTGTTTCGGGTAGGAGGATGACAAATTCTTCCCCGCCATAACGGGCTACCACATCATGTTTTCGGACATGATTTCGGAGGGTATCAGAAAATATCTTCAACACCTCATCTCCCACTTGATGCCCATATTGATCGTTGATATTTTTAAAAAGATCCAGGTCGCAAATAATGATGGAAAAAGGCGATTTTTTGCGACGGGCACGACTAAACTCAATATCGCACTCTTCTTCAAAAGTCCTTCTATTGTAGAGTTGTGTTAGAGGGTCCGTCCTCGCCATTATCGATAACTTTCTTTGCAACTTGTCTGTGCCTATCCATATTGTCATGAAAGAAGTCATAATCACGAGAATTTCGGATGCGATAACAGCTATTGCATGGATGGAGCCTGCGTCCATGAAATTTAAAAGTTGATCCTCACGAGTAGTCCGTATAAGTCGGAAACCATGGAAGAAACCCATGGCTAAGTACATCGTAATAAGGAGATTTATTTGCACATTGAAATATTCTTTCTTGTGTTTCCATAGGCCAAAAGCAGGGATAAAACAGAGGGTGGAATAAGTAAGCGAGAACAAAATCATACGTGCATTTATATCAGGCACCTGAAATTTATAATAATAGAGCAAGCCTGCAAGAAGCGGTATAAACAGAAAAATCAGGCGAGTCTCTAGTTTTGGGACAATGCCGATAAAACGGAAGAGCCCTCTATAAACCAAAATAACACCCAAAATAATCATAGGGTTGCCAATAACTATGCTGGTGAAATCATTTAAGATGTCACGCATTCCAAGTAGAAAGTGCCCGACACCGATGAGGATATAACCTATGCCCATCAATCTGATTCCTACGAAAGATTTATGATCTCTTCCATAGAGGAGTATCCCTGTTCCAAAAACCATACTGTAGAAAATCAACGTAAGGCTGAGTGTTCTTATATCAAGGTCTATGCTCAAGTTACCCTCTTTTTAGCCTATTAGGCATTTTATTCGAACTCATTTCGAATATTTTATAAAAACCATATCAATAATAACAACATTAACCGAATGTCGCGAGCAACTGTTTTAAGTCGAAAGCCGCAACGAAACCTCATATTACGCAAACTCCATACGGTTAAGACTCGTGCGCGACTAAAGTCGCGGCTCCGAGTCTTAACTTAATGACAATGACGCGCTGTATGGTAACTGAGCGAGTCAGGTAGAATGGGTAAGCTTATTAAGTGTGGCGAGATTTTAGTAACTGCTCAAACTTTTCAATAGGCACTGGCTTGCTAAACAAATATCCTTGAAAGGCATGGCAGCCGTAACGTGCTAAAAAATCTTTCTGCGCATCAATCTCGCCCCCCTCAGCAATGACTCGCAAACTCAAACTGTCCGACAAAGAAATAATGGTTTTTGCAATCGCGGCATCATTTGGTTCGGTAAGAATGTTTCTAACAAAACTTTGATCAATTTTCAATTGGTCTAGCGGCAACCGTTTTAAGTAGGAGAGCGATGAATAACCTGTTCCAAAATCATCTAATGAAAACGTCACACCATGACCTTTAAGTATGGACATTTTGGCAATGATATTTTCCACATCAGAAACCAATATGCTCTCGGTTAATTCCAATGTGAGTTTGTGCGGATTTGCTCCGGCATTACGAAGTACGGCTAGCACCTGATCAACAAAGTTAGCTTGATGGAATTGATTTGCACTGACGTTCACCGCGATAGAAAGGTGATCCATGCCCGGCTTTTCAGCCCACTTCGCTAGTTGCATACAGGCGGTTTCCAATACCCAGTGCCCCAGCGGTAATATCAAACCTGTTTCTTCGCATAGGGGAATGAAATCTTGGGGCGACACCAACCCGCGTTGTGGATGTCGCCACCGCACTAAAGCTTCCGCACCGGTGTAGCGACCATCTCCAACGACTTGAGGCTGATAGTAAACAACAAACTGTCTCTGCTCTAATGCCTCGCGCAGATCTGTCTCAAGTGAGGCTCTCTGAGTCACGATTTCCTGCATTTCTGGATCGAAAAATCGTAGCGTATTGCGTCCATCTGTTTTGGATTGATACATGGCAATATCTGCCTGTTTCAACAATTCTTCTGAAGAGCGAAGGTTGCCGCTAAACATGGTAACGCCAATACTGGGGGGTACTGTGATGCTCATACCCAGCAAGCAGATAGGGTTGATTAAGTGTGGCGAGAATTTTTTCACCAGTAACTTCAGCTTGTGCAACGGCTTCAATTTGATTTGCATTCAAACCTTGGAGCATCACAACAAACTCGTCGCCGCCCAGTCGTGCCACGGTATCGCCCTCACGTAGACAAGAAATCAGGCGTTTTGCAACTTGTTGTAGAAGCATATCCCCAACATCATGACCGCGCGTATCGTTCAACATTTTGAATTTATCGAGATCTATAAATAGCAATGCGCCATAAAGCTTGCTACGTTTGGTGGAAGTTAATACCTGTCCCAAACGTTCTTGCAGCAAGCAGCGATTAGGGAGCTGGGTAAGCGCATCGTAGTAGGCTAGGCGGTGTATCTCAGCTTGTGTTTCCTTGCTCCGGGTAATATCAGAAAAGGTAGCTACATAATTTCTTACGATTCTATCGGGCGATACAACAGCAGTAAGCGTTAGTAGCTCGACATAGATACTGCCATTCTTGTGTTTAGTCCATACTTCCCCCTGCCAGGAGCCCTTCTCTTGCAGGACGCTCCACAAGCGTTGATAAAACTCTTTGCCCTGTCTTTCTGATTTAAGCATTGCCAATGTCTGACCCAAAACATCTTCTGAGCTGTAGCCGGTCAATCGTGTAAAAGCCTTATTCACACGAACAATAACTCCATCAGAATCTGTTATGAACATCACTGCTTCAGAGTCGAAGGCGACAGCCGCGATGCGAAGCGCCTCTTCCGCCTTCACCTTTGCGGTAAAATCAACCAACATAGTAACAGCTAGGGCTCCCACCTGAAGACTGTGCACTTCAAGCTTCTTCACTTCGCCATTTTTAGCAACGATGTCCAAAAGCATGGGCTGGATTGGTGCACCTGATTTTGCAGACTTCTCCAGCATTGTGCTCCAATCCTTCTGAACCTTTTCACGATACGCGTCATCGGGGAAAAAGAGTGACCAATGAGCTTGAGTAGTGGGAATATCTTCTTTCGTATACCCGAGAAGCTTTGTAAACTCTCTGTTTAAGAAAACAACTTCTCCAGATGGGTTAAAATGCGCTGCAGGCAATGGCAACTGAGATAAGAAGTTCTCTGCTTCAGTTATATTCATAGTGATAATACCTTTTCCATTTCAGCTTTTATTCACCTCAACCTACAAAGCCCGATAAGATGGGCATATTAAAATTTAACTCGTAAGGCGAATTCGCGATAGCAATCCGCCATTTTCAATGGCAACAAGACCTTAACCCCCCCGTCACTTTATCCGACATTTCAACTACCTTGTCGGATTACGTTTTTTAATGCTACGCAATAAAAAAGCTAATCCAAGCTACACGAATACGCCTTACGGGTTTTTGGTCACGATTGTCTGCATCTCTGGATCGAAAAATCGTAGCGTATTGCGTCCATCTGTTTTGGATTGATACATGGCAATATCTGCCTGTTTCAACAATTCTTCTGAAGAACTAAGATTGCCGCTAAACAGGGTAACGCCAATACTAGGGGTACTGTGATGCTCATACCCAGCAAGCAGATAGGGTTGATTAAGTGTGGCGAGAATTTTTTCACCAGCAACTTCGGCTTGAGCAACGGCTTCAATTTGATTTGCATTCAAACCTTGGAGCATCACAACAAACTCGTCGCCGCCCAGTCGTGCCGCGGTATCGCTCTCACGTATGCAAGAAACTAGGCGTTCCGCAACTTGTTGTAGAAGCATATCCCCAACATCATGACCGCGCGTATCGTTCAACATTTTGAATTTATCGAGATCTATAAACAGCAATGCGCCATAGAGCTCGCTACGGTTGGTGGAAATTAATGCCTGCCCCAAACGTTCTTGTAGCAAGCGGCGATTAGGGAGCTGGGTAAGCGCATCGTAGTAGGCTAGGCGATGTATCTCGGCTTCCGCTGCCTTGCTCTGGCTAATATCAGAAAAGGTAGCTACATAATTTTTTGCCCTTCCATCAGGCGACACAACAGCAGTAATGGTTAGCAGCTCGGCATAGATACTGCCATTCTTGCGTTTATTCCATAACTCCCCATGCCAGAATCCCTTCTCTAGCAGGAGGCTCCACATACGCTGATAAAACGCTTTGTCCTGTCTTCCTGATTTAAGCATTGCCGGCGTCTGACCCAAAGCATCTTCTGAGCTGTAGCCTGTCAAGCGTGTAAAAGCTTTATTCACGCGAATAATAACCCCATCAGAATCTGTTATGAGTATCCCTGCTTCAGAGTCGAAGGCAATAGCAGCGATGCGACGCTCCTCTTCTGCCTTCATCTTTTCGGTAAAATCAATCCACATGGTGATAGCTAGAGTTCCCATCTGAAGACTGTGCACTTCAAGCTTCTTTACTTCGCCATTTTTAGCAACGATGTCTAAAAACATGGGCTGGATTGGTACACCTGATTTTGCAGACTTCTCCAGCATTGTGACCCAATCCTTCTGAACTTTTTCACGATACGCGACATCGGGAAAAAAGACCGACCAATGTGCTTCAACAGTGGGAATATCTGCTTTCGTATAGCCGAGAAGCTTTGTAAACGCGTTGTTTAAGTAAACAACTTCTCCAGATGGGTTAAAATGCGCTGCAGGCAATGGCAATTGAGATAGGAAATCAATTATTTCATTTTTGTTCATAGTGATAATACCATTTCAGCTCTTATTCATCTTAACCTACAAAGCCCGATAAGATAGGCATATTAAGATTTAACACGATAAGTTACGCTACATAGGGTGTGCTTAGGAACGACACGCATCATTCGAGTTTACTCGTCACCATTAATAGTAAACTCGCCTGGATAACCCCAATTATGCGGGTAAATATCTGATTTAACAAACTTATGAAAACTTAAATAACGCCAATCGGCAACCTGCCGTACCCAACCGTGTTTCACGGAATTCCAATAAATATAATTGGCATAATTGTTAAAATCAATTTGATCAACAAGCAAATACGTCCAAAATCGGCGTTCGCGTCGTTTATTATGGCTTTTTGAAATATGCTTGCCTTTATCAATGGTACGCGAGAAATGTCCTTTCAGCAGATTCCAGCGTATAGAAAAATCCGCATCATCAGAAAGTAAAATCCAAATACAATGCAAATCCTCTAGCATTGTAACCACAGCGTATTAATATGCAAAGGTCTTCTATTTTTAACATAGCTAAACGAGACTCTAAGCGAATCAACCCTTTCCACCAACAAATGATTATTCTGACGCTCAGCAAGGTTGACAGTAAAAAACCAAGTAGAATTTGGTATGTAAAAACGTCGATAATCTGTCATCAGCCTGCCCTCTATTCACACGAACGATGCGCTTCGCGCCTCAGCACATCCTATGTAGCTCATCTAATCGCGTTTTTCAACTGGCAAAAAAAAACCTCGAAGCT
>JAIPFI010000067.1 GCA_021736705.1 Methylococcaceae bacterium | reverse complement strand
TGTGTAATGATTTTATTTGGTGAATCACAAGCCACTCCTTCATAACATTCCCTGATGCAAATACAGGGTACTGTTACAGCTTTAAATATAAAAATAAAGTCCGGAAAAGTGGCTCAAAACTAATGGCCATTTTTGGCTCAGTTTAATTGGCCATTAACAATTTTTTTTTTTATCGAAATTACTTAATAATTTAAAATTTCAGAAACCTGTATTTAAGCCATGTCTAAGCATAAGTCATTGAATTTCTTTAAATTGAGAATTGCTGAGAGGCTGGTATAACTCCCTTAATGTCAACTCCGTACACACAATTTTATAAGCAACTGATTTTAAATAAAAAGATTGCAGAGTTGTGTGTAAGGTTATGCCTTAAGGTTATTATTCTTCCCTAGACATCTTTATGCAAGAAAAGAGCCATGTGAGTAGAAAGCTTTATCATTTATGTCAATTGTTTCACTACTGTATTGTCCATATCATCAGGTTATTCTAGAAAATCCCTGCACTTTTAATCACCCCCCCCCCCAAAAAAAAATGGCGTGGCGTGCACAAGATATTATTCAAGCCTACACCTTGAGATGGCTTGTCGAGGTTTTCTTTGAGGACTGGAGGCTTTATGAAAGGTGGGGACGGGAAGCCAAACAATTGGGTGAAGAAGAATCAAGCCGAGGCCTGATCCTGAGTCTGAGTCTGTTGTTTGACCATTGCCTCATCCTTCACCCAGAACAATCCGCTCGCATAGAAAACAAACCGCCTGCATATACCGTCGGCAGCCTGCAAAGAAAGTCTCAAATGGATGTTTTACTTGAATTTATCAACGCTATGCTGGAGCAGCACAACCCAGCGGATAAATTAAAAGAGTTAGCGGAGTTGATGGAGGAAGTTTTTCAATTATTGCCGTCTGGAAAGCATATGTCTGTGGGAGGAGGGTTATCTGCGGAATGAGGTGCTTCAAGAGATTCAAGAAAAGGGTGTGGCAACTTGGAAAGACCAGTCCGGCTACCATCAGCGTAGTTTATCTGAGAATGCGATGTAGCGCTTAAAACAGTTGTTTGGTGATAAAGTTGCTTCACGGATATTTGAAGCGCAGGTGACTGAAGTTTATGCTCGAATAGCGGTTATGAATATTATGACCTATCTGGGTATGCGGAAATCTATTGCTGTGGATGGCGCTCGCCTAAAAATTAGGGAGCGCGCGGAAAGTGCGACCTGATGGTTATTTATGCAACTAACGCCGTTGAAATTTAAAAGTTAATCATTGAATGCTAGGTGTGCGTTTTATTGTTTTCTTAATGGTTGTGAATTTTTAAGCTGCTTTTAGGTTTTGTTTTGTATATAAAATCAGATAAATTTGGTCGTTTAGATACATAATAAAGGTACAATATAGTCCAATAAATTTTATTTGGGTAATGTAGTGACGCAGCGAATTATTAAAATTGCAACTAGACAAAGTCCTTTGGCCTTATGGCAGGCAGAATATGTTGCAACAAGACTAAAACAAGCTTATCCCGGCATTCAAACTGAATTAGTAAAAATGCTGACTAAAGGCGATAAAATTTTAGATGCCCCATTAGCAAAGATTGGTGGTAAAGGTCTTTTTGTTAAGGAATTAGAGCAAGGAATGCTTGAAGGAACGGCCGATATAGCTGTTCATTCTATGAAGGATGTACCGATGGAGTTTCCTGAGGGCTTGCATTTGTCGGTTATTCTGCCGCGCGAAGATCCTTGTGATGCCTTTGTATCTAATAAATATCGTAGTATTGAGGATTTACCTGCTAATGCAAAGATAGGTACTTCTAGTTTGCGTAGACAATGCCAAATATCTGCGCTCTTTCCTGATGCGCAAATTTTATCTTTACGGGGTAATGTGAATACGCGATTAGCAAAATTGGATGCAGGCGACTATGATGCGATTATTCTAGCAGCTGCTGGATTGATGCGCTTAGGTTTTGCTGATAGGATTGCACAAAAACTTGATACTTGCGTTAGTTTGCCTGCTGCTGGTCAAGGTGCAGTCGGTATTGAGTGTCGTGTAGACGATATTGAGGTAAACCAGTTACTTGCGGTATTACAGGATGCAGATAGTTGTATTACTGTTGGCGCTGAACGCGCTATGAATAATCGTTTAAATGGTGGATGTCAGGTGCCTATTGCAGGTTTTGCTGAATTACAAGGTGATCAGCTATTTATGCGTGGTTTAGTAGGTAGGCCGGATGGCACTCTTATTTATAGGGCTGAGAAAACGGGTCCTGCATCTGAAGCTCAAGCGATAGGGCGTGCAGTGGCTGATGAATTGCTTGCAAGTGGCGCTGGTGAGATATTGAGTGAATTGTATGCCTGATTTTCTTAGTCTTTTATATTGCTAGTTGCTTTCCATGAGTAAACGAATATTAGTTACTAGGCCTTATAATCAAAGCACTAATTTATGTCGCCTAATAGAGCAGCAGAGCTGGCAGGCGATAAAATTCCCTGTTATTGATATTCAAAGTAAGACTTTGTCTGACAAGGAGTGTTTGTCCTTGCGACATATTGATGAATATAAATATGTATTTTTCGTTAGCATTAATGCAGTTAATTTTGCATATGAAATATTAAATCACGATTTTGAGTGTTTAAAACGAGTAACGTGTATTGCCGTAGGATTAGCTACATATCATCAATTAGCGAAGTATGCTATTGATAATACATTGTTACCTAGTGCAGGATTTAATTCAGAAGGTATTTTGGATATTCCTGAGTTGCAGGACTTAGGTGGTCAGTCTTGTTTAATTATTCGTGGCGAAGGTGGTCGTGAATTTTTGGCGAGTACTCTACGTGAAAGAGGGGCTTCTGTTGATTATATCGAGGTTTATGCTCGCATACCTGTTTCTTACCAGCGTGAGACGATAAATTCGATTTTGTTTGCTGAACCTTTGGATGCGGTAGTTATCTATAGTATTGAAGCCTTATATAATCTTGTGCAGATTGCCGATGAGGTTAATAAAAAAAATAACTTGCTGATAATTCCATTGGTTGTGATTAGTCAGCGTGTCTGTGTGATAGCCAGAAGCATGGGCTTTACAAAAATTCTTATTGCCAAGGAAGCGACAGATATGGCAATGATTAATGCGTTAAATAATGGGGAAAACTGTGGCGAAAGTAATTGAAAATATAACTGAGCAAGTGACAACACCAAAAAAGAAGGAAAGAAAATCTCGAAGTGGTGTGTGGTTTGGGCTTGTCATTTTATTAATAATCATAGGATTAGCTGGTGCTGGTTTTCTTTTATTGCAGCAATTGCGTGATAAGCAGCAAGATTTTGGTGGTGAACTCAACAAAGACAGTCAGCAGATGCTTGAGTTGACGAAACAGATTTCAGCTTATCAAAATCAGTTAGTTGCTATCCAGAATCAATTAACCAGTTTAAGCTCTGAAGTAGGTAGTAAAGAATCAAATTTTCAAGCTAAGTTAAATGAACTCAGCGCTTCACACTCAGAGCGTTTAGAAAATACATCTGGTCGTATAAATGAATCTATACTACGTATTCAAAGACAGTTAGGTAAAACACGTGGTGATTGGTTGGTTGCTGATGCAGAATATTTACTCAGTGTTGCCAGTCGGCGCTTGCACCTGATGGGTGATGTAGATACAACCATTGAAGCATTAAAGGCGGCAGATCAGCGTTTGCGTGAAAGTGGTGATACAGCTGCATTTAAAGTTCGTGGGCAAATTACTAAGGAAATTGCAGCAGTTCAAAGTGTAAAATTAGCCGATATGGTAGGTATTTATTCTACTTTAGAAATGCTAGAAGAGGATGTTGCTAGGCTAAATGTGTTTCTACCTTATGCTGGAAAAGGTCAAACTCCTACTGACAATGTAAGTACAGCTAAGCCGCTAAACGAGAGTGATATCAATGCAAAACTGGATAATGCTTTAATTGCCATTGAAGGTATTGTTACGGTTAGACGCTTGGATAATCCGGTAACATCGATTATTACACCGGAACAAAAAGCTTTCATTAGTGAGCAGCTAAGTACCAAGCTTGTGATTGTTAAATTGGCTTTGGTGCAGCAGGATGATGCGTTATATCAGACTAGTATTAATGATGTCTTACAGTGGTTACAGGCAAATTTTACAAAAGATGCTGTTTATAAGCAATTTGTACTTGAATTGGAGCGATTGAAAACAATTCAACTTCGTAGTAATTTTCCAGATATTAGTCAATCACTTAAAATGCTGAGAGATATTGCTAAGTTAAGATTGGAAACAGATAAAGCATTACAACAGCCTGATGCTCAAGCTGAATAATCATAAGAGGTTGGCTAAGTGAAGAATATATTGTTTTTTCTAGGAGCGTTGTTATTTGCGCTGTTTTTTGCCTTTCTTGCTCATGAATGGTTAGTGCAGTACGATGATCCAGGTTATGTATTGATTGGCGTGGGGCATTGGGCCTTGGAGACATCTCTAATTGTCTTTACTGTGGCTTTAATTATTGGTTTTTTTGTTTTTTATGTCTTTTTCAGGTGGTTAGGATGGTTGATACGACTTCCTGGGAAAATTAGAACACGCGGCAAGTCCGTAAAGTTTAATCGGTCGCAAGATGCCTTGATCTCTGGTTTAGTGGACTCAGCCGAAGGTAATTGGGAGCGTGCAGAGAAAACTTTAATTAGACATGCTTCTAATAGCGGGGCTCCTTTAATTCATTACTTAACGGCTGCGCGTGCTGCTCATTCACGCGGAGCGCTGGAAAAACGTGATGAATATTTATCACGAGCAACTAAAAATGCACCTGGGTCTGAGGTTGCTGTTGGTTTGACTCGTGCTGAGTTACATTTGTCACAAAAACAATTTAATCAAGCTTTAGAGACCCTGACAAAATTACATACTTTAGATTCTTCGCATGCTAGTGTTTTAAAAATGCTCCACCAGACTTATCAGCAGTTAGGTGATTGGCAAGCGATTCGTAAACTATTGCCGGCTTTTCATGAAAATAAAGTTTTTATGGAGGCTGAGATTAAATTACTGGAAGTTGAGACATTCAGTCTTTTATTGAAAGAAGCCGCAGAGGCAAGTAATGCACAAGAAATACAGGCACTTTGGGAAGGTATTCCAGAACATGTTAAAGCTATGCCCGGCATCCCTGCTATTTATTTTGCTGCAATGATTGATTCTGGTGCCGGTGCTAAGATTGAGAAAGATTTAGTACGTGCTTTAAATGATAAGTGGGATATGACTTTATTATCCCTATTTGGTAGTGTGCAATCGATTGATTTTCGTGCTCAGTTAGAGATGGCTGAAAAATGGTTGTTAGAACATGGCAATGACCCTATCTTATTAAGTGTATTAGGTAAAATTGCTATTAAATGTCAGTTTTCTGACAAAGCTAAAAAATATTTAGCTAAAAGTATAGGTATTGAGCCTACTGTTGAAGCTTATAGGGTTTTGGGTAATTATCTATTCGCAGAAGGCGACCAAGAACGAGCGAGTGAATGTTTTAAACTTGGGCTAGAACTCGCATCAAATGAAGTCATAAAAAGCGTCAGTACTTTACGCTAAGCTCTTTCCCATCCCGATTGGGATGGGATTGATTTTTATTTTACAGTTGCAATAAAGGTTGCTCTTTTAGGTGCAGGATGGCCTTCAATCGTCAGATTTCGATTGTTAGGATCTAAAAAATCTTGAAGTGAATTGAAAGTCATCCACGGCGTTGATCGTTGCTCTTCCATGCTGGTTTGATTTATGTCAACAACGCGTATATCAATAAAGCCACAGCGTGACATCCAACTTACTAAGGTTGCACAGCTTGGTAAGAACCAAACATTGCGCATTCGTGCATAGCGGTCTTCTGGTACTAAAACCTCGCCTTTTTTTCCCTCTATTATTAGTGTTTCTAGTACTAATTCTCCGCCGCCGCGTAAGCGATTACGTAAGTCCATTAAATGGTCAATCGGGGATCGGCGATGATAGAGAACGCCCATAGAAAATACGGTGTCGAAGATACCCGTTTTGTCTGGGATTTCTTCTAGCGTTAAAGGTAAAACATAGATAGGTGCTTCAGCACCATACAGGCGGCGTATTGCTTGAAACTGTAAAACATGCAATTGTACCGGATCAACACCAACTACCATTCTTGCTCCCGCACCTAGGATTCGCCAGCAATGATAGCCATTACCACAGCCTACATCCAAAACTAGGCGATTGTTTAATGGGCTAATATGGTCTTTAATGCGTTCCCACTTCCAGTCTGAGCGCCATTCCGTATCAAGATGCAAGCCAAATAAATCATAAGGTCCTTTGCGCCAAGGAAACAGATTTTTTAATCCCTGTTCCATTTGTATTTTTTCTGCGATTGGTAATTGCTCAGCTTGGCCTATGCAAAAACCTTCTTTATCTAATTGAACGCTATGATTTTTCGGTATAGGTAACTGCTCAACAGCGGCATTCCACTTGGAGAAGTTGCCATGAGCTTCAGGGTTGAGTGCCTGATGAATTTGTTCGGGTAATATGGCTGCCCAATGTTCCGCATTGGCTTCGATCAGTGTATCGTATAGGGGTTGATAATCAATCATTTTAAAGCAATCATAGAAGCAAAATTAAAATATTGGAACCAGACTTCAGTATTATTAAAGCCTGAGTTTAGTAATCGGGTTTTATGTTGAGTAAAGGTTTCGGGAATTAGTACATTCTCTATTGAGGCGCGTTTTTGACTAATCTCCATATCACTATAGCCGTTGGCCTTTTTAAAGGCGTGATGCATTTCCGTTTGGAGTTCTTGTTGCCTTGGGTCTGTAAACATAAGCTTTTCTGACAAAATGAGTAAGCCGCCGGGCTTTAATCCTGTGTATATTTTTTTTATAAAGGCATCTCGATCAGCAATAGGTATGAACTGTAAAGTAAAATTGAGCACGACAATAGATGCGTTACTGATATTCATTTCTTGAATGTCACGACAAATAAGCTCAACCGGAATGGTCGCCGTATCTCGTTCTATAATTTTCTGGCAGCGCGTCAGCATGGCTGGCGAGTTGTCTACAGCAATAATAGAGCAATTTTTTGCCGTGATCTTATGGCGCATGGACAGTGTTGCCGCACCCAATGAACAACCTAAGTCATAACAAACGCTATCATCTTGAGCAAAGCGACTAGCCAGCAAGCCTATGGCCGATATAATAGCACTGTAACCTGGAACGGATCGTTGTATCATATCGGGGAAAACATCGACAACGCTGTTATCGAATTTAAAACAGTCAACATCGCCAAGTGGGCTTGCGTATAGAGTATCTTTTTGTGAGTTCATTTGGGTAAGTATAAAAATAGATGGCTAATTTTACTTAAAATTAGCCTCTTTGTACGTAGAAATACTGAATTAAGCTATCTTTTAAGGAGATTAGAAAGTGGTAGAAATAAGTAATATTGAAATAGAGCGGGTCAAGGCCTTTTTGCTGGGCTTGCAGGATAGCATTTGCGCAGGTTTGCAAAGTGAAGATGGGGGTGCAGTTTTTGTTGAAGATTCGTGGGAGAGGGTCGAAGGAGGCGGTGGTCGTTCTCGTGTATTAACCAATGGTCAGGTTTTTGAACAAGCAGGAGTTAATTTCTCGCATGTTTTTGGGCATAAATTACCACCCTCCGCAACAGCCAAAAGACCTGAATTGGAAGGACGTGATTTTCAGGCTATGGGGGTTTCATTAGTTATTCATTCAAATAATCCTTATGTGCCTACTTCTCATGCGAATGTACGTTTTTTTATTGCTGAAAAAGAAGGCGAAGAACCGATCTGGTGGTTTGGTGGTGGTTTTGATTTAACGCCTTTTTACCCTTTTAAAGAGGATGTTATTAGCTGGCATCAAGTATCAAAAGCAGCGTGCGATCCTTTTGGTGATGAGGTTTATGCGAAATATAAAAAATGGTGTGATGAATATTTTTATTTAAAACACAGAGATGAAACGCGTGGTGTTGGCGGCTTATTTTTTGATGACTTAAATGAGTGGGGCTTTGAAAAAAGCTTTGCCTTTATGCAAAGTGTCGGCGAACATTATTTGTCAGCTTATTTGCCGATTGTCAATAAGCGTAAAGCGATGCAATTTGGTGAGCGGGAGCGTGACTTTCAGCTATATCGTCGTGGTCGTTATGTGGAGTTTAATTTAGTTTTCGACCGCGGGACTTTATTTGGCTTGCAAACAGGCGGACGTACCGAATCAATTTTAATGTCTATGCCGCCGATTGTGCACTGGAAGTATAACTGGCATCCAGAGCAAGGTAGTCCTGAGGCTGTGTTATATAATGACTATTTGCAGCCACATGACTGGTTGGAAAAATAAAAACCGGTGATGACGGTGAGTGGAGTTTTTCACTCACCGAATAAGCTAACGGTTATTTTTCTCCTCTAACGCGGCAATAACCGCATCTAAGGAGCCGTTATCTTTCATCATTTGATTAAACGTGTCCCGATTACTGATAATTAGGCTAATTCCCTCTACTTTAAGATCGTATATCAGCCAATCATTATTACGCTGCACCATTGAATAATCAATTTTAGCGTCAGCTTTGGCTGGTTGATGCACGATTGTTTTCACTGTGATAGATTTATCATCGGCACCGATAGTTAACGGCAAATACTCAATGCTCCAGTTTTGAAACTGTTCACTGAACGTGGCAGAATACGTGTTAACTAGAAGGCTCTTAAAGGCGGCAATAAATTGTATTTTCTGGTCTTTACTGGCCGCGCGCCAATGTTTTCCTAAAACCAGCGCTGACATGCGCACTGTATCAATGTGCGGGAATATTTCTTGGTCAACAAAATTGCGGACTTCAGTTTTATTTTTGGCGAAATTGGGATTTTTTAATTTTTCTTGTAGCGCGTGCGAAGTATTTTCAATAACTAATTGCGGCGCTTGTAAGTTACTTGATGCAGCATTGGCAAGGCTACTTATAAATAAGAAAAAAGTAAGTAATAGGGAGTGAGTAAATAGTCGAATTGTCATGATTAGTCTGTTTTAGTAAAGGGATTTATTTTCTGTACAATGAAAGTTTGCAGTGCTTATAACATAGATAAGCAAACATTAACTTATTATAAATAAACGGTATGAATAATAGCATTAATTTTCCTAAAACACGCATGCGTCGGATGCGTGCTCGTGACTTTTCCAGACGTTTGATGTCAGAAAATCAGCTTAGCTGCGCTGATTTAATCTACCCTTTATTTGTTATTGAAGGGGAAAATAAACGCGAGCCTGTCGCTTCTATGCCTGGAGTAGAGCGCTTATCAATTGATTTGTTGGTGCAGGAGGCGCGGGCGAGTTATGCGCTAGGTATTCCTATGATTGCCTTATTTCCGGTAACTCCCGAGCATGTTAAATCAGATGATGCCGCAGAAGCTTATAATCCCGATGGCTTGGCGCAACGCGCCGTGCGAGCAATAAAATTGGCATGTCCTGAATTAGGCGTGATGACGGATGTAGCCTTAGATCCCTTTACCTCGCATGGGCAAGATGGCTTAATTAATAAAAAAGGTTATGTAATTAATGATGAAACTGTTGAGGTTTTAGTTAAGCAAGCGGTATCACATGCACAAGCAGGTGCTGATGTTGTTGCGCCATCGGATATGATGGATGGGCGTATCGGTGAAATACGAGGAGCTTTGGAATATGCAGGCTATGTAAATACTCTGATCTTAGCTTATTCTGCTAAATACGCCTCTAGTTTTTATGGGCCTTTTAGAGATGCTGTGGGCTCTGCCGGTAATTTAGGTAAAGGTAATAAGTTTAGTTATCAAATGGATCCTGCTAATTCAGATGAAGCCATGCGCGAAGTACAACTCGATTTGCAAGAAGGCGCGGATATGGTCATGGTTAAGCCGGGTATGCCGTATTTAGATATTATCCGTCGTGTTAAGGATGAGTTTGCCGTGCCTGTTTTTGCTTATCAGGTTAGTGGTGAGTATGCCATGCTTAAAGCGGCTAGTTTGAATGGTTGGCTAGATGAAAGGCAAGTGGTGTTAGAGTCTTTATTGTCATTTAAGCGTGCCGGCAGCGATGCTATTCTCACTTATTATGCTAAATCCGTAGCGCAATGGTTAAAGGAACGGGACGAATGAGTCATAAAGATCAGTATGCTGTCTTTGGCTCGCCGATAAAACACAGCAAATCGCCTCGTATTCATCAATTTTTTGCGGAACAAACACAACAAGATTTAGAGTATCGTGCTGTGTTGGTGCCGGCTGAGCAATTTGAACAAGCAGTCAATGACTTTTTTTTCCAAGAAGGTGGGCGAGGAATTAATTGTACTGTGCCACTTAAAGAGCTGGCTTGGGCATATGCGGATAAAAAAACGGCTCGAGCTGAATTAAGTAAAGCAGTGAATACGCTTGCTTTGCAAGAGGATGGTAGTATTCTGGGAGATAATACTGATGGTATAGGCTTAGTCACTGATTTGCAAAAAAATAATGCTATATTGTTAACAGGTAAAAAAATTCTTATTTTAGGCGCAGGTGGTGCTAGTCGTGGCATTATCGGGCCTATTCAAGATGAGTTGCCTGAAACTATTACTATTGCTAATCGTACCGTTGAAAAAGCACAGAATTTAACGACGGAATTTGCACATAAAGGAGCTATTAATGCTTGTCGCTATGCTGACTTGGCAGGATTATCGTTTGATTTAATTATTAATGCGACTTCGGCGAGTTTAAGTAATGATTTACCGCCCTTAGTGGATGGATTGCTAAAGGAACAAGCCTGTTGTTATGATTTGGCCTATGCTAATGAGGCAACAGCTTTCGTGCGTTGGGCGCGTGAACAGGGTGCACTTAAAAGTCTGGATGGCTTAGGCATGTTAATTGAACAAGCTGCCGAGGCTTTTTATCTTTGGCGTGGTGTGCGGCCGATGAGCGAAGAACTTATTAGATTATTAGACCTTGAGAGGGGGAATTAAGTATTTCTGTTAGTTGTTTATGTAATGCCAACCACACTAAAGAGAAAGAGCAGGGAGTGCGTATAATTTATCAATATCAATCATAGTGAGGATAATATGATTATTTTTTTAAGAAATATTCCTGAGAAAACAAAGCATAGCGATATTATTGCGTTTATTGAGCCGGCTATGAAAAAAAGGTGGTTTCAGAAGAAAGGTGAGATTATTAATGTCAGAGTCATGAAGTTAAATGACGCTCGAACCGAAGCCTCAGAGTTTCATGGTGTAGTCACAATAGAGCCTGATAAAGTAGGTGTACAAGTTGTACAAGCACTGAATAGAAAGAGATTTTTAGATAAGCATATTGCGGTGCATGAATATCAATGCCGGAACTGGCACAATGATCTTCGTTTAGATCAAGCTGTTTGTGATCATGAGCGTAGAAAAGGCGAGCGTAGACACGGAGACTTGCAAGAGGCCGGAAATGTTTCTAGTCAAGCAGCTAGCACCCAAAATTTTTTGAAGCGGTATGGATAAAGTAAGTTTGGGCTTAATGCTAAGGAATGCGCATGAGTAATGCCTTTATTTTAAGAGCGCAGGCTGCTTTTCCGAAAAATAGACGAGAGCCGTCTGCGCTACCACAACAATACCTTGTCGATGTTATTTTATGCTCATACCTAAGGAATGAGTGGTGCGTCATTTATGGGTTTCATCTTCTTCCGCGATTCTGAAGTAGACTATATTGGTATTAGATAATATTAGGGCTGTTAGGGGCATAGGTGCATTTTATTAAAAGTTTTTATTTAAATAGTCTGGTTGCTTTAGCTTATTTTCTGGCTGGCGTGATTGGTTCTTTGTTGGCTATTGAGCCTAGTAATTCTTCACCCGTTTGGCCTGCTTCCGGGGTTGCGCTAGCCGTCGTGCTTATTTATGGTCGACGTGTATTACCTGGTTTGTTTGTTGGGATATTTTGCACGCAAGTGTATATAAGCTTTGACAGTATTACTGTTAATGTTATCCCTAATGTTTTATTGCTTACCTTTATTAAGGCTTGCGCCTCATGTTTGCAAGCTATAGTCGGTGCATTGTTAATTCGGCATTTTGTGGGCAAGCAAGATCTCCTATTGGATTTGTCTGAGACTGTACGTTTCTTTTTTTACGGTGCCTTACTGAGCAGCCTGATCGCGCCAACAATATGTATCAGTGTCTTCTATTTTCAAGGTATTTTGAGTGCTAGTGACTTTCTCTTTGCTTGGCTGACATGGTGGGTAGGTGATGTTATAGGCGTGTTTATTTTTACACCGATTGTCCTTACTTTTTTTGCTCAACCGCAGTCTATCTGGCGATCACGAAGACTGAGTGTTGCAACCCCATTGATTTTATTGTTGATACTCTTAGTTTTTATATTTTTTTATAGTCAGCAACAGGAACAAAATCGGATCAAGAGTTTATTTGAATCTCGTGTTGAGCGCGTGCAAAATGTCTTAGAAGATGAAATTAATCAACATAAAAATATTGCTGAAAATGTGGCTGATATTTTGGAGGCAAATCAGGACATCACGGCCGATGAATTTCGAATAATGACTCAATCGCACTTGCTTCATCATCCAGATTTGATTGCTGTTGAGTGGACGCCACGTATTTTAGATGATCCTGACTTAGGCTCTAATACCTTACGATTTCAAATAAAATATGCAGAACCTTATGCGCCGAATGAAAAGGCAATAGGCTTTGATATTACCCAAAATGTTACCATTTTAAAGACCCTTAAAGAACTGATCCGTACCGGACGCGCGTTATCTTCAGGGTTAATTCATTTGATTCAAGATAGCACGCATTATCGCGTCGCTTCTGTGATTTATGCGCCTGTTTATAAGAGAAATATGCCAGCGGTGGCGGATAAGGCGGATTATCTCTTAGGTGTCGCTGCGGTGGTTTTTAGTATTGAAGATCAGCGTACAAATGCTTTATCTGCCTTGGCCAATAATCAGTTGCGCATTAAAATTACCAGTAATGATGATCATGAGGTGTTCTACAGTAATTTTGTCGATGAGAGCTATGCGCCTATTTCTTTTGTTTCACTGCAAACGATTAGAACGATGCATGCCGCTGGAAATAATTGGCAAGTGACTTACCATCCCTCCGACAAGTTTTTTTCCAGTCAAATAAGCTGGCATGTTTGGTGGACTTTATTGGGTGGCTTGATGTTAACCAGTTTTGCTGGCGTGGGCTTATTGCTTTTAACGGGTAGAACAGCCCATATCGCTGAGCAGGTTGAGCTTAAAACCCGAGATTTAAGTAATATTAATAAAAAATTAAACAAAGAGGTTGTACTGCGCAAACAGTTGGAACTGGAGCAGTTAACGCGTAATCGTGTTTTAGAAGGTTTAGCCAAAGGTGAGGCGTTTACTATCATCTTGACTGAAATTATTAAAGGCGCGGAAAGCTTGAGTCCTGAAAGTCTTTGTTCTATTTTGTTGCTTGATGAAAAGGGTGAGCACTTAATGAATGGAGCTGTAAATAGTTTGCCTGCTTTTTATAATGAGGCTATTAATGGTTTAGCTATAGGTCAGGGGGTCGGTTCTTGTGGGACAGCTGCTTATACTGGGCAGCGAGTTATAGTTGAAGATATTATGACGCATCCTTATTGGGCGTCTTTTACGGAGCTTGCTCAAGCCGCTGGTTTATATGCTTGTTGGTCTCAGCCTATTTTGTCTTCTAAAGGAAAAATATTGGGCACCTTTGGTATTTATTATCAAGAAAAAAGAGTGCCAACACCTCAAGATTTGGATTTTATTGAGCGCATGGCCGATTTAACGGCTATTACGATAGAGCGTAAGCAGGCTGAAGATGAATTGCGTATTGCTGCAACGGCCTTTCAGTCGCATGATGCGGTAGTTATTACCGATACAGAGGGCGTGATAGTGCGAGTTAATCAAGCGTATACAGAGATTACCGGTTATTCCGTAGAGGAGGTTTTAGGTAAAAATTCAAGGATATTAGGTTCGGGGCTGCACGATAAGGCTTTTTTTGCCACTATGTTTGCTGACCTGAAAGAAACAGGGAGGTGGGAGGGGGAAATTTGGAATAGGCGTAAAAGTGGCGAGAGTTATCCAGAAAGAATGGTTATTACTGCTGTTTACGATGGTGACGATATTACTCATTATGTGGGTATTTTTGCGGATATTAGTGAGAAAAAAGCCAGTGAAGAAGAGATTAAAAAGCTTGCGTTCTATGATCCATTAACCAGCTTACCTAATCGCCGGTTGTTGCTTGATCGATTAGAGCAGGCGATTGTAAGTGCTAAGCGACATAATCATTTTGGTGCTGTCATTTATATGGATTTAGATCGTTTTAAATCTTTAAATGATTCTTTGGGGCATCAGGTTGGTGATGAATTTTTAATTCAGGTGGCGCAGCGCATTGAGTCTATTATAAGGGCGGAAGATACCGTCTGCCGCCTAGGTGGTGATGAGTTTGTTGTGCTTATTTCTCAAGCCGATACGGAATTGAGTGAGGCTATTGAGCAAGCTGCTTTAATTGCTGAGAAAATACGCGATAAAATTAATCAGCCTTTTGAGTTGTCCGGTAGTATGCAGTCATTTTCAACCAGTATTGGTGTTTCAATTTTTCCTGATGAGGTCAATCTGCCTGAGGAGATTTTAGATCAAGCCGATACCGCTATGTATCGCTCTAAACAAACGGGGCGTAATAAAGTCAGCTTTTTTTGTGCACAAATGCAGGATGAGCATAATAGAAAATCGAGCTTGGAGCGTATGTTACACACAGCGTTAGACGATCAACAATTTGTTGTCTATTATCAAGGACAAACGAACGCAGATGGAATAATGTTAAGCGCTGAAGCTTTGTTGCGTTGGATTCATCCTGAGCAGGGAATGGTGTCACCGGCTGAGTTTATTCCTGTGGCTGAGGACAGTCATCTTATTGTACGGATCGGCAGTTGGGTTTTAAATGAAGTTTGTCGGCAAATTAAATCATGGCAGCAGGCAGGGTTTTATCTTGAGCATGTCGCTGTTAATATTAGTCCGCGTCAGTTTAGGCAGGATGATTTTGTGGCACAGGTAGAGATGGCTATTGCCAGCTCAGGTATTGAAGCTAAGTATTTGATGCTGGAGTTAACGGAGGGGATCGTCATTGAGGATATTCAAGTCACGATTGATAAAATGTTGCAGATAAAATCAATGGGGATTGCTATTTCTATTGATGATTTTGGGACAGGATATTCTTCTTTGACTTATTTGAAGCAATTGCCATTAAGCCAACTGAAAATAGATCAAAGTTTTGTGCGCGATATTAACGTCGACACCTCTGATGAAGTCATCGTGGAAACTATTATTGCACTGGCGCATAAATTAGATTTGGAGGTTATCGCTGAGGGGGTGGAGACTAAAGAGCAGTTGAAATTTTTACATGAGAAAGGTTGTGAGAAGTATCAGGGCTAT
>JAIPFI010000066.1 GCA_021736705.1 Methylococcaceae bacterium | reverse complement strand
ACAGGGCTATGAACTTAAGGCGGGACATTATATATTGGTAGGGCGCGGCTTCAGCCCGCCAATGCCCATCATCTATTCTAAAGGCGGGCTGAAGCCGCGCCCTACGGTTTTCAATATGTCCCGTGTTAAAATGATAGCCGAAAAAATAGAACTGAGGCTTTAACTTTAGTGGTGCATACTTTTCGTTCTGGTAATGTTATTCGGTTGATTTCAGCTCGAAAGGCAACTAAACATGAATGTATTAATTATATGAGGAGGCTAAGTAAATGAAGGATGAATATGATTTTGCTGGTGCAGAGCAAGGTAAGTTTTATGTACCTATGGAGGAAATAGAATTGCCTATTTATTTGGATAAAGATGTTGCTGCGTTTTTACGTAAAAAACAAGGTAAATCTAATAGTTTGGAGGCGTTGGTGAATGATTTGTTGCGCAAAGATATTGAGATTGCACAATGCTTTTCATCTTAATTCAACAAGCACAAAAACGATACTAAGCAAGGCGAATATTTCTTGTTCCCAAATTCTATTTGGGAATACATGCGTTCACAGCTCCAGCTGTGAGTGATGTTTGAGCAAATGTGCTGCAGAGCTGCTAAAGCATGCATTCCCAAACGGAGTTTGGGAACGAGTTCATACTAGGATTTAGGTTGAATGACAAACGCTTTATTAAAATGAGTCCATATCATCAGATTATAAGCCTCTCCCTCGACGCATTATTTTTTAAATGACGATTCATTCACTTAATGACCGTGAATCAGAGTTTGAAAACGCACGGCAAATGTAAATAAACCGCGCATAAAACAGGCACTTAGGGTATGATGGCGGAGTAATCTTTTCAAAACTGGTAATGATTACACAAATATCTACCAGGCAAATACAATTCGCCAGTCAAAATATAGTGTCTTAGGGGCTTTTCTTGTTTGAGAAAAGCGGAGAGCTGAGGGTTTTTTAACCAAGATTTTGCAGGCGCTCACTCTATAATTAGGAACACTTAATGACCGACGAAGTACTTTCACTTCCAAAATTTTCTGACTTAAATCTTATCGCGCCACTTTTAAAGGCTTTGGATGATGTGGGTTATGAAACCCCTTCTCCGATTCAAGCGCTAACCATTCCATTGATATTGGATGGTAAAGATGTACTGGGTCAGGCACAAACGGGAACAGGTAAAACAGCGGCTTTTGCATTGCCGTTATTATCAAAAATTGATGCTAAATTAAAAGCGACACAAGTTTTAGTATTAGCGCCTACGCGTGAATTAGCCATTCAGGTTGCTGAGGCTTTTCAGACTTACGCGAAACACATAAAGGATTTTCATGTTGCACCTATTTACGGTGGGCAAGATTATTCTGGACAATTACGCATGCTAAATCGTGGCGCGCATGTCGTCGTTGGTACGCCGGGTCGTGTGATGGATCATATGCGTAAAGGCAGCTTAAAACTAAATAACTTAAAATGTTTGGTTTTAGATGAAGCTGATGAAATGCTACGTATGGGTTTTATCGATGACGTGGAATGGGTTTTAGAACAATTACCTAAAGATTGTCAGAAAGCGTTGTTTTCTGCGACCATGCCTACGGTTATTCGTCGTATTGCCGATGAGCATTTGACTAATCCTGAGCACGTTACTATTAAAGTTAAAACCACAACCGCGGAAACGATTCGTCAGCGTTATTGGACGGTTAGTGGTATGCATAAACTAGATGCTTTGACGCGTATTTTAGAGGCTGAAGCGTTTGATGGCATGATTATTTTCGTGCGTACTAAAAATTCAACGGTTGAATTAGCTGAAAAATTAGAAGCACGTGGCTTTTCGGCTGCGGCGATTAATGGCGATTTAGCGCAAGCTCAGCGTGAAAAAGCGATTGCTAAATTGAAAAATGGTCAATTGGATATTTTAGTCGCAACGGATGTTGCGGCGCGTGGTCTTGATGTGCCGCGTATTAGTCATGTGGTTAACTACGATATTCCTTATGATACGGAAGCTTATGTGCATCGTATCGGTCGTACTGGACGTGCGGGTAAAAAAGGTGATGCGATTTTATTTGTTGCACCACGCGAACAACGTATGTTGGCAGCCATCGAGCGTGCAACTAAACAACGTATTGAGCTAATGGAATTGCCGTCTACTGAGGTAATTAATGATAAGCGTGTTAATCGTTTCAAACAGCAAATTACTGATACTTTAGCGACTGAAGAGTTAGAGTTTTATACGAGAATTATTGAGCAGTATGAAACAGAGCATGACGTACCGGCAATTGAAATTGCTGCTGCTTTAGCTAAATTAGTACAAGGCGATGAGCCTTTATTATTGAAAAAACCTGCTAAAGTAAAAGAACGTTCTGAGCGTGGCCGTGAAAGTGATCGTAATGAACGTACTAATGATCGTGAAAGAGGCGATGTTAAGCGTAAAGGTAATGTTTCATTAAAAGATGGTCTTGAGCGTTACCGTATTGAAGTCGGTAAAGATCACGGTGCTAAACCGGGCAATATCGTTGGCGCTATTGCTAATGAAGCGGGTTTAGACGGTAAAGAGATTGGTCAAATTGATATGCATGGTGAATTCAGTATTGTTGATTTACCCAAAGGCATGCCGGCAGAGTTGTTAAAAGACTTACAAAATGCGCGTGTTGCGGGTCAGCAGTTGAGAATGACCTTGGTAAAAGATAGTGATAATATTCCTAGACAGACTAAAGTCACTCGCGGTGGGTCTGATAAGTCGACTAAAAAACCTAGAAGAAGCCCGAAAAAGAAGTAATTTGTAAAGATATACCATTAAGTTTGTAAAGCACATATTCTTTGTAGGCTGGGTTAGCGATAGCGTAACCCAGCAGGTCAGGAATAGAACCCAAAGCAGAAGGACTGCATGAAATGTCGGGTGACGCAATAAAGCCGCCAACCCGACCTACAAAGGTCTTTTTGTAGGGTCATTTAATTTTTATTTTTAAGTCAGAGAGCACTATGTTTTCTCTAGAAAAAATACCTACGGAATTACACGATACCGTTAATTTACATCTGCAAAATTTTACGGAATCTGTACAACGCTTAAACCTTGAGCTTCCCGATAACGAGCAAGTCAAAAGTTCGCTGCCTGGCGTTTTTTGTTGCAGTGAGTTTATTGCTCAAATCTGCACCAGACAGCCACTGTTTTTATTTGATCTGATTGATTCGGGTGACTTGTTCAGTGCCGATGTCCGTCAGACGTATCAACAGCAATTAAATCAGCAAACGATTACTAATGATGCTGAATTAATGAAGTTTTTACGTCAATTCCGGAATAAGCACATGATGCGTATTGCTTGGCGTGATTTAGCGCAATGGTCAGATTTATCGGAGACTTTGGCTGACTTAACGGCATTAGCAGAAAGCTGTATTCAATTTGCTCTCGATTTCTTATATCAACAAGCGTGCGAACGACGTGGGACGCCTGTTTTATCTGATGGAACAGCTCAGGGGCTGGTTGTTTTGGGTATGGGTAAATTAGGTGCGTGGGAATTAAACTATTCATCCGATATTGATCTGATTTTTGCTTATCAGCACGATGGCGTTTTGGCGGATCGTAAAGAAACCAGCTACGGTGAATTTTTTAGTCGTATTTGTCGGTCATTAGTTAAAGTGCTGGATGAAATCACGGCGGATGGTTTTGTTTTTCGTACCGATATACGTTTACGTCCTTTTGGTGATAGCGGTCCGGTCATTATGACGTTTGATGGCTTGGAAAATTATTACCAAACGCAGGCGCGTGAGTGGGAACGTTATGCGATGGTTAAAGTGCGTCCGGTTGCAGGGGATCAGTTGGGCGGCAAAAAGTTTATGCAGCTTATTAAACCTTTTGTCTATCGACGGTACTTAGATTATGGTGCTTTTGAAGAGTTGCGCTCGTTAAAAGTACAGATTACTCAAGAGTTACAGCGCAAAGATCGCATGGATAATGTCAAGTTAGGCCCGGGTGGTATTCGCGAGATTGAATTTATCGGGCAGGCATTCCAGTTAATTCGTGGCGGACAAGATACGGATTTACAAGAGCGGCGTATACAAGTCATTTTACGGTTATTAGGCGATAAGGATTTATTGATTCCTGAAGATTCTACGCAATTATTAAGTTCTTATGAATTTTTGCGTCGTGTAGAAAATCATATTCAGGAATACCAAGATAAGCAGGCACATGATTTACCGAAAATGCCACGAGAACAGGCTATTTTGGCATTTTCTATGGGCTATGATAATTGGTCTAGCTTTAAAGCGGAGTTAGATAAAGTACGCGAACGGGTACACCGTGTTTTTTTGCAGGTTTTTTCTATGTCCGAGGAGCAGGCAACGCCTTCAGCGAGTACTGAAATTTGGATAGGGCAGGCACATGAAGAAATCATCTTAAATAAACTAGCAGAAATCGGCTACCGTAAAGTGGAAGAGGTATTCAGTCTATTGAATAACTTCAAAACATCATCTGCGATTAAGCGTTTAACGACGAAAGGCGCGATGGTTTTAGATAAGTTAATGCCGCAAATTATTGATGCAGCGATACAAGTCAAAAATCCTACGAGTACATTAAAGCGCTTGTGTGCTTTATTTGAAGCTTTGGCGGGGCGCAATGTGTATTTATCGTTGCTCGCTGAAAATGATAAAGCCTTGCAGCAGTTAATTAAGCTCGTTTCTGCCAGTCCTTGGATTAGTGAGTATTTATCTAAATATCCGGTATTATTTGATGAATTATTGGATACTCGCTCACTTTATGAACCCTTAGACAAGTCGGCTTTACAGCAACAATTAGCTGAGTTATTAGCGAAAATTGATCCTGCGGATATAGAGCAGTTGATGTTTGGCTTACATAAGTTTAAACATATTAATGTGCTACGTGTTGCGGCTGCCGATATTATGGGGGCAGTGCCTTTAATGGTAGTCAGTGATTATTTAACTTATATTGCTGAAGTTATTTTAGAACAAGCGGTGCAGATTGCTTGGCGTTTGCTGACTGAAAAACACGGAAGCCTTCCAGATACCAGTGCAGAACATACGCATTTTGCCATTATTGGCTTTGGTAAATTAGGTGGCATTGAGCTGAGTTATAGCTCGGATTTAGATTTAGTCTTTGTTTTTGATTATCCGGATAGCAATGCCGTCACGGATGGCGCGAAACCGATTGGTAGTTCGCAGTTTTATGCCACTTTAGGTCAGCGAGTCAGAGGCTTGTTAAATACGCAGATGTTATCAGGTTTGCTTTATGAAATTGATATGCGTTTACGACCTAGCGGTGAATCGGGCTTATTAGTCGCGCCCATTAATCGTTATGAGCAATATTTAAAAGAAGAAGCGTGGACTTGGGAGCATCAGGCTCTGGTGCGTGCCCGTTTTGTTGCGGGGGATACGCAAACACAGGCAAAATTTGAAGTAATACGGCAGCGTATTTTAAGTTTGCCGCGTGTTGAAGCTGAGCTTAAAACAGAAGTTCGAGAAATGCGTGAGAAAATGCGCGAAACGCTGGATAAAAGCAATAAAGAGGCTTTTTATTTAAAACAAGGCGTCGGCGGTATTGCCGATATAGAATTTATTGTGCAATTCTGTGTATTGGCTTGGTCGGCTAAATATCCGAGTTTAACGACTTTTACTGATAATATGCGTGTATTAGATGCTTTGGCTGAGCAAGATTTATTAAATGAAGACGCGGTAACGACTTTAAAACAAGCCTATTGTTTATTTCGTAATCGTGGCCATGAAGAAGCTTTGCAAGGAAGTAAAGCCGTTGTGGCGCAGGATGAATTTACGGATATCCGTCAGCAAGTCGCTCAATTATGGCAAGAGATTATGTTGTAAATAGATATGAGGGGTAGTGCGCGGCTTTAGCCCGCCAATGCCAAAGAGCATCTAATGGCGGGCTAAAGCTACGCCCTACAATAATTTAACTTACTTTTTTCATGAAATCTGCAACCAGCACAAGGCGTATACCATTAACGCGGCCTTCAATGTGTTTAGGATTATCGGTTAGCATAATATTCTTTACTAGCGTGCCGCGTTTAGCCGTAAATCCTGCGCCTTTTACATCTAAATCTTTGATTAAGGTTACCGTATCACCTGCATACAAGCGGGCGCCATTATTATCAAAAGTAGGTTCAGAATCATCGGCAGCACTTGCAGCAGCATCGGATTCTGCCCAGCTCAGAACTTCGGGCTCCAAATACATGGTATCTAATAAATCTTGAGCCCAGGATTCTGTCGCAGATAATTTTTTTAATAATCGCCATGCCATGACTTGTACTGCTGGCTCAGGATTCCACATGCTGTCATTTAGGCAGCGCCAATGATTAGCATCCATAGAGTCTGGATTAGCTATCTGGCTGTTACAGGTGGCGCAAACTAAAATTGATTTTTCCGCGCTTGCTTCATTTTCAGGTGGTAGATTGTAGGTGCTTAGGTTTTCTTCTGATGCACATAGCTCGCATTTTGCCCCGCTACGCTGTAATAAAATTTGTTCAATACTCATAAAAGACTCTAATTAAGTGAATTGTGAGCGCTATTATCGCTTATTTTTTGATGAATAAAGCATCCATCCTGTCGTATTTCTCTCATTATTTAAATTTAGGCATTAAAAAATATGAAACTTTCATTGATTGTTGCGATGGCAACAAATCGGACTATTGGTATTAATAAGCAAATGCCATGGCATTTATCTGCGGACTTAAAGCAATTCAAAAAAATCACCCTGGGTCACCCGATTATTATGGGGCGTAAAACCTTTGAGTCGATTGGTCGGCCTTTGCCTGGGCGGCAGAATATTGTGATTAGTCGCGATGCTAACTATCAGCAAGACGGCTGTTTGGTTTTTAACGATCTGGATGCTGCTATACGGCATTGCTCAGATCAAGAGGAGATTTTTGTGATTGGTGGCGCGACTTTATATGAAGTCACTTTAGAACGCGCTGATCGGCTTTATATTACGCAAATTCATAAATCATTTGAGGGCGATACTTGGTTTCCTGAAATTGATGCAACTGATTGGCGAGAAGTGGCACGAGAAGATATTAATGATGATGCCAGTGTTGACTTTAAATACAGTTTTATTTGCTATGACCGGAAATAAATAGGGGCTATTGTCAGCTGAAAAAAAAGGGAGTATGGTTTAAAAAATAACTAAATACTAATTTTGCTTAGTTAATAACGAGAGGAAGGATAAATGACGAATAAAGTAAATAATAACAGACGTCAATTTTTACAGAATTCTGCTTTTGGTGCAGCGGCATTAACTGCTTTTCCTGGGATGCTGTTTGCTCAATCAAGCCCATTAAGAACGAAACCGACACCTGGATTTAAGGCTGATGTAGAAATTGAATTTATTTCACGCGATGCTTATGTGCCTATTTTAAAGTCGGGCGAGGAAACGAAAGTACAGAAGTATTATGCTACGTTGCTAAAAGGGCCTAAAAAAACACTGGTAGAATTAAAAGGTAATTATTTAGGGCCGATTATTAATTATGTAAAAGGTCAGAAAGTTCGTATCTATTATAAGAATATGATGTCTGAACCTTCGATTATTCATTGGCATGGCCTGCATGTGCCGCAAGATAGTGATGGTCATCCTATGTATACTTTGGAGCCTGGGCAAAGCCATATTTATGAATTTGAAGTCATGAATAATGCCGGAACAAGCTTTTACCATTCACATTCACATAATTTAACGGCTGAGCAGGTTTATAGCGGTTTAGCAGGGTTAATTACCGTTACCGATGATGAAGAGCAAAAACTAGATTTGCCGCGGGGTGAATATGATTTACCTTTTGTTATTCAGGATAGAACCTTTAATGCGCAAAACCAATTGCAGTATTTACATGGTATGCACGGCAAAATGACGGGGTTTTTAGGTGAAACTATTTTAGTGAATGGTCTGCCAAATGTTGAATTTTCAGTTAAGTCGCGTGCTTATCGGTTTAGAGCAGTTAATGGCTCTAACTCCAGAATTTATAAATTAGGCTGGGATGATGGCACGCCATTAACTGCCATTGGTACTGATGCTCATCTTTTACCAAAACCAGAAACTCGTCCTTACTTAATGCTGGCACCAGGCGAACGTATTGATTTATGGCTAGACTTTAGTGGTCGCTCCGTTGGTTCTGAATTAGTTATGTATAGCTTGCCCTATGAGGGAGCTATGCCGCCGATGATTGAAGCCAAACGTTTAGGCAAAGAAGCGCCTGCGGGTATGGGCATGGGCGGTGGGATGATGGGGGGAGGTATGATGGGCATGATGAGCTCAGGTTTAGGCCAGGGTGATAAATTTCCAATTGCTACGTTTAAAGTGACTGAAAAAGTCAGTGATTCCCCTAAATTGCCGAAATCATTAGGAAAATTTGAGCGCTTAACTGAGCGTGATGTCGATAATAAGAATAACCCCATTCCTATTGGTATCGATATGAAGCCGATGCGTCCTATGCTCAATGGTAAGTCTTTTTCTATGAATCGAGTGCTGGACTTTGAAAAAGTGGAACTAGGTTCAATAAAGAAAATTAAAATATTCCACGACCACGGCCCAATGAAAATGGAAGAGGGCGAAGAAATGGACAAAGATATGGATATGTCGGGTGACAAGATGAACATGGGAGGCGGTGGCGGTATGGGTATGATGGGTGGCGGCATGGGCGGTGGCATGATGTTCTCTATGGCGCATCCGATTCATTTACATGGCCAGCAATTCCAGGTGTTATCAAGAGAAATTGAAGGTATGCGTCAGGAAGAGTACAAGACGGTAAAAGATGGTTTTCTTGATACAGGCTGGAAAGATACCGTTTTAGTGATGCCGGGTGAAGAGGTTGTTATCGCCAAGCCGTTCCAAGATTACAAAGGCTTGTTTTTATATCATTGCCATAATTTGGAGCATGAAGATCTAGGCATGATGCGCCAGTTTTATATCAGCTAAATACTACTGTAGGGCGCTCTTTTAACTCGTCTTTAAGTACAAAAAAAGGCTAGCAGCGTTTCCCGTTGTTAGCCTTTTTTGTTTTCTCTCAAATTCTATTTGGGAGTGTATGTATAGATGCTCTGATGTGTTTTTAAATCTGCGGATCAAAGAGTTTATAGGCGACTATTTTTGCTCGGGTATATTTTCCGGCATCGGCTTTACTTTTGGTGCTGGTTTTTTCCATAAGCCATGAGCAGAAAAACATTGCCACCCCCATTTTAGCCAATTTAATAAAGAAATAGCCAGCCACAATGACCAGACCAGCATCATGATTCGATAGCTAAGTAAAGGAATGGAAACGACTGTTGCTGTGGGTAATAAGGCATTGCTACGATCTTGATACCATTTCAAATGTTCTGCTGTCGATTGATTGCCGACAATTTGCATATCCGGTGAACCTAATAAACCTTGTTCGACGGCAATAAACAAAATGGCTAATGAGCCTAAAGTCATTAATACTAAAAAAATTTGTATTAAGTTGAAGCTGTGAGCGTTATCGTTGACTTGTTTTTTTCTTAGGTCTAAAGCAATCAGCCAGGCAACAACTACTAGTGCAGCGGCTATGGGAACTTGACTCAGTCCTATCAAAAGTAAAAACCAATGCCAGTGTTTTAATGGCGTTAATTGAGCTTTTCCCAAAGCAAAAGCAAGTATTGCTAAAACAAAAACTAAGCCCCAGAATAAGACGGCTGGACCAAATTGAGGCCCCATCGTTAGTAACACCCAACGATCTTGACCCAATAGGATGCTTAAGTGCGTGTTAACGCTTGTGCTACCTAAATTGACTGCTGATGTAGTCAGTATGCTCGATTGCTCGCTTATTTCATGCCAGTTTAATTGATAATGCTGGGTGCCGGGTTCGATGGGTAAAGTCACTGATTGGCCTTGTTGTCTTATTGCCTGAGTAACGGCATTAAGACTTACCGATTGTAGAATTGCATTTTCAGGTAAAGTTATCGTGTGCTGAGTGCCTTTTGAACTACGTAAATCTAAGTCTAGTTGCGATTCTTTGGCGCGTTTTCCGGAAGTGATTTGTAAGCTGCTTTTGTCAATGGTTAGTGTTTGCCCAAGGATCGCTTCAGGTCGAGTAATCTTTAAAGTAATACCTTCATTTGGCCACGGACGCCATTCAGGCAGCCAATTTCCCGCTTGATTTTGATGGTGTACCGCTGAAATTCCAGTGCTTTGAATATGCCACATCGGACTGATGTCGGCTCGCCATACTTCTGACCATTGATCCGTAGCAGGAGCGACTAAATTAATTTGCGTGCTTTTTTCTAATAACGATTGCCACTCTATGCTTTGTTGATTGGCGCTCATATGTATTAATGCGTAGCCGTTTTCACTACGTATTTGTGAGCTGGTAATCAATTCATCTTTAATAAGCGGCACTTTTAAGGTAATGGCCACTGGCTCGTGAGATAGTCGGTTGATTCGCGTTGCGATATGCCAATCCAACCCTAATTGCAGCGTGCGTTCAATTTGAATAAAGGGCGGCAGAGTATTTGAGCTAAGCGTAGATAATGTATTTTTTTTCTCTGTTTCTGTTTGTAGGCGCGTAAAGAGTAAATTATTTTCTGCCGTGCCATTGGGTTTTAGGCCTTCCAGTGACCACTGTTGAATGTTGTGCGTGATATGCTGTGGCTTTAACGGTAAAGGCAGGGTAAAGCTATTTTGCTGCGGTGGTCTACCTTTTAACGTCACCTTATGAATTCCCGGTTCTAAGCTTAGCCATAATACGCCTTGATTATCGCGAATAATGGCGTGAGCCGAGACTTTATTCACTGTAATTTCATTAGGTAACCAGTTGTCCTGTTCTGTAGGCAGTGGAATGGCAACGGTTTTTTGTGCATGTACTTGTAAATCGAGTTGCAGAATAGTGTCTGTAATGACTATATGCATTGCGGCTATTTGTGCACAATTTGGCAGGCAGTCTGGCGCTTTAAGGAGGCGTTGTTTTAATTCATTTAGTAGCTCTGGGCTAGGATAGTCGGCTCGTACGGGTGTTATTGGTAATAATAAGCAGATAAGCAGACCCAAGCTTAATGTTGAGTGGGGTAATTTAAAAGCTAAACGTTTATTAATAAGCCCTAGCATCAGTAAGCTGAAAATAACAACGAGGATTATGCGTAAGAAATTAAGTAGCATGCTGCTTGTCGGAGTTAGATACCATAGTTTAATTTGTTGTTGACTGTCTACGCTACCATTCCACGACAGCGGGATTTCTGTCCATTGCCACTGCGGTAAACCGGGGCCTGTTTGTAAGTTGGCGTTCGGATCTATCCGTTTAAAGTCAGGTGCAGGTGTTTGGGCATAGCTGGCACTCGGTATAACATTGCGTTTACGGGCATAAGAGCCCTGCATAGATTTTTCTTCCTCCATCAGCTTATCCATTATAGCTACGGATTCTAGGTTTTGAGAGGCACTAGTGCTAATCGATTGCCATGGTCTTTCTAGTTGTGGATAAAGCCCTGTTCTGGCTTGTTGAATAAGAAAAGGGATACTGATAAAAAGCAATACTAACCAGCAACTAGAGCGATAAAATTTTATCAGATTTAAAACGTTACCTTGAGGCAGTACTTTGATTAATGATATGGCTGCCAGAATATTTAGCCAAATAAGCCGTGGTGCACCGGCTTCATGCCAAATTAAAGCTAAGCTGATTAAGGCAAATAAGCCCCAAACATGACTCCATAGGCGACTGACAGCTAATGCAGCAATCAATACTAAGAATAAATCTAACAAAGTCCAGCGGTTAATCCAGCTATTCGGGACATTATCTACGCCACTGACGGCTAATAAATGCCATCCGGGTGGTAAATGAAGAAAGGCGTTAACATGGTTAAATTTTTCTTGCCAGCCTACTGCGCTGATTTCAGAAATAGAATGGGTTAGGCGACTGTCAGCCGTCAGCTGTAATTGTCCTTTTCTAAGTTCTACCCCGTCAGTTTTGCTATCAGGCAAGCGAGTAATAAGCTGTGTTTGACCGTTTAAATTAACATGGCCAAGTTGGGTCGCAGGCAAGCTATCGAGTCGCCAGTTATGGGTAATTTTTCCACTTATCGTATCTTGAATAGTATAGCCTGTACCGGCGAAATCTAACCATAAGTGACGTGTAATGGATAAATCGTTGGGATTAGGTTCGGGATCGCCACGTTTAATTACATTGAAATGCATCTTATCGCCTTGATTGACTAAAAAGGCAGGGAGTTGTTGCCATTGCTTCGGAACATTGCTTTGACTTGGATCTATTGCAATAACTTGACTGACTTCGACTAATCGTTGATAAGTCTGTGCCGCAAAACTCCAAATTTCATATGCAGGCCAGTCTTGATTATTTATCGCTAAGCTAATATCGGTGAGTTGCTCTGGGTGACGCGCTGTTAATTCGATTTGCCAGTGGCCAGGACGAAGCTGAACTAAAAGACTGCCATCTTTTTCAAGCCTCGCGGCTAAGGGGCTATTGAGATTAATAGGAATAAATCCTTGTAGCAGCGTGTAAGGTAGTTTTATTTCTCGCTGTTTTCCTGAAACTTGTAGAGTTAGATGAGTGACGAGCCGCAAAGGAATGTCATCAATGACTTTTCTAAATACTTGTAAGTCTAGTTGGTTTGGTGTGCTTGTCGGCTTAGTATTGCCCGTGTCGCTGGCTCTTAACCAGAGCTGATTATTTTTTATGGTCGGCGAGGGAATATCTTTGCCTAGTACCCGTACCGAGATAAGGCCTGTTTGTTCTGGAATACTTAAGCTGTCTGGTATGTTGGACCAGAAAAATTCACCTTGGATATGGTATTGCCCTGCGCTGAGCTTTATTGCAGGACTATTATTATGCTTGATAACGATAGCGGGTTTATTGTTAACGCGAATGTTTTGTGGCCAAAAATTGTTGTCACCAGGCAGATTTAAGTAGCTGTCATTATAAACTTGCCAATAACTATCGAAATGCCCTTGCTGTTTGTCTAGCGTTAAATTTAACTGGCTAGGCCACGAGCAGTGCTTTTGTTGGTGATTATTGTAAAAAAAAGGGCATTGATATTCAGGGGAATCCTCAAGAACCCAGTTTACCCAAGGCTCTAAAGGTTTTGGGATGTCAGTATTTGCGTGTATAGGTAAGAGAGTAAAGAGAACAAATAGCCAAATTAATCGCGTCATAGTAAGCCCCTGTAAAAATCATTGTGTTAATCGATTTTATACTAATCAAAGGCTAGGATAAGAGCTTTTTTGGCGAGGTGATAATGATGGTGCAGGTAACAAAGGTACGGCTCATTTCATGACTATTGATTTGAGCGGTACCTTTTCGGACGATTAGGGCTTATGTTTTTCTTCAAGCATATGATCAATAAACAGCATAACCTTAGCACTAGCTTGCTCGGACTTCTCCATGTGGCTAACGATACTATTGAGAATTTCCGTGTCGTCTTGCCAGTTTTGGCGTGAAAACGCATAGGCCTGTTGAGTAAATTGATGTACTTCTTGATGAGGTATTGATAATTTTGCATAAGCATTTGTATGGCGGAAATTATCATGGCCTGAACCTTCGTAGTACCATTTTCCTAAACGGCAGTTATGGCTATCCACGTTAATTGCATTGGCTTGAGGGCAGCTATGCTCTTCTTCGATAGCAAGATAAGCATTTTGCTTGTAAATAATATGGTCTAGCTTGGTAAGTAAACCAAAGGATTTGTCTTTGGAATAAGAAATATAATTAATAGATTCTTTGGCAGAGCTGGAAAGACTGGAAAATTGACCTTTAAAAGCCACAACTTGCTCCATAATATCTTGAGATAAATCCGCAGAAGAGTTAGCTTTTGTATTCATCTGGCTTACTCGTTTATTGAAGGAGTCTAATGTTTTCGTGACCTCTAATGCTGCATTTTTAGTATGTTCAGAAAGTTTTTTGACTTCTTCGGCAACGACGGCAAATCCACGACCATGCTCGCCTGCTCTAGCCGCTTCAATAGATGCATTTAGAGCTAGTAAATTAGTTTGATCAGCAATGCCGGTAATCATAGATAAAGAATCGGTTACTTTGCGACTATCCTCAATCAGTGCATTAATGACATCGGAAACCTCGTGAATAGTGTCGTTAATATCTATTAGAGAATGACTGATTTCATCAACCGTTGAAAGACTGGCATCAGCATTGCGCCCAGTGTCATTGGCAATGTTCTCTACTTTTTGCATTTGTTCAGTAATATTGAGTAGGTCTTGCTGATTGATTTTTAAGTTCTCCAGTAAATTTGATGTATTAAGTGTATGCAAATTTGCTGAAAGCTTGTTTTTAGTCATTAAAATTTCATTTTCAGCCATTAAATGTAACGCGGTATTGATGTTAATCGCGGATTGTTTGAGTAGCCCCGGGAATCCATCAGCAAGAACGTAACGATCATGATTGCCTTTTGATGCATGTGAAAAGGAGGTATTCACTTCCTTAAAGTAGGACTCCATGATGTCAAGCATCTCATTGAGCTCCCAGGCAACTTTACCTATTTCACCAAGGCCTTTAGTATTAGTGATGCGATGATACAGTTCACCTTGATTAGTTTTAAGTAGAATTTCTTGGATTGTGTTCAGCACTTTTAAGGTGGTGTTAACCGAAGTAAAGATAAACCAGCCAATAGCAATTAGTACAGCGCATGGCAGGAGAATGAGCCACGAGAAACCATAAAGATAAAGATGAGCACCAAAAATTAATAAGCTAAGAAAAATGATTCCGCTAATAGCATAGGTGATTTTAGCGTTAAGAAAGGGGATATTCGCACTCGATTTATTATGTGCAGACATATTAAAGACCATTAGGTTTGTAAAGGTTCAAAACAAGGTTGTTGTAATTTGCCGCGCCTGTAGATTTTACTGTATCAACTAAATAAGCTAAAGATTTAGTGGGGGCATCTTTAGCGGAAGATTGTCGTTCTATAGCAAGCATCTCTTTATAGATAGGTGCAATAATGTTAAGTGCAGATTCGGGTGGGTTGCGGCGTACGGAGTAATAGCCTTTTAGTGTTCCTCCTTTGTCGTAATCTGGCGTAATATTGGCGAAAACCCAATAAAAGCTACCGTCAGAACAGAGGTTCTTAGCAAAGCCAAAAAATTCATCACCAGACTTTAGGGTGTCCCACATAAATCGAAATACGCCGCGAGGCATATCAGGGTGGCGAATAATATTATGTTGCACGCCTAATAGACTTGACTCAGAGAAGCCGCAAATCTCCATAAAGATCCGGTTGGCATAGGTAATGCGACCAGAAGTATCAGTCTTGGAAACAATAAAGTCGTTGGCACCTAGTTTTTTTTCGTGATTTGTTGGTGTGATAGATAGTTTCATGGCGTACTCAGAATCAATTATATTGAATGGCATTATTGCATTAAATATGCATATAAAGAATATCGGCGATAAA
>JAIPFI010000065.1 GCA_021736705.1 Methylococcaceae bacterium | reverse complement strand
TTTTATTTGCCTTGTATCAATACAGACAATTCAGATAAGTCATTAAGAATGATACCTGCCAATGCTTGCATACGTTCATCGACTGCGATAGAAGGCACGAGCACCGAAAAAGCATTGGCATTTTTAGCCGCCAACAAACCAATTAAAGAATCTTCAACCACCACGCATGACTGAATTGTCTGTCCCAAACGGTCAGCCGCTTGTAGAAAAATATCGGCAGCAGGTTTAGGGGATTGGACATGATCGCGACAAACTAATAACTCAAATAAATTCACCACACCAGCATAAGCCAAACATTCGCGCGCATTTTTTTCTGCGCTATTGGTTGCCAAACAATAGGGAATCTGGGCATTTTTTAATACTGCGAATAAATCGTGGACGCCTTTTCTTACAGCAATGCCCTCCCGACTAACCGTGGCACGCCAAAATGCAGAACTCAGTGGGTAAAATTCAGAAAAAGGAAACTCAGCACCGAAAGTTTGAGTCAGCCTTGCTTCAATGATAGAAAAAGGAAGCCCTGAAAGACTCGCACACAAGTCATCACTTAACTGATAACCTAAAGCCTCAGCTGCTTGCTGCCAAGCATTAAAATAAGTAATCTCAGAATCTAAAATGAGACCATCCATATCAAAAATTAACGCATTAAAATCAGGTAGGTGATTCACAAAAACGCTAACACCTTAATATACTCACCTTCTGCTTCACGACTTGATCCCACTAAAATTCGCGCCCGCCCTGTGCTTGATATTTCTAATTGCCCAGACACTTCAATGCATTCGCCCTGCTCAGCTTGCCCAGTATACGTTGCGGTATAACAGATGACCTCTGAAACGTACTCATGCTCGACTAAAAATTTTGCCGGATAATCAAATCCATAGTGCGCATCAAGTACCCTTGTTTGAATAAGCATCATGCCTCTTTTCTGATAATTAGCCGGTGTAGCCTCTTCGGCGCTTAACTCCAGTAAATTCAAATCAAATTTACGATGATTAATCAATCCTTTATTATATTTTCTCTGTTCATGCCAGACATAATCAGCATAATTTAAATCACATTGCCTACGCTGATATGAATCCAACCAATCCTGCTCAGCAAGCTGCCGCAATTGATTTTGTTGTATCAACTGTTTTATTTCCTTTCGAAACCGATGGAATTTTTCGCGACTGTAAATCACTAAATCAATATCTGAATTAAAGTTTTGCGCACCAATCAACAAGGATCCAGTAACACCAACATCTTGAAGATCAATACCTTGAACTAAAAGCATCTGGCATAAAGCAATAAAATCCTGCTCAATAATATCTAGATTTTTTTTAACTAATAAGTCCTGTAGACGCTGCTTAGGCTTATGATGGATAACGATGGATTGAACATTGACAGCATGCAAAGCGGCAGACTTTACTTGCGAAAAGAATAAATATTGCGGGTAATACTCGGCTAATAATTGATTGGCTTCTTGTGTGTTTAATTTTTTCCAGAAAGAATCTTGCTGAACATAACGCAAAAAACAAAGCACCTTACCTTGCTCTAAACCTTGGTCAACAACAGCAAAAACTAACCCCTCCGCTGTTTGAATAAAATCTTTAGGAAAATAACAATCAACCACTAAGCTGTTTCAACCCGATTTCTACCTTTTTCTTTAGCACGATATAGCGCATCATCAGCCGCTTTAGTGACTTCGTCGCCGCTTTTAAACTGACCTTGATAAACCGCCCCACCCACGCTCAAAGTCACATAATCAGCAACTTTCGAGCCTACATGCGCAATCTTCAGGGCAGCAACGGCCGCTCTAACCTTTTCCGCAAAAACCGTTGCGCCTTGTAAATCTGTATTTGGCAAAATAAAAGTAAATTCTTCCCCGCCATAACGGCACGCCAAATCAGTGGGTCTTGCACAGGCACCCGATAATATCAGAGATACATCAGCTAAACATTGATCGCCTTGTTGATGCCCGTAGCTATCATTATAAATTTTAAAAAAATCAATGTCGCACAACAGCACTGACATCGGTTTTTTCTCACGTTTAGCCAATTTAAATTCCCTGTCTAGCGTTTCATCAAAATTACGTCGATTTGCTAAGCCCGTTAATTGATCAAACATAGACAAATGTAACAGCGATCTATTGGCTTCAAGTAAATTTTCCTGTGCCTGTTTAAGCTTTTGTCGCGTGTTATAAATACGCTCCATTGCAGTAATTTGCAACTGTAGGCGTAAAGGGCTAATCGGCTTTTCCATATAAGCATCACCGCCAGCTCTAATACCTTGCGTATAAGAATCATCATCCACTTTAGTGGTTAAGAAAATAATAGGAAACCAATCATCACCCTTGATTTCACGTATTTTTTGAGTTGTTTCGAAGCCATTCATCCCTGGCATTTCAACATCCATCATAATAAGATCAGGCGAATTTTCTTTTATATACTTAATGGCATCAACACCAGATTCCATATGGATAACCTCATGTCCTAAAGTAAGAATACATTCAGCAACCAGCATCCGAATCGACTTACTATCATCAACAATCAAAACTCTCATTAATATCCTATATATCTACACCAAAATATATATTATAAATATAACATATATATCATTGTCAATTCTGTTGACCATTGACAGGTTGTTAATGGCCAATTTTGACTCCGTATAATTAGCTATTAACAACCGTACCTGAAAATAACCCTAATTTTGATAAATCAATTAAACACGAATCTATTTCACGACTATCTTTGTAAAATATCTAAACCTGCATTAGCAGTCTCCTCATCAGAAGATTCGCTATTAATATTAGCGCGCTGCTCCAAATTTAGACCAATAAAATCAAATAACTGCGTATCTGCCAATTGCGAAGGCGCAACACTTTGCAAGCTGGAGAAAATAGTTTCTAAACGACCCGGAAAAGCTTTATCCCAGTTCTCCAGCATTTTTTTCATCATTTGCCGTTGCAAATTCTCTTGAGAGCCACATAAATTACAAGGAATAATAGGAAACTGTTTTAATTCTGCATAAGTTTCTATATCTTTTTCCTTACAATAGGCCAACGGCCTAATAACAATATTTTGCCCATCATCACTTAATAACTTAGGCGGCATCGCTTTTAACTTACCCGCATAAAAAATATTTAAAAAAAATGTCTCTAAAATATCATCACGATGATGCCCCAAAGCAATTTTAGTTATACCTTGCGCCTTTGCATACCCATATAAAGAACCACGACGTAAACGCGAACACAAACTGCAGGTAGTTTGACCTTCCGGTATCACCCGTTTAACAATACTGTAAGTATCATTTTCAATAATATGAAAAGGGATGTTTATTTTCTGTAAATATTCAGGCAATACATGCTCAGGAAACCCTGGCTGCTTTTGATCCAAATTTACCGCAACAATATCAAAATGAATCGGAGCAGTTTTCTGCAGGTGCATCAAAATATCCAGCAAAGTATAAGAATCTTTGCCGCCCGATAAACAAACCATAACTTTATCACCCTCTTCAATCATATTGAAGTCAGCAATGGCACTGCCTACATTTCTGCGTAAGCGTTTATGCAGTTTATTAAATTCAGTTTGTTCTTTTCTAATATTTGGCATCTCTAAAACTCAAGGGATAAAATCCTAAAACAAAAAAAGGCGAAAAAGCACTCTTATCCAAGAGCACTCTTTCGCCTTATTAACAGGCTAAAAAATATTACAATATTTAGCCGTTATAGCGCTGAAAAATTAATGAGGCATTCGTCCCACCAAAGCCAAAACTATTCGACATAATGGTGTTTAAAGTGACATTATCTTTACGTACAGCAACAATTGGCATGCCTGCCGCTTCAGGATCAAGCGTTGTAATATTAGCCGAGGCACTAATAAAATTATTTTGCATCATTAATAATGAATAAATAGCCTCATTTACCCCAGCCGCGCCTAATGCATGACCGGTTAATGATTTAGTAGACGTAATATAAGGCATCGCATCTGCACCAAATACTTGACGCAGCGCTTCTAATTCACGCGTATCACCGACGGCGGTACTGGTGCCATGCGCATTAATATAATCCACTTTACCATCAACAGTCGCCATGGCTTGCCGCATACAACGAATAGCACCCTCACCTGAAGGTTGCACCATATCATAACCGTCCGAAGTCGCACCATACCCCGTCAATTCAGCATAGATTTTAGCACCGCGTGCCTTAGCATGTTCTAGCTCTTCAAGTACTAAAACACCACCACCACCAGAAATAACAAAGCCATCGCGAGCATCATCATAAGGACGCGAGGCTGTTTCTGGCGTGTCATTATATTTAGATGACATGGCACCCATACCATCAAACAATACCGACATAGTCCAATGCACTTCTTCGCCACCACCGGCAAACACAATATCTTGTTTACCTAGCTGAATTTGTTCCATGGCATTACCAATACAATGCGCGCTAGTCGCACAAGCAGAAGTAATTGAATAATTAATACCTTTTATTTTAAACGGTGTCGCTAAACAGGCCGTATTCGTGCTCGACATCGCGCGCGTGACCATATAAGGTCCGACTTTCTTGATTCCTTTTTCGCGCAAAATATCGGCCGCATCAACTAAGTTTGAAGTAGATGGTCCACCTGAGCCCATAATCAAACCCGTGCGTACATTTGATACATCACTTTCTTCTAAGCCTGAATCAATAATCGCCTGCTGCATAGCAATATAATTAAATGCGGCACCATCGCCCATAAAGCGTTTTACTTTACGATCAATAAAATCATCGAGATTAATATTAATCGCACCGCGCACATGGCTACGAAAACCTAACTCTTTATAGTCCTCCGCAAAAGTAATTCCTGAACGCCCCTCTTGTAGTGCTGCAAGAACCTCTTCACTGTTATTTCCAATACTAGAAACGATACCTAGTCCTGTTATAACTATTCTTTTCATGTTCTGCCCCTTAGAAATCTTTTGTATTTGTAAATAATCCAACGCGCAGGTCTTTTGCTACGTAAATCACTTTACCATCAACTTCCATGGTTGCATCAGCAATACCCATCACCAGCTTACGCATAATGACGCGTTTTAAATTAACTTTATAGGTTACTTTTTTTGCACCCGGCAAGACTTGTCCAGTGAATTTAACTTCACCAACGCCCAACGCACGCCCTTTACCTGGGCCACCCATCCAGCCCAAATAAAATCCTACCAACTGCCACATCGCATCAAGCCCTAAGCAACCCGGCATAACGGGGTCACCTTGAAAATGACAATCAAAAAACCACAAGTCTGGGGTAATATCCAGCTCAGCAATGACTTCGCCCTTATCAAACTCACCGCCTTCCTCAGAAATATGCGTAATGCGATCCATCATTAACATATTAGGCAAAGGTAACTGCGCATTTTCTGAGCCAAAAAGCTCACCACGGCCAGATTTTAATAACTCTTCTCGATCATAACTATGCTGTTTTTGCATTCCCAATCCCGTTTATTTTTATAATTATATTGTGTCTATCACAATATTATACCTTGTATCGATAAATATAGAGAATTTATCATTCACGATTGCCCACTTAAATAGCAAGCCTTAAACGACACTATAAAGTCAGTTTATATCTTTCCATAAGACTTCTCAGCATTTTTAGGCTGTATGTCAATCATAAAATCGGACATCAAGCGTTGTTTGCCACCTAATCTCCTTTGATAAATTAAGGCATAAGTCAACACCGCAGCAACATACGCCCTTGTTTCCTTATAAGGAATGGTCTCTATCCACAAATCAGCCGCATAAACACCCTTCATATTTAGCCATCGATTAACACTATCAGGCCCAGCATTATAAGCTGCCGCAGCTAAGGCGAAGTTGCCAGAGAATTTATCCAACATCTGCTTATAATAATAAGCACCAAATTTCACATTAACTGAGGCATCCAGCAAAGCCGAACTAGACCGCCAAGGAAACTGCATTTCTTTAGCAATTTGCCGACCCGTACCTGGCATGACCTGCATCAAACCCAGCGCCCCAGCCGGTGAGTTTGCCCTCTCATCAAACATACTTTCTCGACGCACCAAACTAAATATAATAGACGCATCCAAACCTTGTAATCGCCCGTTTTCTTCGATTTTATCGGTAAAATCTAAGGGAAAACGCAAATTTACATCATCCCAATATTTTGCCTGTGAAACCGTCATTATTGCCTGTTTATGCCATTGCCATTGCTCCGCAACTTTAGCGGCTATCAGCAAATCAGCAATTTGAAGTCCTCGAATCGCTTCCCACCAATACTGCTGTGCTTCCTTATTTCTTTGTAGCGCCCTAAACTCATTGACAATCATAAACGCCTTATTAGCTAAAAGTGCATTCATCTCCTGCTCATTCACTTTAATTGGATTATCAGCCAAGGAATAATCCTGCTGCAAATAATCAGCCGCTAAAAAGCCATAATAACTACGCTCTTTTGCCAAACTAATAAACAATTCTCGCGCCTTTTGCGGCTGATTCGTTTGCAAAAAAGTTCTCCCTTGCCAATAACGCCACCTCTCTGAGACTTTCTCCTTAGTCGCTAGCTTATTCAATGCTTCTTGCACAGCAATCCAGTCATTTTTAATTAAAGCAGCTCGAACCGCCCAAGTACGTGAGACTTCATCTGATTGCTTTAATCGGGCAAAATAGGCATAAGCTTTATCTGACTTACTAAAGGTCAACTGCAATGCAATCGAACGATCAACTTTATGCAACTGCTCTTGAGTTAATGTAAACTTTGTTTTTTGTGCATCCCATATCTGTAAAGCAGTATCAACATCCCTCCCAATCATACGCTGAACTGCATAGACAAACATATTAGCCCGCTCTGCTTGAGATACATTTTGCAATAAATCAGCGTTAGCAATTAAACCAGGATTTTTAAGCAATAAGAGCCATTGCTCAGCCTCCTTTTTAGCGCGCTCATCAATGATTTTTTTTCGCAGATAGCTTGCTAAACCAAATTGACGAGCTTGAACCGCAAGCTTAAATCGCTGCCAAATTAATTCTTGCGTCAAAAAAGATGATTGCGCAAATTCACCTAGCAAAGCATCGCAATCTTTAGGTAAAGACGCCCCTGTTAACCAAATTTTCTTAGTCGCAGCCAATGCCGCCGCTTTATCATTCAACTGATATCTAGCCCACTGATAATGGCACTGCCCCAGCAAACTTTTAGATGCATGATAATTCGCGACATAAACATCCCATCGCTTATGCTTATATAAATAGCCCAGCCATTTCTGGCGCAACCTACGCGTATAAAGGGGCGATTGATTATCGCGCAAAAACTGCTTAATCTTCGACTCTTGATCCAAGTGCTTACTAAGCCACACATAATTCAAATAAAAATGCAAAGGATAATTTTTCAGCTCCAAACTTAGTGCCGAAAAGCCCTCATCATCCCCAGATTTAATCATTTCTTCCGCTTGCACAAACTTCAATCGCTGCTGCTCACCTATAGTAGCCAAACAATCTAACGACCACCCAAAAACCACCAGAGCAAATAAGACTCCCCTTAAACCAACCCACATATCTTTAAATTTCCTTTTGAGTCAACATTGCATAACAGCATAATTATTTAGCAAATAGCTACAACAAAACTAAAGCTACATTTTTAACCACACCAAGCAACTGAAATACCGCTATAATTTATCTTAAATTCGGACACACAGCCAAAAACCCACGTGCAAAATCAATCCAAAAACATCACCACACACTATACTTGGAACTATATTATAGGCTTGGTAAAAGAGCATAAAAAAGAACTTATCTCCGCTCACTTGCTAGCAATTTTAGCAACCATTGCGACGGTACCTGTCCCCTTGCTTATGCCTCTATTAGTTGATGAAGTTTTACTCCATAACCCAGGCATAACGATTGAAACCATCAATCAATTCACCCCGCCTCACTGGCACACACCTATACTTTATATCAGCGCCATTTTATTAGCTAGCCTATGCCTCAGAGTCATAGGCATTATCTTTAATATTATTCAGTTACGTCAATTTTCTCGAATATCCAAAGACATTATTTTTCATATTCGCAAAAAACAAATCAATCACCTTAAGCATATTTCCATGGCCGAATATGAAAGTCTCGGTAGTGGTACTGTCATTACTCACCTAGTGACCGACCTGGATACTTTGGACACCTTTATTGGCAGCACAACCAGCAAATTACTCGTCGCTGCCTTAACGATTTTAGGCACCGCAATTATCTTACTGTGGATGCACTGGCAGTTAGGGCTATTTATTTTATTACTCAATCCCATCGTAATCTTTTTTACTCGTAGTTTAGGCAAAAAAGTCAAAACACTTAAAGCCAATGAAAACTCCGCATACGGAATTTTTCAACAAGCACTCGCCGAAACATTGGAAGCCATTCAACAAATACGCGTCAGCAATCGCGAGGCTCATTATTATAAAAAACTGATTGAGTCAGCCACTCAGGTTAAAGAACATTCCATTGCCTTCGCATGGAAAAGCGACGCTGCAACACGCTTTAGCTTTTTAATATTTCTCTTTGGTTTCGATATATTTCGCGCTGCAGCCATGCTTATGGTGCTTTACTCTGATTTAAGCATAGGGCAAATGCTCGCTGTCTTTGGTTATCTCTGGTTTATGATGGCTCCCGTACAGGAAGTACTCGGTATTCAATACTCGTTTTATGGCGCCAAAGCAGCATTAGAACGCATTAATCATATGCAAACCCTACAACAAGAACCCATCTATCCAGCACTTATTAATCCCTTTATCAATAAGCAAACAGTTAGTTTACGCATTAAAGATTTACATTTCCGTTATGGTACAGAAAAAGATGAAATACTGAGCGGTATTAATTTAAGCGTTAAAGCCGGAGAAAAAGTCGCCCTCGTTGGTGCAAGCGGCGGCGGAAAATCAACCTTAATTCAAACACTAAATGGCTTATACCCAGCAACCAGCGGTACTATCTATTATGATAATGTACCAATAAATAAAATTGGCCTAGACATTGTCAGAGAACACGTAGTCACCGTCTTACAACACCCAACACTCTTTAATGACAGCATCCGTGAAAACTTAACGCTAGGAAAAATAGTAACAGATGCTGAATTATGGAACGCACTTGAAATAGCACAATTAAAAGACACCATCATTGAACTAGAAAAAGGTCTCGACACCATCATTGGGCGTCAAGGTATGCGTCTATCAGGCGGACAACGTCAACGCATGGCAATTGCCCGAATGATCATTGCCCAACCCAGCGTTGTAGTGCTCGACGAAGCAACTTCCGCTTTAGATACAGAGACCGAACACAAGCTACACCATGCATTAAGCGATTTTCTAAAAAATCGCACCACAGTCATTATTGCGCATCGCCTTAGCGCCATCAAACAAGCAGATCACGTCTACGTCTTTGATGAAGGAAAAATTTGCGAACAAGGCGATCACGATAAACTTATTAACCAAAATGGACTTTATGCAAAACTCTATGGAGACTATCAATAATGAATCAAATAAAGTACGACCTCCACTGCCATTCCACCGCCTCAGATGGCACACTTCTTCCTGCTGAAGTCGTATTACGCGCCAAAGAACACGGCGTCACCACACTCGCATTAACCGATCATGACACGATTGCAGGACTCGCCCAAGCACAGCAGACAGCACAAGAAAATGAAATCAGCTTAATTTCTGGCATTGAACTTTCCTGCACTTGGAACAAAAGAACATTCCACATCTTAGGTTTGGACATAGACCCAAATAATGCCGAGCTTTTAGAAGGCATAAAAAATTTACAAAACACCCGCCTCGAACGCGCCTATAAAATTGCCCATAAACTAGAAAAAAACAAAATTCCCGGTGCTTTCGATGCCGTACTAGAAAGCGCAGGCTCAGGCATGATCACACGCTCACATTTTGCTGAATTCTTACTAAAAAATGATTACGTTAGCACCATACAAGGCGCTTTCGATCACTATCTAGGACAAAGCAAGCCCGCTTTCGTCAGCACTCAATGGGCAGAATTAGATAACACCATCAACTGGATCAACAATGCTGGAGGGATTGCCGTTGTCGCCCACCCGCTGCGCTACAAACTCACCGCCAGTTGGATGCGGCGATTTTTAACTGACTTCAAAGAGCTTGGCGGGCAAGGCATAGAGATTATTACCGGTCGAAGTACTCCTGATGAAATTCGACGCGCCGCCCACTTCGCTACTCAATTTCAATTACATGGCTCGGTAGGTTCCGACTTTCACACCCCAAAAAACCAGTGGGTAGAATTAGGTCGCTTAGCCGCACTCCCCAACAACATACGCCCTATCTGGCAATTATTTACCGCCTGAGAAAATAAATTCCCATAAAAAACAATAAACTAAAAAATACTTAAATAATAATTCAAAAAACACCTAGCCAAGCATGAAAAAACCGCTATAATAGCGTCTTCTCTTAAAGAGATTGCCTCGGTGGCGAAATTGGTAGACGCAAGGGACTTAAAATCCCTCGCCTTCTGGGTGTGCCGGTTCGACTCCGGCCCGAGGCACCATATTTTAAGAGTTAAGAATCAAGGACCTAGAGTTTTTACTCAATGTCCTTTTTTTTTGCCTAAAATAAAGTCGATAAACGGTGATATGAAATTTCATATCACCTCCATCCCACAATTAAGCAACTTTTTTTACACTATACTTCATCCGCGATCCTGATTTTCCAGCCAACTCTAAGTCGATATCCAAATTGGGTAGTGGGTCAAATCTGTAGTTATGCATGAATATTTCGGCCAAACTCAACTTTATTAATCAATAAACCGATCGTAATATCATGCATTTCTTCAGATTTTGAAAAGCAAATAGTTTTACGTGTCAAACGCTTAATCCAGGTTCGTAAATTCAAATTTTTACGTTCAATTTTTTGAGTATTACGCTTACCTACTTCGTGTTTTTTTAGTGTCAATATGGCGTTCATAGGCACCCCAATCATCCTGTAATAACGATCAATTTTAAAGGGTTCAAGCAAGGCCTTTAATTCCTTAAAAACAACATCCTTACGTTTACCAAACACGTAAGCAAGAATCGTATGAGTGGCGTGGTCAACTGCATACCAAATCCACCGTTGATTCGACTTTTTTCGACAAATGACCATTGCTCGTCTATTTCAGCTTCCTCGCAGACAAATTCAATTTTCGTATCAGCCGTTGGAATTTGGAAGTTTGGGTTTACTTGGACAAGGCAGTCTTTCTTTTTTTAACGTATTGATAACCGTATTTTTATTGATTTTAAGTACGCGCGCTGTATCCCGAATACCACTTGAATTAATCGCCATTTCAACTATTTTTTTGTCATACCCAGCTCACATGCTTTATAGCGAAAACTCTGCATAAAAGTCTGAGTTTTGCACGCTATGTTTTGGCATAAATAGCGCTGTGTGCCTGCGGCACTTTTGCCAGATTTTATTATTTTAGTACCGGCACATTTTGGACAGTAAATTTTTTGATAACATGTCATAAATTCTAATTATACAGAGAACGACAGGTTCCACCCTATACCACTTATCTTTTATAAGATAAATATTGTATCCAATTAGTGTCGATACTATACTAATATTTCGTTGTCGTATAATTTTAATAAAAACTATAAGAAGGTACATATGAGCGAAGCAACAGGCACAACATTATTTGAACAATTAGGTGGCGAAGCAGCCGTTAATGCAGCGGTTGATATTTTTTATCGCCACGTCTTGAACGACTATAGAATTAATCGTTTTTTTGATAAAAGCGATATGGATCAACAAGCCGCTAAACAAAAAGCCTTTTTGACCATGGCTTTTGGTGGGCCAAATAACTATAGCGGCACGGATATGCGGACTGCGCATGCTAAATTTGTAAAAATGGGCTTAAATGACAGTCATTTTGATGCCGTTATGGAGCATTTAGAAGGCACTTTACAGGAGCTTAATGTGCCAGAAGCGCTAATTAAACAAGTCTCAGCGATTGCAGAAAGTACACGCAGTGATGTGCTAGGCCTTTAATTATCAGGATATTATGATGACGGAGCAAAAAATACAGCTAGGTGAGCAATCTATTTTATGCAAAGCTGACGAATCGCTACTTGATGCTTTGTTACGTGAGCAGGTTGATATTTCGCATAGCTGTCATCAGGGCGCATGTCAAAGTTGTTTGTTGCGTAGCCTAGATGGTGCGCCGCCTATTGAGGCGCAACATGGGTTAAAAGAAGGCTTGAAACAGCAAAATTATTTTCTGGCTTGCCTTTGTTATCCACAACACGCAATGCGTATTGCTTACCGTCATCATTCTGATTTTATGACTCATGGCACGGTGAGCGCCAAACAAGCGCTCAATGCCGAGACCCTATTATTAACGCTAGATCTTGATGAAGCACTGGATTACTACGCCGGGCAATTTGTTAATTTACGGCGTGATGATGGCTTATCGCGTAGTTATTCAATTGCCAATAATCGCATTCACAGCAAACAACTTAGTTTTCATATACGCCGTTTAGCAGGTGGACGCTTTAGCGCTTGGGCTCATGAAGACTTAAATCTAGGGGATCGCATTGCCGTTTCAGAACCGCAAGGCTTATGTTATTACCTACCCGACAAACCAGACTCGCCTTTATTATTAATAGGTACAGGCAGCGGCTTAGCGCCGCTAGCGGGTATTATTAGTGAAGCCTTACATCAAGGTCATCGCGGGGATATTTATTTGTATCATGGTAGTAGCGATTTAAACGGCTTGTATTGGGTAGAAGAAATGCAAGCACTGGCAGAAGCCCATGCTAATTTCCATTACCATCCCTGTATTTCTAGTGGCGAACCACCTGAACATGTCTTTGCAGGACGTGCCAATGATGTGGCCTTTAGCCAATTATCTGATTTAAAAGGCTGGCGCGTCTATTTATGCGGCCATCCTGACATGGTAAACAATACAAAGCGCCAAGCTTTTTTAAAAGGCGCCTCTTTAGCGGATATTTATGCCGATGCCTTTCATGTTGCTTCAGGCTCATTAGATTAATCAATCCAGCCCTTAACTCAAGGAGTCATCCAGATATCTTCGGTTATTTTGTCGCTTTGTGTGAACGATTTCTTGGCAAGGCTCCAAGTATCTTCTCCTCTCTCAATAAAGCGCCCATAAGTCTTCACGTTATTAAGGTCGGTAAAATTAAACGGGCCAATGAAAGTCAATAAAGTGATATTCGAGTAATGCGTTTCTGCAAAACTGGCCGGTGTCTGCGCGAGAAGCTTACCGTCACTGGCCCAGAAATTAAGTTGAATCTGAGCACGTCCGCGCTGGCCAATATCATGAAAAAGACTAATTGACGAAGCGCCCATTGAGCCGGGAATGGGAAAGCCGATAGTGAAGGAGTCTGTGTCACTACCGGCAAACTGAATAATCGCCTCGACTATCGGAAGGTTGTCTGATGCATGAATAGAAATATCAGCGCCCAAGGAAATAAGACGTTGCCGTAACTGCGCGCTAGTCCAGCTATCATCATCACCTTCAGGGGATACCACCACGATCTTCCAACGCCCATGAAGAACTTCTTTAAAAATGGGTAACTGGTTCACTGCCCGAAAGATGGCTTCTCGTGTCAACTGTTGTTCAAGAGCCGTTCGTCCATCGACCCTCATTCCCGGATTAAAACAACCGCTGATCATAGAAAACAGAAGTGCTATGTAGATAATACGCATAAGGCAAAAATAATTGGCAAAAAATAAATCTTAGCCGATTGTTTTTTAAAATGAAATAATTTTTAATCGCTCATATTACACAGCCTACATCATTTTCGTCACATAAAAGAGAGTTAAGAAATCAACAGACATTTTTCAATTGGCATTTTTGTTGTTGTTTAGCTTGAGCTACGAGCAACTCGCCTGCGCTCCTATCGCTTCAAAAATAGAACAATGTAAATGCCTTTAGAAACAATATAAAAGATACCAGAAATCAGTTATACCACTTCATATCTATGAGATTATTTGCCGTTTTCAATGAACCTTAGTAGACTTAAATCCCTTTTAAATAGGTCATTGTGCTATGTGCATTACCTTTAATACTAGATCATTAACCCGCTCATGACTGAAAATACGATAGCGACTTTTTCCGCTGCCATTATTGGTGGAGGTCCAGCGGGATTAATGGCCGCAGAAATGCTAAGCCAAGCGGGCGTACACGTAGACCTTTACGACGCCATGCCATCTGTAGGACGAAAATTCTTACTCGCTGGCAAAGGGGGCTTAAATATAACGCATGCCGAACCTTTTGCTGATTTTGTCACTCGCTATGGCGCTAGACAAGCCGATATCGAACCTTTATTAAATGGCTTTAGCCCACAAATGCTGCGCGATTGGGTGGGTGAATTGGGCATCACTACTTTTGTCGGTTCATCGCAGCGCGTATTTCCACTAGAAATGAAAGCAGCCCCCTTATTAAGGGCGTGGTTGCACCGCTTACGCACAGCGGGCGTTAAAATACATACTCGACATCGTTGGCTGGGCTGGGATGCTAATCAAGCATTGCGCTTTAAACATCTTGAAACGGAAAAAAAAGTCACCGCCGATGTTGTCATACTCGCTTTAGGCGGTGGCAGTTGGGCCAAGCTCGGCTCAGATGGCTTATGGTTACCTTTACTCGCGGAGCGTGATATTGCTATCGCGCCTTTGCAAGCGACGAATTGCGGATTCATCGTCGCTTGGAGTGATATTTTCCGTGAGCGCTTTGCAGCAGAACCGTTAAAATCTATAAGCTTATCTTTTACTGATGCGACGGGGCAATTACAGCAAAAAAATGGCGAATTAATGCTCACAGAATCAGGCGTGGAAGGCAGTTTGATTTATGCTTTATCCGCCCCACTGCGCGACACTTTAAAGGCACAAGGCTCGGTGACGGTGTCTCTGGATTTGACGCCCGATAAAAATTTAGCGCGAATTACCAAAGAACTTTCTCGCCCTCGAGGCTCGAAGTCTATGAGTAACCATTTGCGTAGTACTGTGGGTATTAGCGGGGCAAAATCAGGTTTATTGCGCGAATATTTACCTGCTAGCGAATTTTCCGACCTGACAAAATTAGCCGCTGCGATTAAAGCCTTACCTATAAAATTAATCGCCACTCGCCCTATTGATGAAGCTATCAGCACCGCAGGCGGTGTGTGCTTTAGCGCCATGAATACAAAGCTTATGCTTAAAAACCTACCCGGCGTATTTTGTGCTGGCGAGATGCTCGATTGGGAAGCACCAACCGGCGGTTATTTACTTAGCGCAGCCTTGGCTAGCGGTCGAGCGGCAGGATTAGGCGCGGTCAACTGGCTACAGTTAAAAAGTAAATAATAAGGAATGTGGCTATGAACTTAAGGCGGGACATTATATATTGGTAGGGCGCGGCTTCAGCCCGCCAATACCCATCATCTATTCTAAAGGCGGGCT
>JAIPFI010000064.1 GCA_021736705.1 Methylococcaceae bacterium | reverse complement strand
TGGTCAACTACCGATAACGCGTCAAGTTAAATATCTAATCATGGTGGCTGTCGTCAAAGGTTTAAGCTGTTCTGGTGCCGTGTTTCACCCACATATTGACGATGAAACGGCGTATTGATAGCAATACCATAACAAGGATAAAACAATGTCATTTAAAAAAGGCCAATCAGGTAATCCAAGCGGACGACCTAAACAAGACACCGCGAACCTTAAACCACTATTGGCACAGCATGGGGAATCGGTTTTACAAAAAGTGATTGATGCCGCATTAGAAGGCGATTTAACCGCGTGTAAACTGGTTCTGGATAGGCTTTATCCTGCAATGAAATCACAAGCCATGCCTGTTCATATTCCTGTAGGCGACACATTACCCGAAACAGGAAATAACATAGTCAGCGAAACAATGACCGGCAATGTACCACCCGATATAGGCGCGGCTTTAATTACTGCCTTATCCAATCAAGCTAAATTAGTGGAATTTACCGAATTAAGCCTATGACTAGCACGGATTGAACAGCAGCTAGGAGCAAGGCAATGAAGGCACAACAAGTAAACAAGCTCTACAGTAAACTTACACCTCCTGAACAAGCAACAAAGCCTTTTTAGCCGCAATGAGAAAAGATGAAGCGGAAGTAGATTGAATCCTGAGTGTCGTGGAAAAAAGAACCTATATTACGACACATGTTGATTACAGCTACCAACTTAAGGTGGGACAGAAATTTTGAAAACAGAAGTCAGGAGTGCAATAGCTTTAGCTATTGCTGTTTCGGAAATAGCTAAAGCTATTTCACTCCAGTGATTTGTCCCGCTTTAAATGCGTAGCCTTGATTACCATACCCGCACGCATGGTTTAGTCCAATTATCAGGTGTCTTTGGCACTTTTTACTGGAAAACCTTTTTTAAACTAAGTACCGCTCATTTAAGCAAAACAGGTGAGGCGTTTGATAAAGTTGCTCAACGCCATATTAATCAATTTATTGCCTTGAATACTGCGTTAGATAATGTCTGTCAAGCATTCCAAATTGATTCCGAAGCCATTAGAAAGTTTGCTGAATGTAGTGGCATTAATCCAGACTTTAAAGGCGTGCCAGATGAAGAGTTTTTAGAGCAATATACCAAGCTGTTTACAATGGCCGTTAAGGTCTAACTTAGGAAAAAACAAAAAATCATTTTAATAACCTTTATTATTTGTATAATAGAAACACAACTCACCCTATGGTGTCGTCATTCAGTTGGCTTGACTGTAGGGCGGAAAGACCGCCTACGGGCGGTTTTTTCATTTAAGGGGCAAGGGATTGAGAACGATTGTTTATATTGATGGCTACAATTTTTATTTTGGCTTACTCAAAAATACCACCTATAAATGGCTGGATGCCGTCGCGTTAGTCAAACATATCTGCCGCATTCAAAATCCAGAATTTGACATTATTGCGGTTAAATTCTTCACTGCCCCCGTCATTACCCGCGTTTCTTCAAGAGGCGAAAAAGCCCAGCAAGCGCAAAATAGCTATCACAGAGCCTTAACCCTTAGCTATCCTGATATTTTAGACATTATCAATGGCTACCATATACTGGAAAAAGGCTATCCACCCCGATATAACAAGCCCATTGTCACAGAAACCTGCGCTTCAACCTGATTATTGGTAGCTAATAAAACCATTCATGCACGATAATAAACCACCTAAGACAAGCCACTAACAAGCCCATGATAGACGATAAAAGCCTTGATATTTCAGCCACAAAAATAGAACAGTTACGCCAATTATTTCCTGAAGCCGTATCAGAAGGAAAGGTTGATTTTCAACGCCTTCGCCATGTTTTAGGTGATGATGAAGTGGTATTTCATAGAGAACATTATGAACTCAACTGGGCAGGTAAAAGTGAAGCACGGGCAGAAATTCAAAAACAAACCAGTGCCACTTTAATACCAGACTCAGAGGGCATAGACGCAGAAGACTGCGGCAATATTTTCATTGAAGGCGAAAATTTAGAGGTATTGCATGTGTTGCAGCGGTCTTATTTTGGCAAAGTCAAAATGATTTATATCGACCCGCCTTATAACACGGGTAACGACAGCTTTGTTTATCCTGATGATTACACGGAACGCCAAAGTGAATACAAAAAGCGTACGGGTATCACGGATGAAAACGGCCTTTTAAATAAACAAGACTTATGGAAAAAGAACGTTAAAGAAAGTGGGCATTTTCATTCGGTCTGGTTGTCGATGATGTACCCACGCTTGTATTTGGCGCGTAATTTACTGCGTGAAGACGGGGTGATTTTTATCAGTATTGATGATAATGAGCAGGCGAATTTAAGGCAGTTAATGGATGAGATTTTTGGGGCGGATAATTTTGTTGGCTGTATCGTTTGGAAAAATGTAACAGACAATAATCCTACCAACATATCAACAGAGCATGAATATTTACTTGTCTTTGCAAAAAACAAAGAAAGGCTAGATAGCGTATGGAAAAGTAATTTATCAGACTCAAAAGAAAAACTTAATGATATATGGAAAGAATTATCCGCGAAACATACCAAATTAGATGAATTACAAGCGGAATACTCCCTGTGGTTCAAGCAAAATAAAACTTTCCTAGGAAAATTAGACAGGTATAAATATATTGATTTTGATGGAGTGTACACTGGTAGCCAAAGCGTACATAACCCTGGGCGTGAAGGATATAGATATGACATTATCCATCCAACATCAGGAAAGCCTTGTAAGCAGCCTCTTATGGGGTACCGGTTCCCTCAAGAAACAATGAAACGATTACTTCATGAGCAGAAAATTTTGTTTGGTGATGACGAAAATAAAATCATTGAACTAAAAGTATATGCCGCTGAATTCAAAGATAAACTATCAAGTCTTATAGACTTAGATGGACGAATTGGAGCTTATGATTTACGCGATTTATTTCATGAGGCTGTTAAAGTTTTTAATAATCCAAAACCTGTAAATTTCCTCGAATCTATTTTTTCTTATATTCTTAATTCAGAAGATACTATCTTCGACTTTTTTGCCGGTTCAGGAACAACAGCTCACGCCACGCTAACTTTAAATGAACAAGACGGCGGTAATCGTCAGTTTATTTGCGTACAAATGCCCGAAGTCTTAGATGAAAAAAGTGAAGCCTATAAGGCAGGCTACCGTAATATTGCGGATATTTGCAAAGCACGCATTAGCAAAGTCATCAATAAGCTACAAGCCGAACGCGATAGCAACCCCGAAAATACCGCCCAACAACCTTTAGGCTTTAAAAGTTTTAAAATCGCACCCAGTAACTTTAAACAATGGCGCGATGATACCGATGTAACGAATCTTTTAGAGCAATTAGATTTACACCGCTTTAGTGAGCAAGACGATAGTAACAATGAAAACAGGCTGATTGAGTTATTACTTAAATCAGGTCGCCCTTTAACGGCTAAAGTTGAAACCCATCTTATCGATGGGCAAACCTTATATAACGTCGAATCGGGTGAGGTGTTGATGTTCTTTGATATTTATAACCCCGCTGTTAAAGCCTATATTCTGAACTTGAAGCCTAAAAAAGTCGTCTGCCTTGATCGCGTGTTTCATAATAATGATGAAGCGTTAAGCAATTTCAAGCTGAATTTAAAAGACTCAGGTATTGAGTTACAAATCATTTAGAGGCGGTTATGGAATTAGCATTTGATGGACATCAGGATTATCAATTAGAGGCAATACAAGCCGTGATTGATTTATTTGACGGACAGCCTTTGGCGAAAGGTGTGTTTGAAGTGGCGTTAAAAAGTGAAGTTTCATCTTTGCACTTTACCGATACAGGCATTGCTAACCAGTTATTATTAAAACCCGAGGCGGTGTTAGCCAATGCTCAAGCTGTGCAACAGCGTCATGAAATTAACGTGTCCGAGCAATTAGAAGTCTGTTCTTTTACACTCACAGAAGCAGATAAAGACAACGATACAACACGCGAAAAAAGCGGTGATATTCCCCTTAACTTCACCATTGAAATGGAAACGGGCACGGGTAAAACCTACGTTTATTTACGCACGATTTACGAACTGCACAAGGTCTATGGTTTTTTAAAATTTGTGATTGTTGTGCCCAGTGTCGCGATTCGAGAAGGCACGGTAAAAAACTTACAAATTACTGCAAATCATTTTCAAGATCTGTATGACAATACGCCCGTTAATGCAATTATGTACGACAGTAAAAATCATACCGCTTTGCGTAATTTTGCCATGTCGAATGCGATTCAAATTTTAGTGATTAATATTGATAGCTTTGCTAAAGAGTCAAACATCATTAACACCCAGAAGGAAACAGGGATTAGACCGATTGAATATATCCAAAACTCCTGCCCAATCGTCATTGTCGATGAGCCGCAAAATATGGAAACGGATATTAGAAAAGCGGCTTTATATAATCTTTCACCTTTATGTACCTTGCGTTACAGCGCGACCCATAAACACTTCTATAATCTGGTGTACAGCTTAAACCCTGTGCAAGCTTATGATAAGGGTTTGGTGAAGCAAATTGAGATTGACGCGATTACCAGTGATAACAATAACAGCACGGCTTTTGTGGCGTTTAAAAAGCTGGTACAGGGTAAACGTAACATTCAGGCTAAAGTAACGCTTTATGTGAATGAAGACAGCGGCGTTAAGGTAAAAGATATAACCTTAAATATAGGTGATGATTTATTTACTAAGTCTAAGCAACGCGATTCGTATAAAGAAGGATTTATTTTAAATAGCATTAATGCAGAACATAAGACTTTGCAATTTTCAGGCGGCTTAGTGCTAGAGGAAGGCGGTTCTCAAGGTGGCTTAACGGATGATGTGTTGAAATTCCAGATTGAACGCACGGTGATTAATCATTTTGATAAAGTAAAAGCGTTACAGAATGAAAAAATTAAAGTTTTATCCTTATTTTTTATTGATAAGGTTGCCAATTATCAAGATTACACGGTGGAAGGTGTGCCAGAACAAGGCAAGTTTGCACGCTGGTTTGAGGAGGCGTTTATCAATGCCGCGCAGCAATCTGAGTATCAAGGTTTAATACCTTTTACCGCTGAGGAAGTGCATAACGGTTATTTTTCCAGTCAGAAAAAAACGGTGGGTAAGGCTAAGGATAAAAAAGAACTGTGGGTTGATTCTAAAGAAAACAATACCAAAGCGGACGAGGACACGTATAGCTTAATTATGCGTGAAAAAGAGCGTTTATTAAGCCTAGAAGAGCCGTTACAGTTTATTTTTTCGCACAGTGCTTTGCGTGAGGGCTGGGATAATCCGAATGTGTTTCAAATTTGTACCCTAAATGAAACAAAAAGCGAAATGAAAAAACGCCAAGAAATTGGGCGCGGTTTACGTTTGCCGGTGAATCATTTAGGGGTACGCATTAAAGATAAGTCGATTAATGTGTTAACGGTCATCGCTAATGAAAGTTATGAGGACTTTTCTAAGGCCTTACAGCGTGAAATTGAAGAGGAAACCAGTGTTGATTTTTCTGGCAGAATTAAAGATAAACGCAAAAAGCGTGACATTAAGCTAACCAAAGAATTAACACCTGAGAATTTCCCATTATTGTATGAAATCTGGGACAAAATCAGCCAAAAAACTCGCTATTCAGTGGAATATTCGACCGAAGACTTAATTAAACAGGCGGTAGAAAATTTAAAAGATTTTAATAGTTTCCCTTTAACCAAAAGACCGGCACTAGAGGCGCGCAGAACTACCTTAGACATTAACAAGGGAGGTATCGAGGGGACGTTAACGAATATAGCTAGAAAAGATACCGAAACGGTGCGCTATGCTATTCCTGATGTCTATGCGTATATCCAAAGCCGTATTGATATAAGCCGCAATACGGTGTTTGAAGTCTTAAAGCAGTCAGAGCGTTATGCTGAATTGGCGATTAATCCGCAATTGTTTTTAGATAAAGTGGTCAGTGCTATTCGTAGTGCGTTGAATGATTTGTTAGTCGCAGGGGTTAAATACCAAAAAATTAACGAAGCTTACTATGAAATGAGTTTATTTAAGAATGAAGAAATTCAGATGTATTTAGATAACTTATTGCCGGTCTCGGAGGATAAGCAGCATAAAACGCCGTTTAATTATTACCCCGTAGATAGTGAGATTGAGCGTAATTTTGCAAGGGATTGTGAAGCGGAAGAGAGAGTTAAATTTTTCTTTAAATTACCTCGCACCTTTAAGATACCTACGCCTTTAGGCAGTGCTTATGTACCTGATTGGGCAATTGTACTGGAGAATGATAAGTGTATTTATTTTGTTGCTGAAACTAAAGGAACATTAGATAAACAAAAACTGAGAGAGCTTGAAAAAATGAAAATTGCCTGCGGTGAAAAACATTTTGAATTGTTTGAGCCAGAGGTTAGCTATACATTGGCAGTGACGAGTAAGGATTTGTAATTTTCCTATCAAATTATCATTGGCAATGAATGCGGAGGAATGGGATTTAATTGAATGAATATGAAATAAAAAAACATTAATTGGCGTGCCGTTGGCAAACCTATTCTTGTCTGCTCAATTAACTTATAGATAATATGATTCAATTTGCAATTAAATCAGTAGCTTAAGATGGCGTCCCCACCCGGACTCGAACCAGGAGCTATCCCTTAGGAGGGGACTGCATTATCCAGTTATGCAATAGGGACGTTGTTTTGAACTGATTATTATAGCAAATAAATGTACGGTAGTGATTTGAATTTTACTATTTTAATATAAAGTTGTGGGAGGAGCTTTTAGCTGCGATTTGTATGTAACCGCAACTAAAAAGGCCTTCCCACAATATAGATACCTTTAAAGCGTGATTTTTTTGTATTTAAGACGTGTTGGGTTGTCGGCGTCGGTGCCTAGGCGTTTATGACGATCTTTTTCATAATCTTCATAGTTGCCTTCAAACCAGACCACGTTACTATCACCTTCAAATGCCAGCATGTGCGTGGCGATTCTGTCTAAGAACCAGCGATCATGCGAAATAACCACGGCGCAACCAGGGAAGGCTAATAAGGCTTCTTCTAAAGCGCGTAAGGTTTCGACGTCTAAATCGTTGGTTGGTTCATCGAGTAATAAAACATTGCCGCCGCTACGTAATAGCTTGGCTAAATGTACACGGTTACGCTCACCACCGGATAAATCACCAATGCGTTTTTGTTGATCGCCACCTTTAAAGTTGAAACGACCACAATAAGAACGCGATGGTGTTTCATAGGTTCCAACGGTGATTAAATCTAGGCCATCGGAAATTTCTTCCCAGACTGTTTTATTATCATCAAGGTCATCACGCGATTGATCAACATGAGATAGTTTAACCGTCGAACCGAATTTTATCTCTCCTGAATCTGGCTTTTCTACACCAGACATCATACGGAATAGCGTGGTTTTACCAGCACCGTTAGGACCGATAATGCCGACGATGCCGCCGGGTGGTAGTTTAAAGCTGAGGTCATTGATTAATAAACGATCGCCGAAACCTTTACTGAGGTGTTCAACATCAATCACCACATCGCCTAAGCGGGGGCCAGGTGGAATAAAGATTTCTTGAGTTTCGTTACGTTTTTGCGCTTCTTGTGACGACATTTCATCAAAACGGGCTAAACGGGCTTTGCTCTTAGCATGACGGCCTTTGGCATTGGAGCGTACCCATTCTAATTCCGCTTTCATGGCTTTTTGGCGTGAGGTTTCTTGTTTTTCTTCTTGGGCTAAACGGTTTTGTTTTTGCTCTAACCAAGAAGAATAATTGCCTTCCCAAGGAATACCTTGACCACGATCCAACTCTAAAATCCAGCCAGCGACATTATCTAAGAAATATCTATCATGGGTGACAGCAACGACCGTTCCTGGGTAGCTATGTAAGAAACGCTCTAGCCATGCCACCGATTCGGCATCTAAATGGTTGGTCGGTTCATCAAGTAAAAGCATATCTGGGTTGGATAGCAATAAACGACACAAAGCAACGCGACGCTTTTCACCACCTGATAGTTTGGTAACATCGGCATCCCAAGGAGGAAGGCGTAAGGCATCGGCGGCTACTTCTAATTGACGCTCTAACTCCCAAGCATTAGCCGCTTCGATTTTTTCTTGTAATTCAGCTTGTTCAGCTAAGAGCGCATCAAAATCTGCCTCAGGGTCAGCAAAAGCATCGTTGATGGCATTGTAGCGATTTAAGACTTGTTGGATTTCACCTAAGCCTTCTTCAACATTGCCGCGCACATCTTTGTCAGGATTTAGGTTCGGCTCTTGCGATAAATAGCCGATGTTAATGCCTTTCATCGGAATCGCTTCGCCTTCAATTTCTTTATCAACACCCGCCATAATGCGTAGTAGGGTTGATTTACCAGAGCCATTGAGACCTAAAACGCCGATTTTTGCGCCAGGGAAAAAAGATAAAGAAATATCTTTTAAGATGAATTTTTTGGGTGGGACAATTTTGCCCACCCGATTCATTGAGAAAATATATTGTGCCATGGTGGTGTTATGTATTCCTGTAAAAAAAGGTTGCGCTATTATAGCGTTGTTTAAGGAAGTTTTGCAGGCTGAGTAAAGACATAGTCAGAGTCTTTAACTGCTTGATGACAATCAAAGCAGGCTTGCTGTGCTTCTGTTTTGTCGTTGCCGTGTGGCGTTAATTCTAAACCTGTCCACCGTGCGAAACCCCAGCCGCCCGTTGTTGCATATTTTTTTACATCGCGCACCATAATTTCTGCATGAACAAAATCACCCGGAACAGTAGCTGATTGCCAGGTGGGCAGGATTTCATTTTTCCAGACGAGCTTGGCTAAAATAGCACCATCAGGCCATTGTTTTTTTGCGGTATTGCTTCGAGCTGCTTTGATGGCAATAGTATTACCTAAAATAACGCGTTGGGTGTTATTGTCATTGCGGATTGAGCTACCAATGACGCGCCAGTTGGTTAAGCCTGTCGGGTATTCGATCTTATTGGCTGTCGCTTGTACGTTTTGAGCGAAACTGAGTGCAGGTAGAAATATTAATGCGGTGAGGGGTGCTAGGCAGATTAGGTGATGATAAATTTTCATAGTGTTTGATTAATAATAAGTTTATGTTAAATCCTTTTTACCACAGAGTGCTTGACGAGGGTAAATTTTATACTAAGGCGATCAGTCTAAAATAACATCCTTTAGAAAACTTAATGACTCCGATGCTTTAAAAAATTAAAAGCGTGTCGCATAGGAATTGTCTTAGCTACATTTTCATCATATATTTTTCCTGCAAATTAAAGTAGAACATGACGTCTTTATAGTAAAATAATAATTGAGTAATAAATTTTTTATCCGTTTTTAAACCTTAAAAAGAGAGAGAGAAATGAGTGAACTTCCTAAACAATTAAAATATGCAGCTACTCATGAGTGGGTAAAGTTAGAGGGAGATCTTGTCGTTAAAGTTGGCATCACTGATTTCGCTCAAGAAGAGTTAGGTGACTTGGTTTATATAGAACTGCCTGAAGTGGGCAGGCAATTAGCAGAAAAAGAGCAATGTGCAGTCGTAGAGTCCGTTAAAACGGCTTCTGATTTATTCAGTCCTGTTGCGGGTGAAGTGATTGCTATTAATGAAGCGCTAGTAGATTCGCCCGAGCTGGTTAATGAAGGTGCTTATGGCACTTGGTTATTTAGTTTAAAAATAAACAGTGCTGCTGATTTAGATGCGCTTTTAGATGCTGATGCTTATGCTGAGTCAATTGCTTAGATTTATTAGGCAGCAGATTCAACAATAAAAAAGCTCGAAGTTACCCACAAAAGCTGTGGATAACTCTGTGAGTAATTTGCAACTTGTGGAGCTAAGCGGCTGTAATTATTATGCTTTTGTTAAATTGATTGAAAACTATACAGTATTATAAATCAATGGGTTAGGTGTTTTTTTTGGGGTGTGTCAGCATTGACACTTGTACTATTTAGCTTGACAAGATTTTGTGGACAAAAACAAATAAAAACGCAAACACTGCGGTAAGTTTTATGAGTGTCATTATTCTAGGGTAGCTAGTTTTGAATTTAAGCAATAGACTGAAGAAACTTATAGGTGTTTGGTTTTTAAGTCTTTATAGCTTAAATAAAGTTACCCACAAAAGCTGTGGATAACTCTGTGAGTAATTTGCAACTAGCAATGCTAAATAGCTGTAATTGTTACAGTTTTGTTACATTGTCTAAAAAATATACATCTTTATATATCAATGACTTAGAATGCCTTTCGGCCTATTGCTAAGACGAATAAAAAATAATTTTTACTTGACAGGATTTTGTGGAAAATGGCTAATCAAAATGCAAAAGGTGTAAAACGCATAGTAAATGCGTTCTTTTTTTCAGTAGCGGGATTTAAAGCGGTATGGAAACACGAAGAAGCTTTTAGGCAAGAGATTTATTTATTGATAGTCGCTGCCCCTTTAGCACTTTGGTTGACCGAAAATAATATCGAAAGGATATTATTGATTGGTAGTTTGGTGGGGGTATTGCTGGTTGAATTATTAAATTCTGCGGTTGAAGCAGCTATTGATAGGATAGGTTTTGAGCATCATGAGCTGTCAGGTAGAGCAAAAGATATAGGTTCTTCTGCAGTTATGTTATCGTTGGCATTAGCCGCTTTAACATGGGCGTTGATTTTAATTTAAGAGGACAATATATAAATGAGTGCATTGATTTGTGGATCTATGGCTTACGACACAATTATGGTGTTTCAAGACCAATTTAAAAACCATATTCTCCCTGAAAAAGTACATATGTTAAATGTGTCTTTTTTAGTGCCTGTTATTCGTAGAGAATTTGGCGGCTGTGCTGGAAATATTGCGTATAACTTAAAATTATTGGGTGAAACACCTGAAATTATGGCGACTGTTGGTCATGACTTTGAACCGTATGCACAATGGCTCAGTCAATGTAAAATTTCCAGTGATTACATTAGCAAGTTAGATGATCATTACACTGGTCAAGCGTATATCACCACGGATCAAGATGGTAATCAAATTACCGCTTTTCACCCGGGAGCGATGAATGAGTCACATGTTAATTCTGTATTGGATGCTAAGAATATCGAAGTAGGTATTGTTTCACCCGATGGAAAATTAGGCATGCAGCAACATGCTAAAGAGTTTGTCGAGGCAGATATTCCGTTTATTTTTGATCCTGGTCAAGGTATGCCTATGTTCAGTGGCGAAGAATTACTGGAATTATTAGCGTTGGCCACTTGGGCAACCTTTAATGATTATGAGTCGGAATTAATGCAGGAGCGTACGGGGTTAACTTTAGAGCAAATTGCTGAAAAAGTGGATGCTTTAGTGATTACTTTAGGCGGGCAGGGTTCAAAGATTTATAGTAAAGGTCAATGTATTGATATTCCTGCAGTTAAAGCGAAAGAATTAAAAGATCCAACAGGTTGTGGTGATGCATTCCGAGCCGGTTTATTGTTTGGTATTTTGAGTGAATATGATTGGGCAACGACAGGTCGTATTGCCTCTTTACTGGGCGCTATAAAAATTGAACATCATGGTACTCAAAAGCATAGCTTTACTATGGCGCAATTCAAGCAGCGTTATCAGGATAGTTTTGGCGTGTCGTTTTAACGTTACTTATTTCAACGAGGCATTAAGTATATTTATTTGTAGGCTGTGGTGGCTAAAGGGCCTCTAAATACTCTGTGCTATTCGCCTGCTAAAGCACCAAGTGAAACCGATCATTCTGGTTGAGGATGATTGGTTTCACCACGCGCTCTCGCGAGGCATTGCGTACCAAAAAAATACGCCTCTCTATTCTACTCATCCTACTTATCTTTGTATCTACAGAAATGTTAAGGAATGAGCACAAAATAACTTCGACAACTAATTTTTTTGTGGGAGCGCAGACGGCTCGTCTGCCTTTCGCAGGCAAGCTGCCTGCGCTCCTAAGATGAAGACATTATTTCATGCACATTCCTAAGTGTGTTCACGCGTAAATATTCAGACACCCCCTAGAAAACCCCGTCATTCCTGCATGCTGTTAGCAGGAATCTATACTCAGCATGGATTCCCGATTAAACACTTCGGGAATGACGATATTTTTATAAGGGGTCTGTGAATAGTTACGTTCACACAGGTATTTACGTCCTACAGCTTGTAATCTATCTTTGTCACCAAGATAGATTATGCTGTTTTGCAGTGGCTCATCAAGTCAACTGATATGACTTCTCAGCCCATTATGTGCTTGATGGAATATTAAGCGAATGGCGGGAAATTAGCTTTAAAGTATTAGCAGGTAGTGAATCTTCGGCGTTATTAGCTGGATATGTCTGAGCATCCTCATGAATACTATTCATTAATTGAATAAGCTCTAATTCTAGTACGCGTTTATTATTAATATTATTTTCTTCCCACATGCTATTAAGCAAATGTTTAGCATGATGATGGATAGTAAAAGCAATGGACTCCGGCAAATGGGGGTAACTTTTTTGGATTAAGCCTTTAAGCTGATCCAAGGCATTTAAATATTGTTTATAGTCTTGAATATCTTGTTTGTATTTGATTTTCAACATCACCAATTCTGCACTATTTTTAGTTTGCATCGCGGCAATTTCATGTTCAATTTGTACGCTTCTTTTCTTTAAAATAGACTGTAAATCATGCTTATCTAATTGCTCTTGTTTCTTTAATAAGCCGAGCTTACCTTGGCGGCTCTGACGCCAGTTAAGATGCTCATCTTTGAGTTCATGTACGATTTGCAGTAATGCCTGCAATTTTTGTTTTAAAATTGACATAATAAATATTAATTGCTCGGAATATGCACGCTCCCATCCTTTATAGATAAACTAGGGGGTTAATTTATTTCGATTAAAGCGGTGCTTTTTGTCGTTAGTCTTTAATAATTTTAGACGTTTAGCTTCATAAAGATTATTTAAATGCTGGCGCTGAATTGTATGTAGTTCTTTCAGTTGTGCATGGCGATTCTGTCTGCACAGAAGCTGACGCTGAACTTTTGAGCTAGCATTGAAATAACATTGTAACTGCTGCCATGTTGATTTCAGGATTAAGTAAACAGTTTGCAGACTAATAATTAAATAGGCAGATAGCCAGCTAAAAAAAGCAGTTGTGTGCAAAATAGACGCTAGTGCAGCAAGCTCTAGCCAATTAAAGGCAGTGGCAAGTACTAAGGCGCTAACAGAAAAACCGACGAGGACTAAAAAGAGTTTAAAAATAAGAATCATCGTTAAGGAAAGGTGTTAGGTTTAGTCATTAAAAATGTCTGAGCAAACTATTGTTGGCCAGTTTTGCTGACAAAAGACCCCAGTTTAATCAGTTTTTTCTACAATGCAATACTCAGCATCATTGTTTTCTTGTGTGCATGTATTCTATAAAAATTTTTAGTTTTAATTCCTTATTCATCCTGCTATTAACGATCTTATTAATACCGCTCGCCTTTGCGCACGGTGTCGATACGTATACTAAACTGTTCTTGCTAGCTAATCAGGGGTAACTATTCACAGACCCCTTATAAAAATATCGTCATTCCCGAAGTGTTTAATCGGGAATCCATGCTGAGTATAGATTTCTGCTAACAGCATGCAGGAATGACGGGGTTTTCTAGGGGGTGTCTGAATATTTACAATCAGGGCGTTGCTATCGGGCCTTTTTTATATATCGGCGCGAAACATATGGTTACGGGCTATGATCATTTGTTTTTTTGCTCGGCGTTATTTTCTTTTTGTTCCGTACGCGGGATATTATTCAAGTCTACACCTTAGATGGCTTGTCGAGGTTTTTTTTGAGGACTGGAAGCTTTATGAAGAATGGAGGGCGGAAAGTCAAACAATTGGGTAAAGAAGGATTAAGCCGCGGCCTGATCTTGAGTCTGTTGTTTGACCATTGCCTCCTCCTTCACCTAGAGCAATCGGCTCGCATTGAAAACAAACTGCCCGCGTATACCGTCGGCAGCCTGCAAAGAAAGTCTCAAATGGATGTTTTACTTGAATTTATCAAAGCTATGCTGGAGCAGCACAATCGGGCGGATAAATTAAAAAAGTTAGCGGAATTGATGGGTGAAGTTTTTCAATTATTGCCATCTGGAAAGCGTATGGTTGGGAGAGAATTCGGTACTTTAGAGCCAACGACTCCGTTACAGTGCAGATCTGAAGGCTGATTTCATGCATCAGTGCGCCTAAAATTAAAAAACTTGAACATTGAGTAGAAAGGTATTTTTGTGCTATTTAACCTAAGTTCGGGATAAGAAAATCCCTTTAATATCTGGTCGTTACGGTTATATTTATATATTTGTGTCTAAAAATTCAAATAATCTTGGATTTTTAAGACGCCTTTTAAGAGGGTATCTACATGATTTGGCTAGGAAAATCATGGAAATATAAAATACCCTTTAAAATCAATAACTATTACCCCGAACTCAGGTTATTTAGTTTGTCAGAATAACCGAGGCTAGGCTGACTCTTTCTTGCTAAAACGCTCACTCAATCCTTGTATTACCGTATAAAAAACGGGCGTAAAGATCAGTGACATGCAGATAGCCGCGATCATGCCTCCAACCACAGCAGTACCAATCGCTTGACGACTTGCTGCGCCAGCGCCGCTAGCGATCATCAGGGGCATAAAGCCTAAGACCGAGGACAAGGCAGTCATTAAGATAGCTCGGAAACGGTGTCTTGAGGCTTCAACCGCTGAGTCAAAAATACTGGTACCTTTGGCACGTAACTCAGAAGCCAGTTCAACAATCAAAATGGCATTTTTACTGGCCATACCAATAATGAGTACGATCCCGATCTGAGTGTAAACATTGTTGTCGAATTCGCGCATCATTAAGGCGGCAACGGTTCCTAATAAGGCTAAAGGAACCACCATTATCACCGCTAGAGGTAAGCTCCAACTTTCATATTGAGCCGCTAAAACCAAAAATACAAGCACAATAGCCAAAGCAAAAACAACGATTGCTTCAGAACCGACTTGCTTTTCTTGGTAAGACATACCTGTCCACTCAAAGCCCATAGAATCAGGGAATTTCGTTTTGGCCATTTGCTCCATTATATTTAAGGCTTCGCCCGAACTAAAGCCAGGTGCAGCGCTACCTGTAATGGAGGCGGCAGGGTAGAGGTTGTAACGTAAAATAGTTTGCGGGCCTAAAGTTTCATCCACTCTGATTAGTGTACCTAAGGGAATCATATCGCCTTTTTTATTGCGCACTTCTAATTGGCGTATGTCTTCGGGTTTTAAGCGGAATTGAGCATCCGCTTGGACTTTAACCTGCCAGGTTCGGCCAAACTGATTAAAGTCATTCACATAAGCTGAGCCTAAATACGCTTGCAAGGTGTTGAACAGATCATTTAAAGGAATCTCTAAAGTTTTTGCTTTACTGCGATCTACTTGGGCAAATTATTGCGGTACACCCGATGTAAATGTTGAGTTCAAATGGGCTCGTCCTGATTGACTGCGGCTATCCTCCATCATTTCAGTCGCCAT
>JAIPFI010000063.1 GCA_021736705.1 Methylococcaceae bacterium | reverse complement strand
AACTTTCCTTTGATGCTGACACCTGCACGCAGGTACTTTCCAATTAATGCCAGTAGCTGTTTATCAGTCACCCATTTACCCAGCCGGTTCATCAATAAGTCGTGATCGACTTTGTCGAAGAACTTAGATAAATCAATATCAACGGCATAACCGTAGCCGTCTTTGATTCCTTTCTGCACTGACTTAACAGCATCATGCGCAGAGCGGTTTGGACGACAAAATCGTCAGGAACGATTTTGAATAGCCAACGGCTAGCCCGAAGGGTGAACCCCACGGATGGGGTGAATAGCTCCATGACTATGATCTGAAAAATCAGGATCGATAAGTGGCTGTAAAACTTGTGTGATGGCTTGTTGAATGACTCTGTCATGCACACTGGGAATGCCCAATAGGCGTATACCGCCATTGGGTTTGGGTATTTCCACACGCTTAACAGGCAACGGACAATAGTAGCCTTGTTGCAATCCACGAAGAATGCTATCCCAATGCTGGTGAATCCACACGGGGTAAGCATTAATCGTTAAACCATCGACACCCGCGGCTCCTTTGTTTTGCTTCACACGTTGCCATGCGTCGCGTAGGTTTTGGGAGGATAATACGTGTTCAAATAACATGATTAAAGTGAATAAAGGGTTAATGTTTGAGGCTCGCTACCCATTCATCTACCGCCTGACTCATGTCAAAGGCAGAGCGGTCTGCTCCTCATCTAATGTTCAGGCCTTCACCGTGTCTCAACCATTACGTTGAGCATTTGGCTACTATGCCGTCTGCTGACTTCTGTTTAATCACCTGTAAAGTTGCCCTTACAGGTGCTATGCGTACTTATTGTGTTGCTATCGTATTCGCTAGTTCACCGGTGGATAGCCATCGGGACTCCTGGACATTTAAAGCAGTTGCCCGCTGACTTATTTCATACCATAAGCTTGCATCGCATGTTAAACAGATCTCCCCAGATAAGAACGTAAACTGTCACTACACTGCCTTGCCATTTACCGTATCTCGCGAACCTGTGGGTTTCGTTATCATTGGCTAACTCACCCCTGAGACTCGGCCTTATATGGCATTTCTGTTCGTAGGCTCGTAGTTTTGCGCTCGGGCTTCCTTCTCACAACCCCTCGCGGGGTTGCAATTGCCGTCGGCTAGTGGTTATACTCATTCATAAAATTGAGCTAGGTTCTCCCACAGAGGACTTTCACCTCATTAGTTTACGCCCATGCTGGGCGTACCAAAAAAATCAAGCTGACGGATAAAAGCGTCACGTTTTTTGCTATCGCAAAAAAACGCGCCCCCTTTTATCCGCCGCTTATTTTGGCGTTAGGCTTAACTCAACCCACGAACAATATTTCAACCCGAGGAGAAAACTAATGAAACAATCACTATCGAAAATGCTTGTATTGTCAATCATGTTTCCGAGCTTGGCCTTGGCACATACCGGTGTTGGCGAAACCACTGGTGTAATGCATGGGTTTGGGCATCCCATTGGCGGAGTAGATCACATGCTGGCAATGGTTGCTGTGGGGCTCTGGGCGGCACAAATCGGCGGTCGGGCATTATGGGTCGTTCCCTGCACATTTATTGGCGTAATGGCTTTAGGCGGTATCCTTGGATTTTCGGGGCTTACCGTACCATTTGTTGAAGAAGGGATTTTGGTTTCAATTTTGATTTTAGGCATATTGATTGCGGGAGCCTTTAAGCTCCCGCTCGTATATAGCAGCTTAATTGTTGGGATATTTGCTATCTTTCATGGTTATGCGCACGGCGCCGAGATGCCGGCGTCAATTAGTGCCGCTTCGTATGCGGTTGGCTTTGCTTTGGCAACAGCAATGCTCCATGTGGTAGGTATAGGTTTGGGAATACTTATGCAAAAAACAAATTTGCAAACAGTAAATCGCTTTGCCGGTGGTGCCATTGCGCTAAGCGGTGTGTACTTAGCAATTGCATAAATAGCCTAACAATCGCATACACTCGGACAGCAAAAAGCGTCGCTCCTTCGTCGCTATGCTTTTTCCTGCCGGTGATGCGAAGCGTTAGGTTTTCAGTTAAATATCATTCTTGACACAGGTAACTCTATAAGTACAATGTACTTATGAAGAAACTTAAATTTGAATGGGATAACAACAAAGATAGGGTAAATATCTCAAAGCATGGTGTTTCGTTTGATGAGGCTCAAACCGCTTTTTATGATGAATATGCTATTCAATTCTTTGACCCTGACCCTGAGCATTCGGAAAGTGAAGACCGTTTTCTTCTACTTGGTACAAGCTTTAAATTAAAAACGCTTGTTGTTTGTCATTGCTTTAGGGAAGAAGAAACCATCGTTAGAATCATCTCTGCTAGAAAAGCAGATAAAGATGAAACGAAAGCATATTGGAGTGAAAGAGAATGAAAGACCATTATGATTTTTCCAAAATGAAAGGCAAGAAAAACCCTTATCTTAAATATCTTAAGCAGCCCGTTACCATGCGTATTGACTGTGATTCTGTTGAATACTTTAAATCATTAACAGAAGAAACAGGCATTCCTTATCAAACGCTTATTAATCTATATTTGCGTGACTGTGCTATTCATCATCGAAAATTGCAAATGCAGTGGTCATCACAAACCTAAATCGGGTAAGGGCTAGTTTTTCTCCAGCCCTCCCCACACCACCTGTACTGGTTGGTAGAAAGAACCAATGAGAACCAATAGGGTCAGACTCTGAGGTATTCCCATAAATTATCCTTTTTCCAGCTTCTCAAAATAGCCGATTAATAACGCCTGCGCCAATTCTAAATAGTTATCCTGTATTTCAAGCAACACGCGATTTTTCCTAGAAAAATAATCGAATACGGTGGATGTTATAGAGTTATAAATAAGGGGGGGAGGTCTTTGATTTATGCTAACAAGACTGAAAAACTAAGATACCTGAGCTTCAGTGAGACGTCATTCTTTATTAAAAATCATAAATAAAAGACTTGACCCTGAGTCTCTTCTGAGAGTCTTTCCCGAGAGAGGTAGATTATGATGTTCACTTAGCTTTTCACAGGCAAAAGTAGGACTAAAATTAATATAATATTGCTGAATATAGGCCATAGCTAATTCTTTAACAGAATTTTGATACTTATGATTACTTGGTTTGCCCCGCTTCTTACTGATAATACCTATAGCACTATCAACTTTATACGCTTTTTTTAACCGTCTAGTTTGTCGATCGCTTAAGCCTAATTGTTTGGCGACTTCATGTTCAGTCAGTCGTTTTTCAATCCATTTTTTTGAGCATGCAGTGATGAATGCAGGGTACTTTTGAACGGTTGACGTAAGTAGTAAAAGCAGTCGCTACAATTAAAATGATCTGATAATGTCGCCTGCCTCGATTGTCTTGTAAATCAAGTAATTTCTTCACTGTCCAGATTAATATTAAGCGTGAGTTATTTTATTTATGTCTTTAAGTGATACTAAAGATAAGGGGTAATGTTTAATGAATGTTTTTAAGCGTGCGCGAGTTATTTATATTCTGCATCGACATGCAATTAAGCATGACTTATGGGAGATTGTCAGCAACAAATTAGGGGTATTGCAAGGTATGAGGGCTGTGGAAATGGCGCATTTGCGAGAATTGGCTACGCTTTTTTTGCATGAAAAGAATATCTATGGCGTTCAAGGTTTTCATATTACTAAAGAAATGCGCATTATTATTGCCACTCAGGCTTGTCTGCCTATTCTCAGTTTAGGCCTAGGTTTATTTAGTCGTTGGAGTGATGTGATTGTTTATCCAGATGCGTTTCAGGTCAGTCGAGATGAAAAGGATGAGTTTGGTATTGTGCATCATGATCAGCGTTTATTAAGTGGCGAGGCCTGGTTGCGTGGTCCGGTTATTTTTTCTTGGCAGGATATTGAACGGGATATGTACCGCTGGCAGCAAGGACATAATGTTATTTTTCATGAGATTGCACATAAACTAGATACGCTCAACGGCAGTGCCAATGGTATGCCGCCATTACATTATGCTATGCACTCAGAGCAATGGGCGGCCGCGTTTAGTGCAGCTTATGAACGATTAAATCAACGTCTGAAACATCATCACGGCGTTTGTGTTGATTCTTATGCGGCAACCAGTCCGGCGGAATTTTTTGCAGTATTTAGCGAGTATTTCTTTTGTGCACCAGATATTTTGCAAGCGCATTTTGAGGACGTTTTCCGGTTGCTTAAATTGTATTATCGGCAAGATCCTTTGATGCGTAGTCATGCAAGGGAGGCTCTTATTGAATAACAGTGAAGATAAAACTATCTTAGTTGAAATAGTCAGGGCACTATAAGAGTGCATAATAAACAAGGCTTTAATGTTTGTTGGAGCTATCTCCTTTTGAATATCCATGTGATACATAAAGTTGATCTTGTATATTATCGAATTAGGCTTATATTTCACCGTACATCACTACCGCATCGTTATACGATGACGCCCTAGAAAATTAAAAATCAAGGAATTAAATGAATACAGTAAATCATCAGGAAAATTCATTAACGCGCTTTGCATGGCTGTCTATTGCTGCTGCGATTGCTACCATAGCCTTGAAAAGTTATGCTTATTGGTTGACCAATTCAGTGGGCTTGTTATCGGATGCGCTTGAGTCTTTAATCAATCTGGTTGCTGCGATTATTGCTTTATTTGCGTTAACAATGGCGGCTAAACCAGCTGATGAAAAGCATGCTTTCGGACATGAAAAAATTGAATTTTTTTCCAGTGGTGCGGAAGGCATTATGATTTTGTTGGCGGCTTTCAGTATTGCGGTAGCCGCTTGGGAAAGGCTACAAAATCCGCAAGCTATTTCACAGATTGATTTAGGTTTGAGTATTTCTTTTATTGCCTCGTTAATTAATTTAATCGTTGCGCAGATACTCATCAAAGTGGGTAAGAAGCATCATTCCATTACATTGGAAGCAGATGGTAAGCACCTAATGACTGACGTTTGGACGACTGTCGGTATTATCCTCGGTATTGGTGCGATAGCAGGGTTACGCTATTTTGGTCAGGAAGGCTGGGAAATTCTTGATCCGATCATTGCTATCTTGGTTGCCATTAATATTATCTGGGTTGGTATTGGGCTGATGCGCCGCACCTTTGCTGGTTTAATGGATGTGGCTTTGAGTGGTGATGAGCAGGATATTATTAAAGAGGTACTGGACGGTTTTGAGCAATCAGATGGTATTCAATATCATGCACTACGTACCCGTTCTGCAGGGGCGCAACGCTTTATGTCGGTACATATTTTGGTGCCGGGAAAATGGAGTGTACAAAAAGGTCATAACTTGCTGGAAGCTATCGAACATAAAATCAGCGAGCAGTTTGCTAAAATTGATATTGAAACACATCTGGAGCCTTTAGAGGATATAGCCTCATGGCAACATGATAATTTGATTAATTAATAATTCAGGGGGAATAAAATGCAAAATAAAGTGTTAGTTTGGGATCTGCCCGTACGCATTTTTCATTGGCTTTTGGTGGTTGCCTTTTTGGTTGCTTATTTCAGTGAAGATGATTTTTTAACCGTCCATGTTTGGGCTGGGTATCTGATTGCTGGGTTGTTGGCTTTTCGATTTTTCTGGGGTTTTACAAGCAATTCTTATGCCCGTTTTGCTAATTTTATCTGTCCTTTAGGCGAATCTAAGGATTATTTTATACAAGTTATTGGCTTAAAAGCTAAGCGCTACCTGGGACATAATCCTGCGGGTGCAGTGATGATTGTGTTATTACTAATCAGCCTTTTGTTAACTGTCATCAGTGGTCTGGCAGTTTATGGTGCTGACCAAGGGGCGGGTCCGTTGGCGGGTATTGTAAGTTCTGTCTATGAAGATTTATGGGAAGAAACGCATGAATTTTTTGCTAATTTTACTGTGCTTCTGATTGTTATTCATGTGTTGGGCGTGTTGTTAGAGAGCTTTGTTCAGGGTGAAAACCTAGTCAGAGCTATGTGGCATGGTTATAAAAATACAAATGATGAATCGAAGGAATAAAGTCAAGAATTAGGCCGCCGTGGTCGTTCGATATTTAATCATAGTTGCGTGTAAAACGTTTGTCGCCAATAGGGCGCATGAAGGTGTAAATAGCAGGTAAGGCTACAAATATGTCGCCTACACGTTCAAAGGCATCATGCGGTGGTGCAATAGCACTTAATGCTGTAAAGGGTGAGATAGCGATAAACAATGCTGAACCTGTGATTGTTGTTGCTAAACCGAGAGGACGAAATAATATGATGTCTATGGGAACAAAGAGCGGGTCATAGCGTGTTTTGTCTGGCGTGGTTGTTTCTGCCTGTACAGTTTGGTGGAAGAATAAAGCAGTTAATAGGCTAATCAGTAGATATTTTTTCATAATAAGCTTTTATTTGATAAATATGAGAGATAAAAAAAGCGCTAGTTCGTGAGAAGTAGCGCTTTTTTGTCTGGAATGTGAAAAGGTTAGTGTACGTCCTTCCAGTATTCTTTTTTCAATAAATAGGCGATGACCCCAAACATTAAGATAAATAATAAAACATATTTACCCATGCTGCGGCGTTGCACTTGTGCTGGTTCACCGGCATAGACAAGGAACGCAACAATATCATTCACGGCTTTATCGAATTGTTTGGCTGTCATAGTACCTGGTTCTGTAATTGTCAGACCGGTAATGACTTCACGACCATCAATTGTTTTGATAAGCGCTTTTTGTTCACCTTGAAGCTGCCAGAGTGGATTGGGCATAGCGACATCAGGAAAAACGGTGTTATTTACTCCTGTCTTTTTGCTTAAATCTTGGTAAAAGCCTTTTAAATAGCTAACCAACCAATCTTCGCCTCTTGAACGGGCAATTAATGATAAATCAGGGGGCTGTGTGCCAAACCATTTTTTAGCATCATGACCATTCATGGCGGTCAGCATTTTGTCATAAATGCCAGCACCTTTTGGTGCTACTTTCTTTAAAATTTCTTGTTGGCCGACATTGAAATCATCGGCTAGATTGAGATAACGAATATATTTCGTTGAATGACAACCTAAGCAATATTGCACATAAAGATGCGCTCCATTTTCTAATGATAGGCGATCAGTTAAGTCAATATCGGCGTCTTCTAGCTCTATTCCTGCTGAAGCGAAAGCGCCGAGAGGAACTAAGAGTAATAGACAGATTTGGAGTAATTTTTTCATTAGTCTAGACTCGCTTTTATGTTTTTAGCCGTACGAATCAACACATTAATGATGCCGGATGTGTCGGGTCGTTTACGCATAACCGTTTCCCCGTCTTTTTGAACAGGTACTTCTTTGATCATTTCACAGAAAGTTGCTTTCCAGCCTGGGATACGGTCTTCGATTGTTGGTTGATCTGTTAGTTGTTTCGGTACGGGTTTAGTTTTTTCCCAACGCGTATAAATAGGCATGAGTAAGAAGAAACCAAAATACATAGCCGTAAAAATACGTGCCATGATAGTTGCACCTGCTGTAGGTGCTTGCATGCCTAAATAACCTAAACCTAAAAAGCTAATAACAAACATTAAAATAGCTTTTTTATAGATGCCACCACGGTAACGAATTGATTTAACAGGGCTACGATCTAACCAAGGCAATAAGAATAAAACCACAATCGCACCACCCATGGCGATAACCCCAGCAAATTTGTCAGGAATCGCTCTTAAAATTGCGTAAAACGGTGTGAAATACCAAACCGGTGCAATATGCTCAGGTGTTGCTAATGGATCTGCTGGAATAAAGTTGGCATGTTCTAGGAAGTAGCCGCCCATTTCAGGCATATAGAACAGTACTGTGGCAAAAAAGAATATAAAAATGGAAACACCAACGATATCTTTTACCGTGTAATACGGGTGAAAAGGAATACCGTCAACGGGATGTCCCCAAGGGTCTTTTGAGGCTTTGATTTCAATACCGTCTGGGTTATTTGAGCCAACTTCATGCAAAGCAACAATGTGCAAGAAAACTAGCATGATTAAAATCAGTGGAATAGAAATGACATGGAAAGCAAAGAAACGGTTTAGCGTTGCATCGGAAATAACATAATCGCCGCGTACCCATAAGGATAAATCATCGCCAATGACAGGAATTGCGCTAAATAGCGAAATAATAACCTGTGCGCCCCAGTAAGACATTTGTCCCCAAGGTAGTAAATAGCCCATAAATGCTTCTGCCATTAAGGCAACAAATAAAAGCATACCGAAGATCCAGATGAGTTCTCTGGGCTGCTTGAATGAACCGTAGATAAGACCGCGGAACATGTGCAAATAAACCACCAGAAAAAATGCGGAAGCGCCGGTTGAATGCATATAGCGCACCAGCCAGCCCCAAGGAACTTCGCGCATGATATATTCGACTGAATCGAAAGCTAAGCCTGCATCAGGCTTGTAGTTCATGGTCAGTAAAATCCCCGTCACTAATTGATTGACGAGCACAAGCAACGCTAGGGAACCAAAAAAGTACCAGAAGTTAAAGTTTTTCGGCGCGTAATATTGCGCCATGTGGTCATTCCACAGTTTGGTGAGTGGAAAGCGGTCAAGAAACCAGTTGCCGCAATTTTCTAAATGACTTTTTTTCATGCGTCAGCTCCTGATTCATCACCAATAATAATTCGTGTTTCTGACAAATAGCGGTGCGGTGGCACATCTAAGTTGGTCGGTGCAGGAACACCACGGAATACACGACCTGCCAAATCAAAGCCAGAACCATGACAAGGGCAGAAGAAACCGCCTTTCCAGTCTTCGCCTAAATCATTTGGTGCGATTTCAGGGCGGAAAGTAGGCGAACAGCCGAGGTGAGTACATAATCCGACGGCAACAAAAATCTCAGGTTTAATTGACCGAAATTCATTATTGCTGGATTTCGGTTGATTGGATTCTAATGACAGAGGATCGGCGAGCTTATCAGTCTCTTTTGCTAGTATTTCTAATACTGCTGGGGTTCGGTTAAGCACCCAAACAGGTTTACCTCTCCATGCCGCACGGATAAGTTGCCCAGTTTCCATTTTACTAATATCAATTTCTACAGGTGCTCCAGCCGCTTTTGCTTTGGTACTGGGTTGCATTTGTGACAGAAAAGGCACTGCAATGTAACCTGTACCAACAGCACCAACGACGGTTAAGGCTGTTGTTAGAAATTGGCGCTTGGATCTATCGACGCCTTGATTGCTCATATATCACGCTCCTCGTTGTGTGTTATGCACACTTTTATCATTATTATTTGTCCAATAGTACATTAGAGGCACTCGCTTTTGAAGCCCCGTTTTATTAAACTTTAATCTTAGCCGGTTTGTAATGCTGCTTTTAATGCCTTTATAAAGGCATTGTTTTCTTCAGGCTTGCCAATGGTGACACGTAAACAATCACTTAGTAAGCCTTTTTGCGGGGCTAAATTTTTAATTAATACCCCTTGTTCTTTTAATTTGTTAAATATTGCTGTCGCAGTATCTTTGGGTGTACGGAAAAGAATAAAGTTTGCTGCACTCGGGCAAGGTGTTACTTCTTTTATGACGCTTAACTGAAGAAACATACGTGCGCGTTCGGCGCAGATTGCATCGGTTTGTTCCGCAAACATCTCGGGGTGACTTAAAGCAAATTCTACGCTTGCTTGAGTCAACACATTAATATTGTAGGGTAATCGTGCTTTATTCAGTTCGCTAATAATAGCGGGGTTTCCGGCAATAAAACCTAAACGTAAACCGGCTAAACCGAGTTTCGAAACGGTACGCATAACGAGTAAGTTGTTATATTTCTCTAGTTGCTGGATAAAACTAAAATCGGTAAAAGGCGCGTACGCTTCATCAATAATCACTAAGCCTTTACTCTGTTGAATAATCTGTTCAATAGCTTCGCTATCAAATAAATTGCCTGTGGGATTATTCGGGTAAGCGAGAAAGATGATTTCTGGTTGCTGGTCTTTGATAGTGGCTAAGGTCACTGCTAAATCCAGTTCAAAATTATCTGCGAGTAAAGGCAGTCCTTGATAATTTAGCCCTAAACATTGCGCAATTTGTTTGTACATGACAAAGCTAGGCTCGGGTGCCATGACCGTCGAATTGGCGGGTAATGCCATAAGCAATAGCTGGATAATTTCATCCGATCCATTACCTAACAGAACGTCACTTTCTGCGGAAATCTGATTGTATGCTTTGAGAGTGCGACATAAAGATTTAGCTTCTGGATCAGGATAACGGTTAATTTCAGCTTCGTGCATTATCTTGAGCCATTCTGCTTTAATATCTTCAGGCCAAGTGTATGGGTTTTCCATGGCATCTAATTTAATAAAGCCTGAGGCATCAGCGACTTTATAAGCCGTTAATGCTCTTATTTCAGGGCGAATAACAGAAGTAATGAGTTCTTGCTCGGTCATGAGAGGGTTATTGGCTAGATTAATCGACGCGTTTAAAGTGATGTACCCAAACTGGAGCGGATTCATTCCACTCCATACCGGCATGCATTCTTAATATTAAATCACGATACATGGCTAGGCTTGGGTAACCTTCGGCTTGTGCTTCGGCATCAGTCATATCGCCAATCGTTTCACGCGTTAGATCGGTAACAATAAATTCTTGTCCTTCTAAAGTGAATGTTTCATTCGGGTAGGCATAAACGCCGTCGCGACGTTGTTGGGTTTTTCTGCCGCTCAATGCCGCTTCGACTAATTTAGGGTGAGTGACTAGGCGGTCTATGCTACAGGTTCTTTCGGGTAGGTCAGTCATATTATTGTCTCTTGATTAAGGTGGGCTTTAGTCCGCCCTACTGAGTTATTTTAAACGATATTCTGCAGAACGAGCATGTGCGGTTAAGCTTTCACCGCGCGCTAGAACTGAAGCTGTTTTGCCTAAAGTGTTTGCGCCTTCTGCTGAGCAGAAAATCAGACTTGAGCGTTTTTGGAAATCATACACACCTAGAGGTGAAGAGAATCGTGCAGTTCCCGATGTAGGTAAAACGTGATTCGGTCCAGCACAATAATCGCCTAATGCTTCGGCAGTATAACGCCCCATAAAAATAGCACCGGCATTATTAATATGCTCACATAAGGCAACGGGATTTTCTACCGATAGCTCTAAATGCTCAGGTGCAATCGTATTACAAACTTGAGCGGCTTCTTCTAGTGAGGCCACTTTAATTAATGCGCCACGACCTGATAGCGAGGCTTTAATAATGTCAGCGCGTTCCATTTCAGGCATTAATTTATCGATGCTTTGCGCGACAGCATCAAGAAAATCAGCGTTGTCCGAAAGTAAAATAGCTTGCGCGTCTTCATCATGTTCTGCTTGGGAAAATAAATCCATCGCAATCCAATCTGGGTTGGTTTTGCCGTCACAAATAATGAGGATTTCTGAAGGGCCGGCAATCATATCAATACCGACTTGACCAAAAACTAATTTTTTTGCAGTCGCCACGTAGATATTGCCTGGGCCTACGATTTTTTCTACGGCTGGTATGGTTTCTGTGCCATAAGCTAATGCCGCAACGGCTTGCGCACCACCAATGGCAAAGGCACGGTCAACTCCTGCTAAATAAGCAGCAGCTAAAACAAGTTCATTGGTCTGACCTTGCGGGGTAGGGACAACCATGATTAATTCACGCACGCCGGCCACTTTAGCAGGAATCGCATTCATCAATACCGATGAAGGGTAAGCGGCTTTACCGCCAGGAACATAAAGCCCTGCGCGATCTAAAGGCGTTACTTTTTGACCTAAAATTGTGCCGTCTGCTTCGGTATATTGCCAAGATTCCATTTTTTGTTTTTCGGCATAAGCGCGGATGCGTGCAGCGGCAATTTCTAATGCTTCAGCTTGATCTGCAGGTAAATTATCCCAAGCGGCTTTTAATTGTGCTTGAGAAATTTCGAGCTGTTCTGCGTCAGACACTGAACAGTGGTCAAATTGATTGGTGTACTCAATCACGGCTTGGTCGCCATTTTTACGGACATTATCAATAATATCTAAAACGCGCTGATGAATTTCGTGATCTGAACTTTCTTCCCAGGCTAATAAGTTTTGCAATTGTGCTTGAAAATCGGCATCAGTGCTATTAAGTCGTGTAATGGTTTCAGTCATAATCTTTTATCGTTGTGCTAGGGTTTTTTCAAATTGATCAAGTAAAGGCTGTATTATGTGGTGTTTCATTTTCATGGAGGCTTTGTTGACGATTAAGCGTGAGCTGATATTCATAATCAGTTCGCGAGGCTCTAAACCGTTTGCTCTGAGGGTGTTGCCGGTGTCTACGACATCAACAATACAATCAGCTAAGCCAACAATTGGCGCAAGTTCCATTGCTCCATAAAGCTTGATGATTTCTGCTTGTATGCCTTTACTAGCAAAATAGCGCTCTGCTGTTTTGACATATTTAGTCGCTACTCGAACGCGTCCTGAAATTTCTGGCGCATCCTTACGCGCAGCCGTCATCAATTTACAGCAGGCAATATTCAAATCTAAGGGTTCGTATAAGTTATCTGAGTCATGCTCTATTAACACGTCTTTACCTGCGATACCTAAATCAGCAGCACCATATTCTACAAAAGTAGGCACATCTGTGGCGCGAATAATAACCAATTGCACATTAGAATGATTGGTTCTCAAAATGAGTTTACGACTGGTTTTTGGGTCGTCTATGGGGATGATGTTGGCTTCTGCCAATAAGGGCAACGCTTCATCGTATATTCTGCCTTTGGAAACAGCGATAGTTAACATGAATAAAGTCCCGTTTATCTTGGAATACGGCGAATAATTGCGCCTAATTGTGAAAGTTTTTCTTCAATATGGTCGTAACCTCTATCAATATGATAGATGCGATCAACCAGTGTTTCTCCCTCACTGACTAGACCTGCTAGGACTAGGCTGGCAGAGGCACGTAAATCTGTTGCCATGACTGGTGCCGCGGTTAGTTTTTCTACGCCCGTGCAAATGGCGGTATTGGACTCTACTTTTATATTAGCGCCCATACGTTGCATTTCTTGGACATGCATAAAACGATTCTCGAAAACTGTTTCGGTTATGGTGCTGACGCCTTCTGCAATGCTGTTCATGGCAGTAAACTGGGCTTGCATATCGGTTGGAAAGGCAGGGAAAGGCGCGGTACGAATAGACACTGCTTTAGGGCGTTTACCGTGCATATCTAACTTAATCCAATCTTTGCCTGTAGTGATTTCAGCACCGGCTTCTTCCAATTTTACTAATACCGCATCTAATAAATTAGGCTGGATTTTTTTTAGTTTTATTTTGCCGCGGGTTATTGCTGCAGCAACTAAATAAGTACCGGCCTCAATACGATCAGCCAGTACATCGTAATGTAAGTCTTTTGCACCTAGGCGTTCCACGCCTTCAATGGTCAGTACATCAGTGCCGATGCCGCTGATTTTTGCACCCATTTTATTAAGAAAGTGTGCGAGATCGTTGACTTCAGGTTCGCGCGCAGCATTTTCGATAATGGTCGTACCTTCTGCTAGCGTTGCCGCCATCAGTAGATTTTCTGTACCTGTTACGGTCACTTGTTCTAAAACTAAACGACATCCCTTTAAACGAGTTGCTTTGGCATGAATATAGCCGTTTTCCACTTTTATATCTGCACCCATTTTTGCCAGGCCGTCAAGGTGGATATCGACGGGACGAGCACCGATAGCACAGCCGCCCGGAAGAGAAACATCAGCTTGACCAAAGCGTGCTAATAAAGGCCCTAATACTAAAATAGATGAACGCATGGTGCGTACCAGCTCATAGGGAGCTTCTAGTTTGGTAATGGTGCTGCTATTGACTTCAATGTTGAGTTTTTCATCAATGGATAGTTGTACGCCCATGCAGCCTAATAGCTCGATGGTGGTAGTAATATCATGTAAATGTGGGATATTACCAATGGTGACGGGTGTGTCGCTGAGTAGTGTGGCAGCTAAAATCGGTAATGCTGCATTTTTAGCGCCCGAAACGATTAGCTCGCCGGCCAGTTTTTTGCCGCCAGTAATGAGTAATTTATCCATGGTATTTAATTATTCTTAGTTGTAAATAAATCGATTTCTGAGATATAACTCAGCTTTGCCAAGGCCGTTAACTGTGCTGGGATGTTGTTAAAGTACAGTTTTTTTTGATGTGCTTGAGCAAATTTTATCCATTCTATAAGTAAAGCAAGGCCAGCGCTATCAATTTCACCAACCTCGTGTAAGTCGATAGTCATGCTGGAAGGTGCTTGTTTGAAGTCTAAAGTGTTTAACACCGCTTTATTAATCGTGTTGAAAATTAAGTTACCTTTTAACGCATAACTTCCCGTAGCAGGGCTGCTGATTTCTATGTTTTGCATGGTTTTATTCAGACTTATTCGATGAATTGAATAGGAACTGGCTGATTAGTCGTTCTAATACTAATGCTGATTGAGTTAGTTCAATGGTGCTACCTTCGTGTAAAAAATCATCTAGTCCACCAGGTGTTAAACCGATATATTTATCACCTAGCAAACCAGAGGTTAATATGCTGGCTGATGTATCGCTAGGCAGGGTGTTGTAACGCGCATTTATGCGCATGGTGACTGCGGCGTCATATTTATTAGGATCAAAATTGATTTCGGTAACGCGACCGATGGGAACGCCAGCCATAGACACGAGTGCTTTGGTTTTTAGTCCGCCAATATCTTCAAAATGTGCGCTGACGGTGTAGCTGCCATTGTCTTGTAAAGCGCTAAAATTACTGACTTGCAGGGCAAGAAAAAACAGGGCAACAATGGCTATACTGACAAAAAATCCGACTAAAATCTCTAGGGATCTGTACTGCATGATTAGTTAGCTCCAAACATAAGGGCGGTTAATAAAAAGTCAAATAAAAGGATGGCGAACGCTGAATTAACAACCGTGCGTGTTGTTGCGCGGCTGATGCCTGCTGATGTAGGGAGAGCGTCGTAGCCTTCGAATAAGGCAATCCAAGAAACGAGCCAAGCAAAAATGATGCTTTTTATAACGCCATTGACAATATCATCATAAAAATCGATGGAATTTTGCATTTGCGACCAGTACGCACCAGCATCGACGTTTAATAATTCTACCCCCGCTAAATGACCACCTAAAATGCCAATGGCGCTAAATACAGCAGCTAGGAGCGGGAGTGAAATAAAACCGGCAAAAAAACGAGGGGCAATAATATATTTAAGTGGGTCTATGGCCATCATTTCCATGCCCGAAAGTTGCTCGGTTGCTTTCATTAAACCAATTTCAGCGGTCAAGGCCGAGCCAGCGCGGCCAGCAAAGAGTAATGCGCTGATTACAGGACCAAGTTCTCGAACTAATGAGGCGGCGACCATAATGCCTAATGACGATTCTGCGCCAAAGGTAGATAAGGTGTACACACCTTGCAGTCCAAGCACCATACCGACAAAAAGACCCGCAATGCAAATTAGCCAGAATGTCAGTACGCCGACGCTATAGAGTTGTTTAATCAGTAAGTTCGGGCGTTTTAATAGGTAAGCTAAACCACTTAATATGGATATAAGAAAAAGGCTGCCTCGGCCTAATTTTGCCAGCCTCTTTAAGGTCGATTGCCCTAATGATTGGAGTATATTCATTGCTCAATTATTAGCGAGTAGATCGTTGGTGAGGTCATTTGCTGGGTAATGAAA
>JAIPFI010000062.1 GCA_021736705.1 Methylococcaceae bacterium | reverse complement strand
AGGGTTTAGCCGCGGGCTATGTTAATTTGCATTTGTTACCGATGTATCAGCAGAAAATAGCATACGGGTCGCAAGGGTTTCCATGGCGTTCTGAGTTATGTCGTCGTGAGGTTGATTATAGGAAAGGCATTTGTCCTGTTGCCGAACATTTACATGAACAGAGTTTTTTGGGGTATCAGATGTGTTTGCATGACTTGACAGATGATCATGTGGATTTGCTTATTGAGGCTTTTCAGAAAGTCTGGCAAAACTTGGATAGTTTAAAATAAGGTGCAGCAGCTTAGGGTTGTGGGTCAGAAAGTGAGTTTAGTGACCTTTACTGAGTATTATATAAGTCCTGAATATATAGGCTGGCTTAATGATAAAGTGGTTATGCGCTACAGTAACCAGCGTTTTTATGAACATACTTTAGAAAGTAGTCGGCGCTATTTAGCAAGTTTTGAGGCGGCCGATAACTTGTTTTTGGCCATTGTCTTTGAAGGTGTTTTGGTTGGCACGATGACGGCTTATATTTCAAAATCGCATCAGGTGGCTGATCTTGGAATTCTGCTAAGTCCGCAGGTTTGGGGGCAGGGCTTTGGTTTAGATGCCTGGCAGACTTTAATGAATTATTTGTTGTCTTTGGGTATTAGAAAAATTACTGGCGGGACGCTTAGGTGCAATACCGCGATGCTGAGCATTATGCAACGTTCTGGCATGATTCCCGATGGCGTGCGAAGAGCTCAGGAGATGATTGAAGGGCAGCCAATGGATATTTTATATTTTGCTAAATTCAATGCGGAGCGCAACGTGTGAATATTGATCACGGTTTGTGTTTGTTGGTTGCGCATGATGCGGGAGGCGCGGAAATACTGGCGAGCTATGTTAAACAACATCAGTTGAACTGCCTTTTTGTGCTCGAAGGGCCGGCGCTGAATGTTTTTCAGCGAAAGCTAGGCGTTATTGAGTTAACAACTGTTGATGCAGGATTATTAGCGGCAGACTGGTGTTTATGTGGGACTAGCTGGCAGTCAGATATTGAGTGGCAAGTGATTAAGCAGGCGCAATTATTAGGTAAAAGGGTGGTCAGCTTTATTGATCATTGGGTCAATTATCCTGATCGATTTATACGTAATGGCGTGCAACATTTACCTGATGAAATTTGGGTGGGTGATCTTTATGCGGAACAAATTGCCCGAGCAGCGTTTGTGCATACTGTTATTAAAATTGTCGAAAACCCTTATTTAATAGATGTAGCAGCTGAGTTGAAAGAGCTTAGCCAAAGCTCAATGGAAAAGAGCTGTGATGAGCGTATCCTGTTATTTGTCAGTGAAAATATTTCAGATCATGCTTTACTTAAATATGCTGATATTAACTACTTTGGCTATACTGAATTTGATGCACTTAAGTATCTATTGGAAAACCTGCAGGTATTGGAGTGTGATATTAGTCAATTGGTGATTCGACCACATCCTTCAGATAAAGACGGCAAGTATGATGCATTATTGGCGCAGTATCCTCAGTTTCTTTTGCTAAGTCGTGAGCCGTCTTTATTAGTCGATATTATGCATGCTGACTTAGTCGTGGGTTGTCAGAGTGTCGCTCTGGTGGTTGCGTTATTGGCTAATAAAAAGGTGATTAGTTGTATACCTATTGAGCAACCTTGTTTGTTACCACACAAAGAAATTTTGAGTTTAAGGACGATACTACAAAAGCGCGTTTAGAAAGTACTTCATTGAACTGAATGCTTGCAAAGAAGAGTGGAAAAAAGATTAAAGTAAATTTATATTAGGTCGATAAGAGGTATGAGCTTAAAAATTATTGATGGTTTTATTTTAATTGAATATATTTCTTGATCTTATACAGCATTAAGAAATTTTGGAGGGTAGTATCATGGCAATGGTAATCAACACAAATGTAGCGTCAATCAATAGTCAACGTCGCTTAACAGATACAAGTAACGCATTATCAACCTCAATGGAGCGACTATCCTCTGGTTTGCGGGTTAACTCTGCAAAAGATGATGCCGCGGGACTTGCCATTGCAAATGGCATGAACTCTCAAATAAGAGGTATGGGTGTTGCGGTTAGAAATGCAAACGATGGTATTTCTTTGGCGCAAACGGCTGAATCGGCAATGGGTGAACTTACTAATACCTTGCAGCGGATGCGTGACTTAGGTGTGCAGTCAGCGAACAGAGGGGCTGTTAGCAGTTCTGACCGAGAAAAATTACAGACAGAATTTGCTCAGTTAAATGATGAGCTGAATAGAATTATCGGTAACACTGAGTTTAATGGTAAAAAAATTATCAATGGCTCTTTGTCTGGAGGCGTTAATTTTCAAATTGGTGCTAATACCGCTTCGGATAACCAGATAGCAATTGATATTGTGAATCTATCAGGTACTTTGTCTGATGTAACGGCTGCCAGTATCGGTTCTGGCGCAACCAGTGCCGGGGTTTTATCGGCGATTGATATTATCGATTCAGCGATTAAAGCGATTGATACTTCGAGAGCAGCTTTGGGTGCGGTACAGAATCGTTTTACCACTACGATTTCTAATCTACAGTCATCAATCGAAAATCAATCCGCCGCTAAATCAAGAATTATGGATACTGACTTTGCAGCTGAAACAGCACAATTAAGTCGTAATCAGATTTTACAACAAGCGGGTACTGCGATGTTATCTCAGGCGAATCAAGCGCCACAGGCTGTGCTTGGGTTATTAAGATAAAGTGAGTAGAATACATAAGATACCCTTGTTAATAAGGGTATCTGTTGTTGTTATGGTGTGGAGGTGAGTTATGAATAATGATATTTCAAACGTAACAAGATTGTCATTGACTCCTTTTGCTCGCGATATTAATAATACTCAAAAAAATTCTTCAAGTATTAATGCGGATGAGAAAGTAAAAAAGCAAGAAGAGGATGCTGAGGAAAGTGAAGCCTCCACTTCTAAAGTAACTTCGTTGGCTGATGCTAAAAAATTGGCTGATGAAGGTAATAAGATACTTGAGAGTGTACAGCGGAATTTGCAGTTTAAAGTCGATGAGTCGACTCAGCAAGTTGTGATGAGTATTATCGATAGAGAGTCAGGAGAGACGATTAGACAAATTCCATCTGAAGAGGTTTTGGAGCTTGCGCAGAGAATGCAGGAGACAGATGGTAAATCAGGTAGTATTGAAAGTTATAGAGCTTAGTTAGCAATGGAATAGGAGAGCAGCAATGGCCATAGCATCAGCATTAGGTATCGGTAGTGGTATGGATATCGGCGGCATTGTTCGGCAGTTAGTTGACGCTGATGGTCGACCTGCTTTTAATGCCATTGGGCGAAAGGAGGATGCTGCCAATGAACGTTTAAGTGCATTAGGTCGTTTAAAGTCATCACTGTCAGATTTTCGCACTGCAACTGGAAAGTTGAATGAGTTAGGTGCTTTTAGTACGCATCAGGCGGCTTCATCGAATGAGGGTATTTTAACAGCAACCGCTGGTTTAGGTGCGGCAGCAGGCTCTTATTCATTGGAAGTACAGCAGTTAGCAGAGGCGCATAAATTAACCTCTGGAGGTTATAGTGGTTACAGTGATGTTGTCGGCAGTGGTACGTTAACTTTATCCGTTGCCGGAAATGATTTTTCTGTGATTTTAGATGGCACTAATAATACCTTGGAAGGTGTCCGTGATGCTATTAATAAAGCGAGTGATAACTCTGGAGTTAATGCCAGTATTATTAATGTTGATGACGGTGTTGGTGGCACTGTTTCTAAGCTAGTTTTAACCTCTAAATCGACAGGAACAGCAAATGATATATCGGTGACGGCCATAGAAGACTCGGCAGTTCCTGGCTTATCTAATTTAGTGTATGACCCTGCTGGTAGTGGCACGACTAATTTAACTGAGCAAAATGCTTCTCTGGATGCAAAAATTTTAGTGGATGGTCAGCTCGCGACCCGAAGCTCTAATTCCATTAATGATGTTATTCAAGGTGTCACTTTAGATTTAAAAAAGGCAGAAACAGGAACTGTTTTTAATGTTGATGTGAGCCTTGATGAGGCTGCAATTAAAACGGTCACAGGCGGGTTTGTCTCGGCTTATAACGGTCTTATGTCGATTATGAAAGATCTTGGTCGGTATGATCCTGAAAATGTCGAGAAAGCTGGCGCTTTAGTGGGAGATTCAACCTTACGTAGTATTCAGGCTCAAATAAGACAGGCTGTTGGTGATTCTGTGAGTAGTGCCACCACGGATTATAATTCCTTGGCAATGATTGGTATTTCGATTGATCGTACTGGTGTTATGTCTCTAAATAGCGCTGAATTTTCTGATGCACTTAAAGCTAATTTAAATGCTGTCAGTGATGTCTTTTCATCATCTGACGGAGTCGCAGCAAGGTTAGATACGCGTTTAGATCAATACTTAAACTCCGGTGGTACCTTTGATGAACAAACTAAATCTTTAAATAAGCAGATAAGTGGCTTATCTGCTGATCGTGATACGGTGCAGTTAAGGTTAGATAATTTGGAGCGTACTTTAATGAAACAATTTATTGCTATGGATGTTGCGGTAGGACAGTTTCAGTCTACCGGTGCTTATTTGGCTCAGCAGTTGGCGAATCTTTGATTCTGGGGATATATCAATGAGACCTACTATGTATAGAAATAATGTAAATAAATATGCAACGATTCATAATGAGTCTGCTGCGGATGAGGCGACTCCTCATAAATTAATTCAAATGTTAATGGGCGGATTTTTAATGCGTGTTAATACTGCAAAAGGTGCTATTTCACGGAAGGATTACGAGGAAAAAAGTATCCAAATATCCAAGGCTGTGGGTATTGTCGGCGGCTTGATTGATGGGCTTGATGCTGAGAAAGGCGGAGAAATAGCCGTAAATTTAAGGCGTTTATATGATTATATTAATGCTCGGTTGTTTCAGGCTACAGCAGAGAATAATATTGAAATTTTAGATGAAGTGAGTGATTTAATGCGTGAAGTACAGGCCGCATGGAATGCAATTCCTGAGGCTTATCAGTAGATACACTGATGACTAAGGCAATAAGGGGCTCATTTTATGGCATTTTTAGTTTTACTGAAGAGATACAGAAAAAAATCTCTGAAGGTGACTGGGAGGACTTAAGTGACCTTTTAAAGCAGAGACAAGAGGCGCTAGAGTACTTTTTTACTGACTCAGTTAGTGGTATGTGTCGAGCTGATGTTATTAGTATGATTGAAAAAATACAAGTAGAAGATGCCCTGTCTTTACGTGTTTTGCAAGCACAGAAACAAACAATGGAAAAGCAGTATTTATCGCTTAAGCAGGGGCGAAAATCAGTAAAAGCTTATCAAGGTGATTAAATAATTATATAGCGCTAGCCACCTTTCAGTTGGTAGTGTGTTCAGATAGAGACTTTACTTGTGCAGTTAAGATAGTTGCAGCATGAGAGTCTGGGTCTACGTCTAAAATATGTTTCAACATAAGTCCGGCCGCTTCATAGGCTTTGATCTCAATATACAAATTTGCTATTTTCAGTTTGCAAATCATATCTTCTGGGAAAAAATTAATATAGTGCATGTACGAATCAATAGCCTGTAGGCTGTCTCCTGTGATACGACAAGATTCCGCGTAATAAGGCAGGTAAATAGGTGATATCTGAGAAAGGCATCGTAGTGCTAGGTGAGCGTTGTAGTGATCGTTTTGCACTATGTTTATGGAAGATATTCTTAGCAGTGCCTCCTCTAAAAGAGGCGAGTCTTCAAGGTTAATAATGTCCTCATAGCATTGCAGTGCAAGTTCTATATTACCCTCTAATTCTGTGCGATATCCCTTGACCAATAGTAAATAAGGCGTTTTTATTTCGCTTTGTAGTTGATGCAGTCCCTTTTCTAAATTTTCTAAACCTTCTAGTTTGTTATGCTTAAATAATAATATTGCCTTGGTTTTTAAAGCTGGCAAGGAGGAATAAGCTTCGGTTCTTTTTTTAAAGCGTGTTTGCTTATTGTCTAAAATATCCTGAAATAATTGTTCTAAATCTAGCAATTTTTCTGTTGTATGCTCAGAGAATTTGTAATCAGGGTGTTGCTCTCTCCAAGTGATCGCACGTTTATAGCTGTTATCTTGTTGCCATTGTCGAATCAGTAAGTTGAAGTCAGGCTGATCTTTGAGCTCTTCGGCTCTTGCTTGCGTACGCAACAGTGTAGCATTAAGAGTGGATAACAAGTATTTTGCTCCAGCATCATAAGCTTGGTAATAAATTGCCCCCATTTTTTTAGTTTTTTCGGCTGTCCATGAGTCATCATCACTATGAGGTGCGGTGATTTTAAGGAAATTTCTGATGCCGAAGCTTTTTACCAAGACACTGAAGCTAAGGTGTTGTCGGGTAATTTGTTTTTCTAATTTGTCCAGCGTGCGTTTGTCTTTATAGTTATCAATCTCGCCTTGTGCATTATACATTTTGTTATTAATCTTTAAGGCTTTTTGAGCGAGCTTTTGGATTAAGCTAATATGGTGAATGGCTCTTTCTAGTTCTGCGCTAATAGTTTGATAATGATGTTTGAGTGTGGTGTTACTTAAGTCGGGGATTTGGCGTTTTATTTGAGTGGGTGTGAGTACTGGCGCGCCTAGGATGATTTGTTCAGGAGGGAGATACCTGATGTTGTCAGCTTTTGCTGCATCAATCGCTAAATTAATAATATCTTTATGGTCATTCTGAATAAGTTTAGCTTGTTTGCCTAAGTTATTTAACGCGATGAGAAACTCCGGTTCAGTGGAGCGTTTATGGCCACTGTAGGTTTCAACTTCTAATAACGATGAGTTGAATTTAGGGCCTGACTCAGCTTCATCACTGCCTTCGGCGTGGGTGATGCCTTCTTTTGTGTAACATAGGTCAAAACCTGCCAATAAAATTTGTGGACAGCCAAAATAGTGTGCTGCAGCGAGAGCGCAGTTCGAGACAGTGGGTCCCACTGAGCTAATATTATCGGGGTTAGATTGTGATTTCCATGGAAACCGATTACCAAAATATAATTTGGTGCCGGACCATTGATTGACTAAGGATGAATCAACATGATACGAGTGGATGAAGATAGTGTCTTTAAACAGGAACATCTCTTTACTGACGTCAATGTTTTCTGCTTGCGGGTCTACTGAGCAAATAAAATCAGGTTCAATATTGAGTTTTAGTAGTTGCCTTGCTACCCGAGAGACGGCGAAGATGACTAATTGTTCTCGGTGTTGCTTGACCCAGGGTAATATATTGCTAAGTGAGGGGCCGCCTGCAAGAATAATAGCCGTTTGTTCCTGAAAGACATTATGCAGGAGTTTAACAGGAAGAATGTTGTCGGGAATATTTTGTATCTGGCGTATGATAAACTGCTGGCAGCCGATGCTACTGCTGCATTGAAAGTGCATGGTTTGAAGTGTTTCAGTCGCTTGCCAGTTGAGTTCTGCGTATTCTGGGATATTGGCTTGTTGAGCACAAATTGCTTTGTAGGAGGCTACTTTTCCTATATAGCTGTATTCTCTGAATTTCCATTTTACAGCTTGTTCTGCCCATTTTTCCAGAGTAGTGCAGATGATGTCTGAGTCCAGTGATTTGAGTAAGTTATGCTCATATAATTGACTTAAAATATCCTCTAGTTCAATGAAAATATAGCGTGTTCCAGGCGGAATGCCTTGCTGTTGTATATATTGAGGAAGTAGTCCCGAATCTGTGCCAATAATGATGTAAAGAGAGTCCTCATCAAATAATGTTTTTTTGAATTCAGTATTGAAGATAGCATTGGCACTCACTTTATTAAAGTTATCGCGATTAACATGATATAAAAACTTTTCAGCAAAAATATTTGTTTTCAGTGTACTGCTTGATAATTGCGCAGAATCGCTTGTAGTCATAGGCTTTGATTTTTTGTACTTAGATTATCACTGCTGATTGAATGGAATAAGCAGTGATAATGCCAAAGAAGTTTCACAGTATATCATTTATTGGAGTAAGGATAATACCGCCTGCGGTCTCTGGTTGGCCTGAGATAGCATTGCTGTTCCGGCTTGTTGTAAAATTTGCGTCCGACTGAGTGTTGCTGTTTCTGCCGCAAAATCAGCATCCATGATACGTGACTTAGCGGCTGACTGGTTTTCAATAGAAGACTGTAGGTTTGTGATAGTCGAGGTAAAACGGTTTTGTAGCGCCCCTAAACGTGACCTTGCGATATCAATACCTTCAATAGCGGTATCAATAACGTTGATTGCTGATAATACATCTGCTGCTGAAGCCATAGAGCCAATACTGGCAGCTGTTACATCTACTAAAGTAATCGATAAGTTAGTAATGCTAATGCCTATTTGGTTATCAGAGGTGGTATTAGCTCCAATTTGAAAGTTAACACCTGTTGATAACGACCCGTTAATAATCTTTTTACCATTAAATTCGGTATTGGTAATAATACGGGAAAGCTCGTCGTTTAATTGCTGAAACTCTGTTTGAATTTTTTCTCTGTCTGCGCTGGTAACCGCCCCTTCATTGGCAGCTTGTACAGATAAATCACGCATTCGTTGCATGGTGCTAGTAAGTTCTCCCATAGCCGCTTCTGCTGTTTGAGCAAGAGAGATACCATCATTAGCATTCCGAACGGCAACCGTCATCCCTCTGACTTGTGAGTTCATGCGGTTGGCGATAGCTAGCCCAGCGGCATCATCTTTGGCGCTATTAACACGCAGGCCTGAGGATAAACGCTCCATAGTCGTACTGAGTGTATTATTTGTTTGGGTAAGTTGCCTTTGAGTGTTGATGGAGCTTATGTTTGTATTAATGACCATTCCGCTTGACATGATATGTACCTCGCATTTTTAATTTGTTTGCAAATGTAGAAGCAGATGTCGTGCCAATATATTTTTTGTTGATAATTATATTTTAAGTTATTGATTTTTATTTATTTTAAATGTTCGTATCGTCGTTTTTATGGTGTAGATAAAGTGTCATTTTATTGACTTGCGAGAATATTTTTTAATATAGATGTCTTTATTAATTAGATTTCTCCAGTCTGCATCGACTATTAACTCCTGCAGTTGTTATGTTGTTTTATCAACTGCTGGCTCTATAATTAGTGAGGGTTTTATATTGGTCTATGTCACCGTTAAATGGGGAATTCTTAATTAATGCGGCTTTGAGATAATACTGTAATCCGCATAAAATAAAGCATTCTCAATGAACCCTAAAAAATTTCAATACTTGACGACGATATAACCTTAGTATTATGAGAGGAAAAATTATGCCGCTTATTTTTTACGAAATGCTGAGGAACGAAAATTCAATAATACCTGAGCCTGAATTGTCTTTTGACGCCAAAAAATTCTGGGTCATACTTTTGAGTTGAATTCAGGGCTAAAGATTTTTAGCGAAATGTCGATAATAGACTTGATTATATTAAAGAGGAGGAGAAGGTTATGATTGATTCTATAAGTGGTAGCGGCGCACCTGGATTGGCAACCGCGTTGATGAATAAAAAAACAGCGGAGGAACAAATTTCAGTTGAGGTGCTTAAAAAAGGGCTGGATGCTCAAAAGGCAGAAGGGGAATCTGCAGTGAAATTGATTGAAGCCGCAGCGCCCGGTAAAATCGATACTTATGCGTGATAGTTTAGGGTGGCAATATTGCCACCCTTTATGGCTTTAAGAAAATCTGAATTGCCCATCCCAATCACGATAATTAAACACTTGTCCCGTTGTTCGTATTTTCTCAATACTCTGTAAATCCAAATCAGCATAAACCCATTGCGCTTGGTTTAATTCACCGATGGCGAGTATGCCATTATCAGGAAAACCATAATCTACGGGTGTATAAATTGCTGCTGCGCCAATATTAATATCCACAGCTTCAGACCAAGGTGCATTGCCGACGGTGGGAGATTGTACGACATAACACTGATTTTCTAAGGCGCGCGCTTGACAGCCTATACGGACACGGTGATAACCAGCTAGCGTGTCAGTACAGCTAGGGGCTAAGATTAAGTTAGCCCCCATTTCAACTTGTTTGCGCGCAATCATAGGAAATTCGCTGTCGTAACAGACATTAATCGCGATTTTTCCATAATCGGTGTCAAAAACTTTTATTTCCTCACCGGCAGTAATTTGCCACTGTTCATTCTCAAAGCGCGTCATTTGCAGCTTGTCTTGAAATTCGTAGTGCCCGTCCGGGTAAAATAAATAAGCACGGTTATGAAAAGTCTGGTTTTCTTGCAGTACGGAAAAAGTGCCGGCTTGTATAAGAAGCTGGTGCTTTTGGGCGAGTTCTTGATATAAAGTCAAAAAGTCGTCATGTAGTGATTGCAAGGCAAAGAGTTGTTTATTCAGGTCTTTTCTTGTAGCTTGATCAAATAATGACACCAATTCCATACTGAAATATTCAGGGAAGAGTAATAATTGGGCATTGTTTGTTACGGCGTCATTGATCCATCGCTTAATTTTTTCTACGTATTGCTGCCAATTGCTAAATTCACTGATGTCATATTGGGCGCTAGCTATTCGGAGTTGATGTTTGGTGGTCATTTTCTTTATATTGTTTTTATTAATTGCAATAGTCGTTCTAGTGAAGCAATTGTATATTCAGTGATTAATTTGTAAAAGTCAGTTTTATCTTGCTCTATGTTGCATTTTTCTAGTGCAGAATAATAAGAGAGGCGTGATTCAGAGTCCCCATTAATATTGGTAATAGGGAAGCCGGATTGTAATAAAGTTAAGTTCATAATCAAGCGTGCTGTGCGGCCATTGCCATCAATAAATGGATGTATTGTGGCTAATTGTTCGTGTAGTTCAGCGGCAAAAATAATCGGGTGAAGCTGAGTCTTTTGTTGTTGATAAAATAAAAAATAGTCTTCCATTAGTTTTTCAATTTGCCAAGGTTGTGGCGGTGTATGTTGGCTACCACTAATCATCACTGGAACTTGTCGGTAACGCCCCGCATTATCTCTATCTATGCCGTGAAGAATCAGGCTGTGAATACTTAATAAACTGTGCTTGTTAAACGGTTCGTTTGCTTTAATTAAATCGCGAATAAAATGAATAGCTTGGTAATGATTGATTGCTTCAAGGTGCTCATTGAGTGCTTTCCCGGCAATGGTCAGTCCTTTGTGAATGACGAGGTCTGTTTCCCGTAGTGTTAAGGTGTTGCCTTCTATGCGGTTACTGTCGTAAGTGTATTCAACCGCGAGTGCTTCAAGAATATTAGTATTTTCCCAGTTCCGGTACTGGTCTAATTCTATTTTTAGTTTGTCCGCGTGATCGAGTAAGTCAATGAGAGTGCTCATGTGTTGCCTATACTTCTTTTAACCAAAAAACTAATTTTTTACTACTTTGTTCGCTTTCGCCCAAATCTTTCCAATCGTAATTTGTCCAGAGCTCTGGGTGTTGGGTGTAACCGCGTTTATTCCAGAATTTATCTAAGGGTACATAACTCGGTGGGCGCAATGGATGGTCTGCATCGCGTTGTACGCAGCAAAAGCTATAATAATCAAATTTGCCTAGTTCGTGGGCATGTGCTTCGCGTTCTTCAAAAAAACGGACACCAATACCTAAACCGCGATATTCTTTTTTTAATACCGATTCGGCACAATAAAAAACCTGTTTAGGTGAGTAGTTGTGTTCAATAAAGGGGCGTTGAAATGCTTCAGATTCATGCTCTAAAGGTATGCCGGTGGATGCGCCGATGATTTTATCGCCGTCCAATGCTAATACGATAACGGCTTCTGGACACTGTATATAAGTTTGCAGGTATTTTTCTTCATAATCAAGATCGCCATCATAGAGATAAGGAAAATCACGAAAGACTTCAATACGCAGTTGAGCGAGGTCGGCAAGGTGTTTTTGTAGGCTAGAGCCAGAACAGCGCTGTATTTGGATGTTTTTAGGCATGATGAGAGGATTTTTCGGTAGTTTTTAATCTAGCGGTGAGAGTAGGGCGGTGCTTTAGCCCGCTTTTCTATATTTTAAAAGGCGGGCTAAAGCGCCGCCCTACCTTTCGTAATTGAAAATCAATTATTCACTAACTTGTGCGATCCAATCTTCAAGATTGTAGTAGTTGGTGATACGCGCTACTTTATTGTCGCGAACTTCAAAAAAAGCGCCAGCAGGTAGGCGATATTTTTGGCCTTGTGCATCCGGTAAGCCTTGATCTGCTTTTAAGTATTCACCTAAAACAACAAATTCAGCGGCACCGCGTGAGCCATCTGGTGTGCTCATAATTACCATATCCACCAATTCTTCTTTGTAGCTGGTATTCATGACTTGCATAAATTGTTTAAATGCCTCTTTACCTATTTGACGTTCGCCTTGGTTGATGTCATGAATAACATCGTCAGTTAGTAGGCTTAAAAAGCTATCCATATCGCCTGAATTAAAAGCGGCATAGTAGTCGGTGATGAGTTTGATTGTAGTTTCGTTCATGATGTTGTTTGATTTATATTTAAGTGGAATTATTTTAAAATAACTTTAAATGTTGTGTGCCCATTCATGCGATAGACTTCAAAGTCTCTATCTATAGTAGCGATAACGCTTATTTTATATTTTTCCCCTAACAGAACTAGGCATGCATCTGCAAAGTCCATGGGCAAATCTGCATATTTCATCATTAGCTCTTTTATTCGGATTAAGTCTGCAGTTTCAATGGGTTCAATTTTGATTGCCCCTTTATTGATCCAGGTTAAAAAATCAAACTGGGCATGACGGTTAAAATCTAATAAGTGTAGCGTTTCAGTTATTGATGCAAGTGTTGTAAGTAGTTCGGATGTGTTGTTTTTTATAAACTCAATAGATTTAAGATGATATTTGTCACTTTGATCAAATAAAGCGATTAATGGCCCTGAATCAACCAGAATTCTTTTCATGATCTCTTTGCTTTGATTTTTTCTTTTAGCAGTGACTTTCTATCTTGCGATAAATTGTCTTGTCCACTTGCATATTTTCCGAATAAATCAGCGCCTAATTCCCATGGGCTGGGTGTTTCAGTATTGTTTAAAAACTCAGTAATACTGCGCCTAATGAGTTCGGATTTTGTCACGCCTAGTGATTTAGCAGTGTTTTTTATGCTTCTTTCTAAGCTTGGATCTAGTCTGAGTGTAATCATGGCGGCACCTGAAAAAAGATGTAAGGCAAATTGTATTACAGGGGCTTTTTTAATGTCAAGGGAATTTCTGTAGGGTGTTGCGCTGAATTAATCAGGAAAAAGTCCTATATTTTTCCGAGCTTATAAATACTACAATCTTATGTGTCTTTCATAATAATTAGAACAAAGGTATGAATAAGAAAATAATTCCCTATAGCGCACTTTCTGTGATGACGCTGACAAGCAGTGCTTTTGCAGTTGACGGTGAGTTTAAACAACAACAAATGATTGAGTTGGAATCTTTTAGTGTGGTTAATACAACCCCTTTGGGTGCGGCTATTGATACAGATAAAGTACCTGCCAATATTCAAGTGATGACAGCCGAAGATTTGGCGAATGCGCAAAGTATTTCCATTGCTGATTATATGAATCAATATATGGGCAGTGTGACGGTTAATGATGCGCAAAATAATCCCTTGCAGCCAGATGTACAGTATCGTGGCTTTACTGTTTCACCTTTAATGGGGTTGCCGCAAGGCTTGGCTATTTATATGAATGGTGTGCGGTTTAATGAGACTTTTGGCGATAATGTGCACTGGGATTTAATTCCGAAAGGCGCCATTGATACCATGAGTTTGCAATCTGGGTCTAACCCAGCTTATGGCTTAAATAGTTTGGGTGGCGCCATTGCCTTAAAAACTAAAACTGGTTTTACTGCGCCAGAGCATAGTTTGACCGTTAGTGGTGGTTCTTGGGGGCGACATAACGAAGAAATTAGCAGTGGCTGGAATAATGGTGAGTTTGCTTATTTTCTGGATTTACAACATTTTCAAGAAGACGGTTGGCGGGATTATTCTCCTAGCCAAGCCTTTAACGGTCTAGGAACGTTTAGTTGGCGAGGTGATGCTGGGCAGCTAAATTTAACTTTGGCAGGCGCAGATACCAGTTTAATAGGCAATGGTGCCATTCCGGTTGAGCTTGAGGCGATTAATCGTAAAGCTGTTTTTACGCATCCAGATAAGACCAGTAATGAATTCTTTTTGGCGGCTTTAGATGGTAACTTATGGGTTAATGATGAGGTTGAATTAGCTGCTAATACTTATTATCGTAGTAATAATGTGGCTACTTTAAATGGCGATGGTAGTGAGTTTGGCGCTTGCGATACGAACCCAGATTTGTTGTGTGAAGAAGGCAGTGATGAGGTCGTTGAGGATATTAATGGTAATGAGATATTTGCCAACGATGCCGTTGAGGGAGGAACTTTAAATACCTCTAAAACTAAGCAATGGTCTTTTGGTTTAGCATTGCAGTCTGCTTTTAATCAGGCGATTATGGGTCATAAGAATCAGTTTGTTATCGGAACTAGCTATGATTTAGGTAATGCGAACTATAGTGCGGATACAGAACTAGGGTCATTGACAGAAGGTCGCGGAGTCGATGGGGCGGGCATTTTAGCGGATGAGTCGCGCGTGCGTTTAGACACGCAGACACATTCCATTGGTTTGTTTTTTAGTGACGTGTTTAATGTCACTGAGCAATTAGCTGTGAGTGTTTCCGGGCGTTACAACCACGTTGAAATCGATATGCAGGACAGGGGTGGTAATCCAAAATTAACGGGGAATCATAAGTTTGATCGCTTTAATCCCGCCGCAGGCTTAACTTATGCTTTTATTCCTGAGTTTAATTTTTATGGTGGCTACAGTGAGTCTTCGCGTGTACCGACGCCCATGGAGTTGAGCTGTGCAGATCCTGAGGATCCTTGTAAATTGCCTAATGCTTTCATAGCTGATCCGCCGCTAGAGCAAGTCGTTGCTAAAACGTGGGAAGCTGGATTTCGAGGGCGTTTTGAAAATATTTTAGACGGTCGAATTAACTGGAATGCCGGTTATTTTAATACCGTTAATCATAACGATATTATTTTTCAAAGTGCAGGCAGTGCCAATAGTGCTGGTTTTTTCGATAATGTCGGTAAAACACAAAGGCAAGGTGTCGAGTTAGGGTTATCAACGGCATTTTTTGAGCGCTGGCGCATGTCATTAAACTACTCTTTTATTGATGCGACTTTTCTGACTCCTTATGTTTCACATAGTCCTAATCACCCTAACGCTGATGCGAGCGGTGACATTCAAGTAAAGCAGGGTGATCGTATTCCAGGCATACCCAATCATATCGTTAAATTTGCGACAGAGGTTGATGTCCTAGAAAGCTGGACTCTCGGTATGAATGTGTTTTTTAATGGTGAACAATTTTTACGCGGTGATGAGGCGAATTTAGATAAGCCGTTAAATGGCTATACGGTGGTGAATTTACATACTGAATATCGCTTTAATGAACATTTGACGATCTTTGGCCGCTTAGATAATGTTTTTGGTGAAAAATATAATAATTTTGGTATGTATGGCGAGACGGGGGATGTCCTCGAAGACTTGGGGATTGATGAGCGAAGTACGCGTTTTGTTGGAGTCAGTGCGCCTAGAGCAGGTTGGGGGGGGATTAAGCTAAGTTTTTAGTTTTTTAAATAAAAGCACACTGAATGATGTATAGTTTTTTATTATTATCAGTGTGCTTTGTAGCTTACAAGAAAATGAATAGGCAATAAAAACCCGCTTAACGCGGGTTTTAGTTTTTTTGTGCTTTATTATTATTGTTATTGATGCGCT
>JAIPFI010000061.1 GCA_021736705.1 Methylococcaceae bacterium | reverse complement strand
CTAAAAGTTATTGAAGCAAAGCTAATCAAGTAATTTTCCCATCTAAAACGGGACATTAATACGAGCTGTAGGGCGCGGCATTAACAGAAGCTACTCCTGATGCATTACAAGCAACTTATAACCCAGTAAATCAACAAGTTCTCATTCCTAAGGTGACAGTGAGTGCTACAGAGGCTTATTCTGTTATTTTACAATATTATGCAGAAACCACTAGCTCATCGGCTTGGCTAAAAGTTATTGAAGCAAAGCTAATCAAGTAATTTTCCCATCTAAAACGGGACATTAATACGAGCTGTAGGGCGCGGCTTTAGCCCGCCTTGCGTACGCTTTAGCAATGGCGGGCTAAAGCCACGCCCTGCATTTTCAGTATGTCCCGTCTTAAAATGGCAGCCAATTTTCTTTTTTATTTCTGCGCCCAAGCTGGTTGGCTTGGGCGCATCTTCTCTTTCTTTCTTATGCGTATCATTACCGTCAATACTAATGGCATCCGCGCGGCTGAGCGCAAAGGTTTTTTTCCTTGGCTCGCACAGCAAAATGCTGATGTCGTTTGCATTCAAGAAACCAAAGCACAGCCAGAGCAACTTACAGCGAATGTGTTTCACCCCGAAGGCTATCATTGCTATTATCATAGCGCCATCAAAAAGGGTTATAGCGGCGTGGCTATTTACAGTAAACACAAGCCCGATAAAATTATTGAGGGCATGGGCTTTGATGATATCGACAGCGAAGGTCGCTACTTAGAAGTGCAAATCGGTAATCTTAGTGTGATCTCTTTATATCTTCCTTCTGGCTCTGCCAAAGAAGAACGCCAAGATTTTAAATACCGTGTTATGGATCGCTTTATGCCCTATTTACAGGCGCGCGCCAAAAATGACCGTGACTATATAATCTGTGGTGATTGGAATATTGCACATAAAGAAATCGACATAAAAAACTGGCGAGCGAATCAGAAAAGTTCAGGTTTTTTACCTGAAGAGCGTGCATGGATGACGCAATTATTTGAACAAGAACCTTGGCATGATGCTTTTAGGCTGATTAATCAGGAAGCCGATCAATACACATGGTGGTCAAATAGAGGTCAAGCCTGGGCTAAAAATGTTGGTTGGCGCATTGACTATCATGTCATCAGTGAGCAACTTAAAAATAAAGTTTTGAGTACTTCTATTTACAAAGAGGAGCGCTTTTCCGATCATGCGCCTTTGATTGTGGATTATGATTATTCGCTTTAATTGCAGTAGTTAGCCTATTTGAAAAGAGCTGATATCATGGTGTTTGTGGCAGTTTTTTGGCATTTTACTCTGCAATAGAGCGCTCCTGCTTATCCTGCAAGCGCATTAAGTGTATCACTAACATAATGGCTGGTAGGCCTGCGAAAGAGGCGTAGAGAAAAAACATATCATAGCCATAACCATCAACAATTAACCCTGACAAGCCCCCTAATAATTTAGCTGGCAAAGTCATGAGTGAACTAAATAGTGCATACTGCGTTGCGGTGTAAGCGCTATTGGTCAGACTGGATAAATAAGCAATAAATACTGACGTTGCTATGCCGCCACTTAAATTATCTGCGCTGACCACCAAGGCTAAGAGCTTAAGATTTGGTTCGGACAATGCCAAAAGTACAAATAATAAGTTAGTGGCAGCAACGAGTATTGCGCCTAGCAAAAGCGGTTTCATAAGGCCGTAACGCAGCACTAATAAACCACCTAATGATGCGCCGAAAATAGTCATAAAAAAGCCAAATATCTTGCTCACATCAGCTATTTCTTGCTTACTGAAGCCTAAATCCAAATAAAAAGGATTGGCCATCACACCCATGGTGATGTCGCTCATTTTATATAGGGCAATTAAACTTAAAATCCAGATGCCTAGCTTGCCATTGCGGACAAAAAATTCTGCAAAAGGGGTGATGACGGCATCAGAAAACCAGATGCTCAGTTTCGCTAATAAGCCTTTTTTCTTGCGAATACCTAAGGTAGCTTCAATTTTATGCTCTAGTTCCTTTGTTTTGGCATCTTGTTGGTGCTTGGGTTCGCGAATTAGCATAGTTGTTGTGATGCCAATAAACATTAGTAAGGCCATGGCTGAATAAGCGGCATTCCAGCCAATAAAATCGGCGATATAAAAAGCGCCAGCCCCTGAAGCCAATAGCGCGACACGGTAACCAAAGACGTACATGGCGGCCATCGCCGCTTGATATTCTGCTTGTATTGCTTCAATACGATAGGCATCAATCACGATATCTTGTGTCGCGGAACAAAAAGCGATAAATACCGCTACTCCCGCTATTAATTCAATTTGTGTTTGCGGGTTTAATTCGGCTAACGTCATTAATCCGGCGGCAATGCCAACTTGTGCAAGTAGCATCCAGCTACGGCGCTTGCCTAATAAATGGGTTAAAAAGGGCAGCTTCAAGCTATCTATAACCGGAGCCCAGACTACTTTGATTGAATAAGTGACACCGACCCAACTAAAAAAGCCGATAACAGATAAGGTGACGCCAGCATCGCGTAACCAAGCGGATAAGGTTGAAAATACCAATAAAAAAGGCAGGCCAGCGGAAAATCCTAGAAAGGACATGTTGAGTACCCGTGGCTGTAAATAGGCAGAGAAGGCTTGTTTCCAGCTGTGTTCAGTCATAAATATTCAAGTGTATTGTTATAAGTTTCTGCGTGAGGGAAGCGCAGATAGAAAGTAATTATATCGCGACTAAAATCCCAAGCCACAAAGATACAGCATAAAAAAAGGGAGTAGAATTTGCATTCTACTCCCTTCTATAAAGCATTCAGTTTAAAACTGGTTGCCTTGGACTTTAGCCGTTAATCAAGTAATGCACAAAAATACTTGCCGCATAACCAGCAGCAATCGCCGGCGTCCATTTTAAGTGACTAAAAAATGTGTATTTATGCTTAGATGCACCCATTAAGGCAACACCCGCAGCGGAACCTACAGATAACATTGAACCGCCTGTTCCTGCAGTTAACGTAACTAATAACCACTGATATAAATCCATATCTAAGTTCATGCTCAATACAGCGAACATAACAGGGATATTATCAACAATGGCAGATATAACACCGACAAGAATATTAGCAGGCGTTTGCCCTAGACCACCATACATACCTTCAGATAATAACTCTAAGTAGCCAATATAACCTAAACCACCCACCGCAAAAACCACACCGAAGAAGAAGAATAAAGTATCCCATTCTGCATCGCGTACTTTATCAAAAATATCAAACGAGCTATGTCGTCCATCATTTTCATTTGATTTATAAAGTGTTTGCAATCTAAAACCATATACCATCAAAACACCCAAACCCGCCATCATGCCCATAAAAGGCGGCAAATGTAAGACTTGCTTGAAACTAACAGCAGTAACAATGGTTAATACGAATAAAACACAGACCTGAATTGCACCCGGTTTTAAGACCACGGCTTCTTCATGAGTTACCGGTGGTTGCTCATCAGGAACCGCGAAGTACATAATAGCTGCAGGAACGCCGTAGTTCACTACTGATGGAATAAATAATTTGAAGAAATCAAAGAATTCAGCATAGCCAGCTTGCCATACCATTAGCGTGGTAATGTCGCCAAATGGGCTAAAAGCACCGCCAGCATTAGCCGCAATAACTAAGTTAACAAAGCCGATAGCAATAAATTTTTCATTGTCTTTACCAACAGCCAATACGACCGCGCCCACTAATAAAGCGGCAGTTAAGTTATCAGCAATGGCGGACAAGAAGAACGTAACCACACCCGTAATCAAAAACAATTGTCTATAACCGAATTGCTTTCTAACCATCCAAGAGCGTAAAGCTTCAAATACATTACGCTCGGCCATGGCATTGATATAAGTCATCGCAACTAACAAGAACAGCATTAATGCCGCATATTCTTTCAAGTTAAATTCAAATGCTTCGTGTAACGCTTCAGTAGAAACGCCTGCTTCAGCCGCTAAAACCGCCGCATGCGCCCAAATAACAGCGGCAGCAATAATAACCGGCTTAGACTTGCGTAGCCCAGTGAATTCTTCAGCCATAACAAAGCCATAGGCGATGATAAAGATCAGAACAGTATAAATACCTCGCTCAGTTCCGGTTAAACCTAAGTTAGTAATGGCTTCTTCGGCCATTGCTAACTGCGGCATGCCCAGCAGCGCAGCAAAAATGAATAATAAACGTAACAAAACGACCCCCTAACCCTTAATTTATAAATTATTTGTGTGTTTTAAGTATGTTGAAACTCAACCAGCAATAATATCACTAACCAATTAACTTTGTCATTTAATCGCTGGCGGTATATCATAAAAGTTTCAGCTCAACCCGCCTACATAAGTGCATTTCTATGTATCAATATACCGATAAAGATCAAACAATCATTGATGAACGCGTCACCCAGTTTCGTGATCAAACTGAGCGTTTTTTAAAAGGTGAAATTCCTGAGGACAAATACCGTGCATTACGTTTAATGAATGGTGTTTATGTCCAAACTCACGCACCACTATTACGTGTTGCCGGCCCTTATGGCTTATTGTCTAGCAAGCAAGTCAGAAAATTAGCGTCTATTGCGCGTGATTACGATAAAGGCTTCTGTCATTTTACGACGCGCCAAAACATTCAATTCAACTGGCCGGCCCTAGAAAGGGTACCGGATATTCTTGAAGAATTAGCCAGTGTACAAATGCATGCCATTCAAACCAGTGGTAACTGCCTTAGAAATACCACCTCGGATCAATTAGCCGGTGTGTGCAAAGACGAGATTGAAGATCCGCGTCCTTATTGCGAAATTATTCGCCAATGGACTATTCTGCATCCAGAGTTTGCCTATTTACCGCGTAAATTTAAGATTGCAGTGAGTGGCGCGAAACTTGATCGTGCCGCGACGCAATTTCATGATATAGGCTTGCATTTAGTCGAAAATGAGCACGGTGTTGTTGGCTTTAAAGTATTTGTTGGTGGCGGCCTTGGTCGAACACCAGTGATTGGCCAAATGATTAAGCCTTTTTTGGAAAAAGAACACCTGCTCTCTTATTTAGAAGCTATTTTGCGTGTTTATAATTTACAGGGTCGCCGCGATAATAAATATAAAGCGCGTATTAAAATTCTAGTCAGAGAAACAGGGCTGGCTGAATTTAGTAAGCAAGTTGATACCGAATGGGCTTTGATCAAAGATAAACTGGTTATTCCTGCTGAGCGCATTACCGAGATGTGTGCACAATTTGCCTTGCCTGCTTATCAGTCTGATGCAGCACAAGATACCAGCTATGCCGAACATGTAGCTAAAGATAGTCGCTTTGCTGCTTGGATTAAGCATAATACTGCAGAGCATAAAATAGACGGCTATCGTGCTGTTTATATTTCTTTAAAAGCGCCTGATAGCCCGCCAGGAGATTGTACTGATGTACAGTTGGATGCAATTGCCGGTTTAGCGGATGAATACAGTTTTGGCATGGTGCGTACCACTCACCGTCAAAACTTGGTTTTAGCGGATATTAAACAAGCAGATTTATTTGTCTTGTGGCAAAAACTAGAAAGCCTAAAACTAGCAACGCCTAATATAGGCAAAGCGACCGATATGATTTGTTGCCCGGGCTTAGATTATTGCTCATTAGCGTTGGCGGGTTCAATTGGTGTTGCTAAAGAAATTAACGAAGCCTTAGATTCCATTGATTACGTGCATGATTTAGGTGAAATAAAAATTAATATTTCCGGCTGTATGAATGGCTGTGCGCATCAAAGCGTTGGTCATATCGGCATTTTAGGTGTGGATAAGAAAGGTGAGGAATGGTATCAGGTTACCTTGGGTGGTTCATCAGAAAATGATGCGGCTATTGGTGATCGTTTAGGGCCTTCTGTTAGCAAAGAAGAGATTACACCAGTGGTAATAAAACTACTGGAAGTTTATCTTGAGCAGCGCCTTAATGAAGACGAAGCTTTTCTGGCGACTTACCGACGTGTTGGCATGAATCCATTTAAGGAGAGAGTCTATGCAACTAATTAAAGATAAACAAGTGATTCAGGATAGCTGGACATTTATTCCAGATGAAGCACCATTGAATGCAGATTTTAATATTGTTTCGCAAACTCGCTGGCGCCAAGAAGGAGCCGACCTTATCAATCGAAAAGGTGCATTGGGTTTACGATTAGAATCGGATGCAATAGTTGAAGAGATTGTTGCTGATTTAAAGCATTTCCAGCTTATTGAGCTACATTTTCCCATTTTTACGGATGGACGAGCCTTTACGCATGCGCGATTATTACGTAGTCGTTTTGGTTTTACTGGTGATATTCGGGTTAGTGGTGATTTTATGCGCGATCAGGTATTTTATCTGAGTCGTGTTGGCGTAAGTAGTTTTGTCTTAAATGATCAAGAAAATGCTTTAGAGGTCATTGCCGCTATGGATGATTTTTCTGTTGTGTATCAAGAGTCTGTCGCATAAATAGCTAATAAATCGAGACCTTTCAAAGCCCACCTTAACTTAGCAATTTAAAGCATATTGCATTCATCTAAAAAACTCAGTACCGAATAGAAATAAGTTTTTATTCGATACTGAGCTTTTCATAAAATGACAATTGACCAAAATTACCTATAAATAGCGATACCTTTCAATAAGTTAAGCGCTTCATTCAGTGGGTAGTCGCGAATATCAACGCCCTTTTCATCTTCTGGCTCTTCTGTTTTCTTATCTGCTTTTTTATCGCTTTTATTTTTATTACCATTTTCTAAATGGCCAGATAAGTCCGCTTCCTTAACGGGCTGGAAATTCACCGCATCCAACGCCTCTAACTTAAGACGATCAAGCGCTATATCTGGCTCTATGCCTTCTGCCTGAATGGAACGTCCTGAAGGCGTGAAATAACGAGCCGTAGTGATTTTTACTGCCCCCCCATTACCTGTAGGCAAAATAGTTTGTACCGAACCTTTACCAAAAGATTTAGTACCCATAATAATCGCGCGCTTATTGTCTTGTAATGCACCCGCAACAATTTCGGAAGCAGAAGCAGACCCTGCGTTAATTAAAACAACTAAAGGAGCTCCATCCAATTCATCACCCGGAGTAGCATTAAAATCCATTTGAGAGTCTTTGATACGACCTTCAGTAAAAACAATTTTTCCTGAGTTTAAAAAGGTATCACTGACCGAAACTGCACCATCTAAAACGCCGCCAGGATTATTACGTAAATCAAGCACCATACCTTTCAATGAGCCGCCATTCGCGCCCTTAAGATCTTGAATAGCTTTTTTAACAGCATCGCCTGTAGGTGACTGAAAGCTACTAATGCGAACATAAGCAAACCCTTCTTCTAAGGTACGACTACGGACACTTTCTACTTTAATGATAGCCCTAGTTAAAGTTACATTAAAAGGTGCCTCCTTGCCTTTACGTACTATGGTTAAGGTAATATCACTACCTACTTCACCGCGCATCATTTTCACGGCGTCATTCAGATCCATGCCTTTTACTGGTTTTTCATCTAACTTTATAATCAGATCGCCTGACAGTATGCCAGCGCGCTGCGCGGGAGTGTCATCTATAGGCGAAATGACTTTAACAAAGCCATCTTCCATGGTTACTTGAATACCTAAACCACCGAAGCGGCCAGTAGTATCTGCTCTTAGCTCTTTATATTCTTCGCTATCTAAATAGCTAGAGTGAGGATCCAAGCCAACTAACATGCCTCTAATCGCATTTTCCAACAAATCTTTATCGGAAACCTCTTCAACATAATCTTGTTTAATGCGCCCAAAAATCTCAGTAAATGTTCTCAGCTCTTCAAAAGGCAAAGTAACTTCTTGTTGTTCAGCATCTTTATCTGCGAGCACTGTACCAGCAGTAGACAGAAAAATACCTAAAAAACAACCTATAAATAATATAAAAATATTTTTTTTATTAACCACGTGTTTTAAACTCCGTTATATAACTTCCAAATGAATTCAACTTCAAACACATTTTATATCAATATAAAGACAAGTAATGTAAAAATTCTATAGTCTTGCTCTTACTTCAGTTTTACCAATGCAATCAATAAGAGCTTAGCGCTTCTTTTTACACCATTTAGACGGATTAAGCGGCTGCCCTTTTTTGCGAATTTCAAAATATAAACCAGCACCCTCACGGCCTTCACTTTTTCCAACGGTCGCTATGCTCTCGCCAGCCTCTACCCAGTCACCCTTGCTTTTGTATAAGCTTTGATTAAAAGCATATAAACTCATATAGTTATTATCATGTTTTACGATTACTAATAATCCATAGCCTTTAAACCAATTTGAAAAAATCACTTGGCCATGAGCAATGGCATGTACTGGCGTACCTTTTTTTGCTTTAATTAAAACGCCATCCCATTGGCTGTCTGAGCGACGACTGCCGAAGGATTTAATGACCTTACCTGCTACTGGCCAAGGCAATGTACCTTTTAAAGTGCGAAATGACGCATTGGTTTGTTTAGTTTGTTTAGTTTGTTTAGTTTGTTTAACTTGTTTAGCTTGCTTAGTTTGTTTGGCTTGTTTAGTTTGCTTAACCAGTCTGGCTCGACTGGGCAATGTTGTTTTGCGTATATCTTTCTGTAATGAATTAATAAGCTTTTTTAATTGCTGTTCATTTCGCTTTAAGCTTGATAATTCAGAAGATTTATTGCGATAGTCTTCCTTTATTTTAGCTAAACGAGCTTTGCGCTCTACCGAAGTTTCTTTTAATTGCGTTTGATGTTGCTTATTTTTGCTTATTAAATCTGCAACTTGCTGCATTTCTTGCTGTTTTTCTTGTTCTAATATGGCTAAAAGTTGCAGGCTGCTATTAATACGCTGCAATTTGTTCAGTCGCGCATTATTGAAATATTGATAATAAGTCATTATGCGACTGGAGCGACTACTATCCTTTTGATTGAACAATAGCTTTAATTCTTCTTGGTGTCCTAGCGCATAAGCGGCCTTTACCTGACCTGCTAAGTGTGATTTTTGCGCGTCTAACCATTGGTGCTGTACTTTTAGTTCTTTTTGTATTTCATCAATACGTTGTTGTTTTGGTTTAATTTGCTCAGCTAATTGCTGAGCAGTAAGGAAAATCTCCTCGTACTGTTTTTCGATACGCTTTAGTTCAGAGTTCGCGTGACTTTGTTGCTTTTTCAAGCGCGATAAATTACCCGACACTGCTTTGATTTTATTTTGAACTTGCTGCAGTTCCTTATCTTTGTGACTGGCAGCCATGACAAAGCTATGACTAAACAGTAAAAATAAAAGTAGGGTAATTTTCACGGGCGTCTATATCAAATTTTAATTAAGTAGCGATTTTCCGTTCATTTCAATCGGTTGTTCTATGCCTAAAATAGCGAGCATCGTCGGCGCTATATCTTTTAAACTTCCACCGTCAGCTAAACCTCTACTTCCACCGACATAAACCAAAGGCACAGGGTTAGTGGTGTGAGCCGTTTGTGGGCCGCCTTGTGCATCACGCATTTGCTCAATATTACCGTGGTCAGCGGTCAGTAACATTTGTCCGCCTACTTTTTCTAAAGCAGAGACGATACTCGCAAGCGCACCATCAATGGTCTCCACTGCTTTAAGCGCGGCTTCCCACTTACCGGTATGACCAACCATATCGCAGTTAGCATAATTACAGATAATGACATCGTACTTTTGCTCGACAATCGCATTCACTAAATGTTCAGTCACTTGAGCGGCATGCATTTCTGGTTGTAAGTCATACGTTTTTACTTTAGGGGAAGGCACTAAAATACGGTCTTCACCGACATTAGGCTGATCAACGCCACCGTTCATAAAAAAAGTAACATGAGCATATTTTTCCGTTTCTGCTAAACGTAGCTGTAATAAGCCGTGTTTTGCTAAGACTTCACCTAAGCTATTTTTTATTTCTACGGATGCGAAAGCGACTGGATAAGTAAATTTTTCATTATATTCGGTTAAAGTGACGAAAACACCCTGATGCGCGACGTGACCGCGCTCAAACCCGGAAAAATCAACATCAGTAATGGCTTGACTAATTTCTCTGGCGCGATCGGCGCGAAAATTCATAAACACGACCGAGTCGTTTGCAGCTAAAACTGTTGCTTTGCCCTGAGCATCAAGAATAACAGTGGGCTCAACAAATTCATCATTCTCATCGCGTTGGTAACTAGCATGCAATGCCTCTATTGCAGAGGTTTCAGTGTATTCCCCATCACCTAGGACGATTAATTTATACGCTTTTTGTACGCGCTCCCAGCGATTGTCTCGATCCATAGCGTAAAAGCGACCAATGATTGATGCAATACGGCCAACTCCGAGTAGGTCTATTTTATCTTGCAAGCATTTTAAAGCCGTTTCTGCACTTTTGGGGGCAACATCACGACCATCTAAAATAGCATGGACGACAATCTGTTTTAAACCTCTTTTAGCTGCAAGCTCCAACATCGCCAGAACATGATTGATATGACTATGCACACCGCCATCAGATAGCAAACCTAGAATATGCAAAGTACTATTGTTAACAAGGGCATTATCAACCGCCAAGCATAAGGCTGGATTAGTAAAAAAACTCCCCTCCTCAATAGCATCGCTTACTCGAGAAAAGTCCTGTGGCACATAGCGCCCTGTACCTATATGCATATGACCAACTTCTGAATTGCCCATCTGCTGATCAGGTAAACCAACAATACGTCCGGAGCAGTTAAGCTGAGTCATTGGGAATTTTTTTTGTAAGCCGTCCCAGCTGGGCGTGCTGGCCTGAGCAATTGCATTATACTGAGTCTCTTGGCTAAGGCCAAAGCCATCAAGAATTAATAATACTAAAGGTTTTGGTGTAATCATTTTAATCTCCGTAGGAAATCTAAAGTAAGTGCAAATAGTTTATCTCGTGCCTAAAATAAGACAGCTTTATAAGGTAATGATATTATGTCCCTGTTACGAATGGCAATTATTGTTAAATAGAATGGATTTTGCTATTGTTAGAACTTTTCTAATGTACAATAGTAGTACATGTATATTACCTAATAAGCTAATTCAACTTAGCTGATTAAATACAAAAAACCATCCTTTGTTAAACAGAAAATATATCTAAATGGAAAATATAGATAACCATACCATATACGCAGACGCCGATATAGAACGAGCGGCTCGGTGCTTAAAAGCAATGTCACACCCTCTACGCTTAAAAATACTTTGTGTACTAGGGACTGAAGCAATCAGTGTACAAGATATTGTTGAAAAAGTTGGAACCAGTCAAAGTAATATCTCACAACATCTTTCCATTTTAAGAGAAAAAGGCATTTTAGGCTTTAAAAAAGATGCAAATCGCGTATTCTATTATATAGATGATCCGCGTATGCTTAAGCTTATCGAAATGATGCGTGAGATTTTTTGTGCTGAATGCAAGTAAACGATTGTTATAATATTTGTCTGCTGAACAGGTCAATAAAGCCCTGACTAAATACAATATCTATGCCGCTCCTATTTTTAATTCTAACTTTCCAATAAAGACCCATGATAGACCAATATATTGAATTTGCCTCCAGTCATTGGATGCTCGTCACTGCTTTTTTCGCTGTTACTTTTTTCTTGATCCAAGATATTATCGAAGCCGGCACGCGTAAGTATCAAATCATTTCTCCCATGCTGACAGTGACCAAATTAAACTCTGGCAATCCGATTATCTTGGATGTACGTGAAGCCAATGAATTTAAGAAAGGACATATTGCTGATGCGATTCTTATCCCCGTTGGTGACATAGAAAAACAACTTAAAAAAATCGAATTATACAAAAAAGACGATGTTATTGTTGTTTGTCATACAGGTACGCGCTCAGCCCCTGCTTGTGCAACATTAACTAAACTAGGATTTGAGAATGTTTTCTTAATGACTGGTGGCATGCAATCTTGGGAAGAAAATAAACTTCCAATTGTCACGAATAAAAAATAACCCTATTTTCCACATACTATATTTAAAAGATCATGGCCGAAGAAAATCAAGCACAAGAAAAGCAATTTTCCATTCAAAAAATTTACACAAAAGATATTTCTTTTGAATCCCCTGCGTCACCGCAGATTTTTACTGAAAAATGGGAGCCAGCCGTAGAGTTTAATTTAGCGACGAATGCGGCCTCTATAGAGAACGCCATGTTTGAAGTATCTTTAACTGTTACGGTCACGGTAAAAACGGCTGACGCAGTTGCGTATCTTGTAGAAGCAACGCAAGCGGGCATCTTCTCTTTAGCGGGCTTTACCGATGCTGAAATGGGGCCTATGGTGGGCAGTTTCTGTCCTAATATTTTATTTCCTTATGTACGTGAAGTAATTTCAGATTTAGTCGCTAAAGGCGGCTTCCCACAATTATTATTAGCACCAGTTAATTTTGACGCATTATATGCGCAACATTTACAGCAAGCTCAACAAGCGGCAAGCTCGCCAACTTTAAACTAGCAATAAAAATGACCAGCAAAATTAGTGTTTTTGGTGCCGGCTCATGGGGCACCGCATTAGCTATTCAAGCCGCCAGAAATGGCAATCAAACGATGCTTTGGGGACACCACCCAGAACATATTCAAAGTTTGGCGCGAGATAGACAAAATAAACGCTATCTTGCTGGTTTGTCTTTTCCAGACTCACTACAGGTGACTGACGATATAAAGTTAGCTGCGCAATTTAGCGACATTATTTTAATATCAGTACCGAGCCATGCTTTCAAAGAAACGCTGTTTAAAATAAAACCATTCGTTTCTAAAAATGCCAAAATTGCTTGGGCAACCAAAGGTTTTAATCCAGAAACAGGCGAACTATTGCATCAGACGGTTGCCGGTGTATTTTCACCTGAAACACCAGCTGCCGTTTTATCAGGGCCTTCTTTTGCTAAAGAAGTCGCTGCAGATCTACCGACAGCGGTGACCATTGCTTCGACTCAACAAGCCTTTTCTGATGAACTTGCCGCATTAATGCACAGTCCTCGTTTCCGCACTTATACAACGACCGATATTATCAGTGTTCAAGTCGGTGGAGCAGTTAAAAATGTTCTTGCTATTGCTGCGGGTATTGCTGACGGCATAGGTTTTGGCGCAAATACCAGAGCGGCTTTAGTCACGCGTGGTATTGCTGAAATTATTCGGCTTAATACGGCCTTAGGTGGGCAACAAGAAACCTTGATGGGATTGTCGGGTTTAGGAGATTTAATTCTTACTTGTACCGATAATCAATCGCGCAACCGTCGTTTTGGCTTGGCTTTAGGCCAAGGTAAAAATAGAGAGCAAGCGATACACGACATTGGTCAAGAAGTAGAAGGTATCTCAGCGGCAAGAGAAACTTATAGGTTAGCCAAGAAACATGGTATTGACATGACAATTACTGAGCAAACTTATCACGTATTATATGATGGCCTCGCGCCCTTAAGTGCGGTACAAAATCTATTACAGCGCGATCAAAAGCCGGAAACTCAGTAGTGCTAAGGAATGTGCATGAAATAATGTCTTCATCTTAGGAGCGCAGGCAGCTTGCCTGCGAAAGGCAGACGAGCCGTCTGCGCTCCCACAAAAAAATTAGTTGTCGAAGTTATTTTGTGCTCATTCCTAAATGGAGCAGATAGTAAGAGATAGTCATTAAATGCCTTGGGATAACCTTATTTTATGGGAGCGATCCCAATTCACGATATTCGTAACTTGAGGTCATTCATTCATTCATTCATTCATACATACAGAAAGATTAACCTATTATTGACATCCCTCTCCCTAGAGAGATTGCTGCCCTTTCCCCTTTGTATCCTACAAACCACAGTTTTCATATTAGCTACTTTTATATTTTAAATAAGGCAGGCAGAGGCTCTTTTTCAGTTTTTCGTTTGCTTGTTATCGGCTGATTTTCCTTAAAAGCTGTCCATAATGTCGCACCGTGCCATTTTTCGTTTTTTCCCCCATACAAAACTGCATTAAGAACTAAAATTTCACTCTGTAATACTGGGGCACATTGCGCCGCTATTTTAGTTAAGTTGGACTGATTAAATTGCTCACGCCCCCACTGAATTAAGGCCTCTTTAGCTTGTACAGGCTCATTATTTGTACACGCTTTTTTCAAAGCTTTGTTTATTTCCTGAACTTTTTCGGTTAAGGCTGGGTTAGTTTCTGTTTTCGTTGCTTTTCTGTTTCTGGATAAAAAATAAATTAGCGTTACGAACCATGCTCCTGCAAAAAAGATCGTCAACCAAAACCATAGTGTTTCATAAGCTGGGCTTGTTATCTTGATTGTTGCGTTGCCGTCTGTCGCTGTTGGAATAGCTGTCTCGGTAACAATCGTTGGCATGGGGGCTACAGAATTATTAGCACCAGCAATCGCAGTCATTGTACGCTCTGCAATGCGCGCCACTTCCATTTTTTGCGTTGTTGTATTCCACCAAGAGATTTCAATGGCTGGCAGTGTGTAACTACCGGCAACGCCAGGAATCAAGGCAATTTTCTCTTCTCTGTAGGCGATGATGCTATCATCTTGAGCCGTTTCTTTTAAAGTAGGCTGGTCTGGATATGCTTTTAAATTCGCAGGCATATTATCCATATACAACTCAGGTAGAGCGCCTTGTGTTGCCCCCTTGATAAGTAAGCTTAACGTCCGCGTGACTGGTTCGCCCACTTTTGTGTGTGCTATATCGGCAGACCATTTTTCTTCTAAATAAACTTGCTCTGCAGGGAGCCAGTATTTATCAGCTGCTGCGGCTGGTTTTGCTTGTACATCCAAAGTGATAGCTTCAGAGTTTACACGTTGGGTGCGGGTATTTTGGCGATTAAAAAAACCATTGTAGCGAGGTTGATTAGCATCGATTACATCAGCTGTTAAAGTCAATGGCTCAATAAGCATAATTTCGCTTCTTTGAGGGAAAATGGCATATTTACGCTCGGTAACGACATAATTCTCGCCTTGATAGTCGCTATTATAATTTTTATCTTCGCCCAGTTTTTCGATTACCGCATTAGCTAGCTTGGGTTCAGTTAACGCTGCTTGCGAGATGTTGACTTTTCGGTATAGCTTTAGCGTGTAAATAACCTGCTCCTGGATGTAAGGCCTGGTATTACTAACATCAACTTGTAGAAATAAATCTTCATTGCTCTTTGCTGCTACCTGTATTTTATTAACCACGAGAGCGGCAAACTGACTGCTGTCTTGCCCGAAGTTAATAACAGGAATCATGAGCGTTCCCTCATGTTTTGCCATCACCGTTAACACCCATTGAATAACTTTAGTCACTCTTGCGTTACTGATCTGAGTCGATTGCTGTTGCGATTTATTTAAAATCTCAAAATCTTTTTCTAAAGGTGAAAAGTCAGGCTCGCCATCCGGCTTATCGGTGCTGCTAAAAATAATTTGGAATGACTCATTTAAATTAACGGGGTTACGGTCAACTTTGACACTGATATCGGCTGCAAACAGAGGCGACGTCAATAAACTTAGTGCGAATAACACAATAAATAAAGACAATTTATTAGAAACAGAGATAAGCATATTGATTACGTAAAAGAAATTTAAAAACAAAGCTTATTTTACCTATTTACAGAGCATATTTCCTAGATAAGTCTATCCGCGACTTATTGGCCACCACAGCAAATCGCATAACCTATAGGAAGCTTGTGGAATGCAGGCTTTAAGTGCCGCATTCCAATCTTTGGGCTTCCCGTCTAAGCCGAGACACCCAGTAATTTCAATGGGTCAAGAGTAACCTTAGGTCGTCCCTTTCTGGGTAGAGGCAATTCCCCCATTTGGTCTAGAATCCATGAAAATAAATCAGGGAAATCCTGTTCAAAAAAACGTTGCGCGGCGGTTGTTCCGTCTCGAC
>JAIPFI010000060.1 GCA_021736705.1 Methylococcaceae bacterium | reverse complement strand
GTTGCGCTTGCTCTAGTTGTAAGTCTGCCGTTTGTTGTTCTGCTAAAATTTTGAAGTAACTGGCGCGGGTTTGGATTAACGGGAGTAAATTTACCCGTGTGGCAAAGCTTTCAATTGAAGGATTAAAGTGACGGCCTTGTAATTTTATAGTCTCTAGATCGCTTGCTATTTGTGTCGACTCATCAATAGTGACATTATGCTGAGTGAGAGTATCGTTATCATCCGCATGGCTACTAAAACTAAATAGAAGGAAGGATAAAGTGAGCAATGAGGGCAGTGTTGGCATAATAAATTCAATTTATTGACTGGGATAGATTAATTTATTTAGCATTATAAGATATTCAGTGTATAGCACTGGGTAAATTCAATGCGCAAGCGGCAAACTTTAGTCATGTGCGAGCATTGTTTGATCAGAAAAATACAAATATATGACTATATAATAAAAATAAAATCTTATCCTCTTGATGTGTAAATATTATTTTTTTCTGGAATAAATTCTGCTTATGTTTGTTTAAGGAAGTAAAACCCTAAATAAGTTGATATATTTTCTTGGGAAAGACAAGTCCGTTGTTTGATTTTATTTATGTTGTGATGGTTAAGGCGTAATGAGTCATTGAATGATGGATTTTTAACGATAAGCATTGGTAATTATTAGAATTAATAGGAGATAAGCATGAGAATATCAACGTCTTGGGCGCAACAGCTAAGTGTTAACGCCATGCTTAATCAGCAAGCAAAAGTATCCAGCACGCAAATGCAATTATCTACAGGGCTAAAGAATTTGACGCCTGCGGATGATCCTATTGCGGCAAAGAAAATTTTGGATTTTCAGCAGCATATTGATAAAACAACGCAGTATCAAGAAAATGTGGATGTTGCTAAATCGCGCAATGGACTTGAAGGCTCTGTGCTAATAAATGGTAGAGACAGCTTGCTTCGAGCGCGAGATCTTGCTGTTCAGGCATTGAATGAAGGTGTTTTGAAGCAAGAAGATAAAACCGCAATAGCCGAAGAAATAAAACAAATTCAGTCGCACATGCTAGCTTTAGCGAACACTCAGGATGCGAACGGTGAATATATTTTTTCAGGCGCGTTATCTAAAACGCCGACTTTTCTTCAAGCTCCTACTTATGCTTTTCAGGCGAGTCAGACACAAAGAGAGCTACAAATTGGACCAGAAAGGCGTATTGCCGATGGTGATTTGGGTTATACCGTATTTGAAAATATCCCCACTGCTTCAGCTGCACCGCCTGCCATAAGAAGTATTTTTGCCACATTAGGGGCTTTTGTTGATGCCTTAGAGGGAACGGTAACCCCATACCACGGGGTGATCAATGAAGCGCTAGCGGATATAGATAGCACATTAGGAAAAGTAGGTGAAGCTGAAGCAAGAGTTGGTGCTAGATTAAGGGCTTTGGATGATCAGACTAACCAGAACGAGAGTTATCGTATTTCTATGCAAGCCGCCTTATCCGAAGTAAAAGATTTAGATTATGCGGGAGCAATTAGTCAATTTGAACTGGATAGTGCGGTTTTACAGGCATCTCAGCAGGCATTTTCGAAAGTAAAGAGCTTGTCTTTATTTAATTATTTATAAAAATGGGATGAATTTTATATTTGTGCTGCACAAATTATTTGCTCAGCGTTTACAATGTTGTTTTTATTGGTTTGGCGTGCGTAGCGGAATAATCGAATGAACTTTCTTGATGTAAAAACAGATTTTGCTTTTAAAAAAGTATTTGGCAGTGCAGATTCTAAGGATATATTGTTGAGTTTTCTCAATGCGGTTATTGACTTCCCGCATCAGCAAAAAATTAAAGACCTGACTATTGTAGATCCTTATAGTATTCCTATGCTTAAAGGTATGAAAGATACTTATGTTGATGTTAAAGCGGTATTAGATAATGACACACAAGTTATCATTGAAATGCAAGTGCTTAATCATGAGGGCTTAGAAAAACGAATTTTATACAATGCCGCGAAAAACTATTCGATACAGTTAAAAAAGGGCGATGCTTACGAGCTGTTAAATCCCGTTATTGCCCTGACCATTACTGATTTTCTATTTTTTCCTAATAATGAACATTTAATTAGTAATTTTAAGTTGATTGAAAAAAATAGATTTATTGAGTATGCAGATGATATAGAGCTGATTTTTATAGAATTGCCACGCTTTAAAAAGTCAGAATCAGAATTGCAGACCTTACAAGATAAATGGTTATACTTCATTAAAAATGCTGGAAGCCTTGAGTATATTCCTCATGATATTGATAAAGAAATACAGAAAGCCTTTGATATAGCCAATGAAGCTAATTTGGGTGAAGAGGAGCTAGAATTACAGCATAAAAAGAAAGATTGGATTTATATCCAAAAGAGTTCGATAGAGTTAGCGACTAAGCAAGGTTTGAAGCAAGGTTTGGAACAAGGTTTGGAACAAGGTTTGGAACAAGGTTTGGAACAGGGTTTGGAACAAGGTTTGGAGCAAGGCTCTAAACAAGAAAAAATTAATATTGCCAAAAAATTGATTGGCTTGCTGGATAATAAAACAATAGCAGAAAAAACTGGGCTAAGCTTGCTAGAGGTGGAGAGTCTTTGAGCCGTAATTTTTGATTAAGTGCCAAGTATCAGTTAAAGGCTAATGAATATTCTAAGATCTACTTATGGTGTAAAAAGAACCTTACTTTATTGGAGTTTTCTAATCACATAGTTAAGGTAATTCCTTTGGCTATTTAAAACTGTTGCGTGAAAAATAGAGGAATAATGTGTTTAACGGAAAAAGTATACTAATTACAGGTGGAACAGGATCATTTGGGCAATTATTTGTCGAAACTATACTGGCGCGTTATCAGCCAAAACGCTTGATTATTTATTCGCGCGATGAATTAAAACAGTTTGAAATGCAGCAAATCTTTAATCAATCATGTATGCGTTACTTTATTGGCGATGTAAGAGATTTGAGCCGCTTGCAGCTAGCTATGAAAAATGTGGATTATGTTGTTCATGCCGCAGCCTTAAAGCAAGTGCCTGCTGCCGAATATAATCCCATGGAATGCATCAAGACGAATGTGAATGGTGCTGATAACGTCATTCAAGCCTCAATTGCGAATAATGTTAAAAAAGTAATTGCGCTTTCCACTGACAAAGCCGCCAATCCAATTAATTTATACGGTGCGACAAAACTGTGTTCAGATAAATTATTTGTTGCTGCTAATAATATAACCGGAGGAAATGAAACTATATTTTCTGTTGTGCGCTATGGCAATGTTGTTGGTTCACGAGGTTCAGTTGTGCCCTTTTTTAAGAACTTAATTGCACAAGGTGCACAAGAGTTGCCAGTAACAGATGAGCATATGACGCGGTTTTGGATTACTTTACCCGAAGGTATTGAGTTTGTGATTAAAAATTTCCAGCGTATGCGCGGTGGAGAAATTTATATCCCTAAAATACCCTCTATGCGTATTATGGATTTAGTGCATTCTATAGCATCAAATATACCCATTAAAATAGTGGGTATACGTCCGGGCGAGAAGTTGCATGAAGTAATGTGCCCTAAAGATGATTCACACTTAACATTTGAATTTGAAGATCATTTTGTTATTGCCCCTAGTATTACATTTACTAATAAGGGTAATCATTTTAATGAAAGTGCATTGGGTGAAAAAGGCGTACCTGTAAAACAAGGATTTGAATATGAGTCGGGTACAAATACGCATTTTTTGACGGTTCAAGAGCTACAAGAATACGGGATAAAATCATAAATATGATTCCTTATGGTCGGCAAAGTATTTCAGAAGTGGATATTCAAGCGGTTGTTGACGTTCTGCGCTCTGATTATTTAACTCAGGGCTTAGTCGTGCCACAATTTGAACAGGCTGTTGCTGATTATGTCGGTGCCAGTTATGGGGTCGCGGTTAATAGTGGTACTTCAGCATTGCATATTGCTTGTCTTGCGCTAGGTTTGGGAGAAGGTGACTGGCTTTGGACCTCGCCGATTACCTTTGTAGCTTCGTCGAACTGTGGTTTGTATTGTGATGCTAAAGTTGATTTTGTCGATATAGATGCGCAGACTTTTAATATGAGCGTGACTGCTTTGGAATGTAAATTACAAGAAGCAGAAAAAAGGGGAGTCCTTCCTAAAATAGTTGTGCCTGTGCATTTTGCTGGACAGTCATGCGATATGCAGGCTATCGGGCGCTTAGCAAAACGCTATGGTTTCTATGTGATTGAAGACGCTTGTCATGCCATTGGCGGTCAATATCAAGAGGAATTTATTGGCAGCGGTCGATATTCCGATATTACCGTGTTTAGTTTCCATCCGGTGAAAATTATTACGACGGCTGAAGGCGGTATGGCCATGACTAATCAGCCTTTATTGGCTGAAAAAATGCAGTTGCTCAGAAGTCATGGTATTACCCGTGATGTCGATAAAATGACTCATCACCCAGATGGCGCTTGGTATTATCAGCAAATTGATTTGGGTTTTAATTATCGTATGACTGAGTTACAGGCGGCTTTAGGTTTGAGTCAATTAAGCAGGATAGCTGGATTTATTAAGCGGCGGCAGCAAGTGGCACGGCAGTATCAAAAATTGTTAGTGAATTTACCGGTTGATTATCAGCGGTCAGCGGAATCCGATGGCTCGGCATGGCATTTGTTTGTCATCCGATTACATTTAGAGCAAATGAAGCTATCTCATCAGCAGGTTTTTAATGCGCTAAGGAAGAGTAACATTGGTGTGAATCTGCATTATATTCCTGTGCATTTGCAACCTTATTATCAACAGCTGGGCTTTAAAAGAGGCGATTTTCCTGAAGCAGAAAACTATTATCAGGAAGCGATATCTCTGCCTCTTTTTTTTGAGTTAAGTGATGCAGATATTCGTTCTGTGGTTGAGTGCTTGAAAACTATCCTGAGCTAGTTAGCAGGTCTTTGTCGCTGTATTTTAGGAAATTGAATGTCCAATCTTATGCAACAAAAATGGAATGACACCCATTTAGATCCAAAATTCAGGTCTTTATATCCTCATGATAGTGTCGTGCGTTTTGTCTTTAGACATTTTGTGCGTGATGCGGATAAACACAATAAAACAGTGTTGGATATTGGTTGTGGAAGCGGCAGGCACCTTAAGTTAGTTGCTGAAAATGGCATTCAGGCCGCAGGCTGTGATTATGCGTCTGTAGGGGTGCAGGAAGCCGGAAAAATACTAGAGGGTTTAACGCTTAAGGCTGATTTAACCGTCTGTGATTTTACCCAGTTACCTTATGCGGATCAGGTGTTTGACGGGGCGCTTGCTTGGGGCGTGTTGTATTATGGTAATAAGACGCGGATGCAACAAGGCATTAGTGAGTTACATCGGGTGTTAAAAACCACAGGTGTAGCTTTGTTATTACTCAAATCCTGTGAAGATTTGCGTTATGGCTTGGGTCGGGAAATTGAGAAAAATACTTTTTTTATGGAAGATAATCAAACTAATGAGCAGGGCATGACCTTATGTTTTTTAGATGAAAACGAGCTAAGGGATTTGTTTAAGGACTTTTCGGTGGTAACGATGAATAAGAATAATTATTACGCCAATAATTTATCGCAATTGCATTCAGATTGGATAATTGAATTAACCAAATAAGCAGAGGCAAGCATGTTATCTGATCAGCAAGAAAAAGGTATAGAAGTTAATTTTTGGGATAGTGAGGCGCAAAAAGAGAAATATCTTTCGTTTGAAAAAAATGTGTATTCTGCCTTTAGAGTTAAAGAATATATAGAGATGATCCAAAAAGGTCTGCAAGATTCTGGTTTAGCTAAAAATGCGAAAATTCTTGATATTGGTTGTAGCGCGGGCGTCTCTTCAATTACCCTCGCAAAAATGGGCTATGAGGTTATAGGGATTGATATTTCATCAGGCTTAATTGAACAGGCACGAGGCTTGGCAGTCATAGAAAAAAGTACGGCGCAATTTGTGGTCGGTGATATTGCGCAAACGGATTATGCGGATGCGAGCTTTGATGTGTGTTTTATGGTGGGGCTATTGCACCATTTTCCCAATTATCAGCCTATTCTCGAAGAAATTAGACGGATTTTAAAAGTCGGTGGCTTAGTGGTGGCCGTTGAGCCGAATTTATTAAGCTTTTCCTATCGCTGGTCTTTTAAATTGGTGAGTATGAAAAGTGGCACCTCGCCCAATGAATATCCATTGAGCCCGCTTGCTGTGCAACAAGACCTTGAAAAATCTTTCCATGATGTCAAATTGATTCCGTTCAGAGAGACTGACGTGCCTTTTTTACGCCAACTGGGTGCTTTTGGCAAAAGTAAGGCAGGACAAATAATTGGCAACCTTATTACCCTGATAAAAAATAAATATTTTGCAGAGATTAAAAAAGGCACCTTTTTTATTGTGACCTGTAAAAAGTAATTGAGCCTGCGTGAGTTAGTCGGGCTGTTATGTGGTTAACAAGTAATAATAGCCTTTAGATTCGATTAAATTATCAGCGCTAAAGTGTTTGTCTACCGCTGGAATGTTAACAGGTTCAAAGAGCATCTTGCTTGTATCCTGTCTCGTTTTTTGATATTCCTGATAGCTATTATAGTCAGTAATAAAATAGCATTGTACCTGCTGGTGTCTTGATTTATTGACTTTATCGAGGCAATTTAGTGCGGATAGTAGTAATAATTGTGAATAGCTGATACCGAAGGCTAAATTAATCATTTCACTGCGCATGCCACCGGTTCTGCTGGCGAGTTCAATGACATAGATGTCATGGTTTGCTGTGACTTTTAATTCGATATGACAAGCACCGTATTGAATATTAAAGGCGTTTAATATATTCGTTGTTAGTGTAGCTATTTTTTCTTGTAGTGATTGAGTGCAGTTAGCCGGGATATGGTGGGCTGTTTCGATAATGTCTGGTACTGCTCGGATAAATTCTTCATTGATAGTAATAATTTGATGCTTGCCCGCACAGCTTATGGTTTCTACGCTATATTGTTTGCCGGGAATATAGTGTTCGATAATGACTTGATTTTGTCTGGAATAGTGTAATGCTTTGCTGAAGGCCAGGGGTAATTGTGTGGCGTTATCAAGATAGCTTAAACCGCGTCCTGCGGAACTGTCATAAGGTTTTACAATGCAAGGATAGTGAGCCCATTTGAGCTTGTCTACCTGATCGATAATTTGATAGTCTGCGCTGGGAATACCGTGTTTTAGAAAATGCGCTTTCATGCGTTTTTTGTTGGAGGTATTAACCGCCGTTTCATAACTATTGCTATAAAGGCCTAATCGCTCGCCAACCCAGCAGGCAGTCAGGTTTCCTATTTCGGTGGCACTGGTTAAAATCGCGTCAATATTGAGTGCCCTTGCTTGTGCCAGAACTTGTTCTTGGTCGGCAATGTCAATGGCTAGGAATTCATCACACCATTGAGCGCCGATACAGTGTTTATTTATATCCAGCACATAGGTATAAAAAAACATCTTTTTTGCTTCTAATATTAAGTCGAGCTGTAAATCACTGCCACCGAGTATAAATATTTTACGCATTCAATGAGTCACTTCTTAGAGTTAGGTGCTAATTATTATTAACTATCGATGTGTTGCTTAACGATGTCAACGATGGCGAAAGCCTGATTGGCTGTAAATCTAAAATCATTAAAAAGATTAACCATATTTTTGTGTGAATTATACGCATTTGAGTCGATCGACGGATTTATTTTGTACATATAATCGACCTCTTGATAGTGTGAACTGGCAAATAAGCCAGCAGCGGAAATTTTTTTAAGAAGTGCCGCTTTATGGGTCACTTTAATTGAAAATCGCCAGTTATTAAACCGCTCACCTAAGTGATAGGCTGAGGGAATATTTTGTTGATAAATAGTGTTGAGCTGTTTTTTGTGTTCTTGGATCTGTGGTAATTTTTGTTCGATGGCGTGGCGGTAGCTTTGAATATCAGGGTATAAAGCATTAGCAGCGCCTAGCCAGTGATTATTCGGGTATTCAAGCAAGCAATGCTGGTTAATGCATTGCTGCGTGGCGAGTGTGAATTGAGTTAAGTCATCCTGTTTAAAAGGTAAGTCGTTTGCGTAGTATTCGTGAGTGCTATTCAGAAAACCAAAGCCACCCCAGGCAATATCTACATATTTTGAATAGCCAGTGCTGAACAAGGCTAAATCAGCGCCACTTTGCTCAATATCATAGTCAAAATCTGGTGTCTGTAAACAACAATCATCAATGATAAAAATACTTGAGTTGATATGTTTGATATGCCTAAAAAGTTTTTCCGTATTGAGTTCAATGCCAAAGGTTTTTACAAATAAGATGCCGCCTATCTCAGGGTTAGCGTATAATTTATTGAATAATAAAGTCTCATCGATACACAGTGTTTCAAGGGAAATATCAATAAATTCGAAAGGAACCTTTGCTTTTAAAAAGGTGGCCGGAACTACTGGACATATATTTAACGGTAACAGGAATTTTTTTGGAGCGTCTAAGGAGCGTAGTACATTGTATAAAATGATAGCCGCGCGTCCTTCGAAAACAGTCATCCTAAATGCTCAATTATTGTTTTCGCCAGTAATGAGGCACCTTGTGGATTAATGTATTGTTGAGCCTGTATTTGCATATTTTTCCGCTGTTGCTGATGAGTCAGTGATTCTATTGCATTGAACATATTGCTTAATAAGTCAGGGTCATTATACCAACCAAGATATTTAATAAAGCCCGTTTCAGCCCAACCCATAGTATCGTCCTGAGCGTTATCGACCAGTAAAATAGCGAGCGTTGGCGTGCCTATTCTGGCTAGTTCATAGAGTGTCTGACCGCCGCTGGCGATGGCTAAATCACAGGACTGCATACTGGCGATCATAGTCTGTGTATCTGCATTGTAAATCAGCCGCGTATGACTGTCCGCTATCGTTTCAAGCTCTGTTTTATTATTAAAGCCTGCGCCAATGATAAGTTCTTTTTTAAGGCCAGGATAGGTGCTATTGAGCGCTGTTAGGATGGTAGGACTTAAATTACGCACATCAGCACCACCGAAAGTGATCATTACTTTTTTTATGTGCGGCTGAATGCTGTTTTGTTGAGCACAATGAAATGCTTTTCGCAGCGGCGTGTACTGACTGCCTAATAAATAAGTGACCTTGTCTTTACGGGGCAGAAAATAGTTTTTGCGCTCACTTAAAACCGTCCAGTCAACGACAAAGCCTTTATTTAAGACATTTCTACGTTGCTCATCATCAATGAAAATAACAGGTTTATGCAGTGCTTCAATGTCTAAAATCTGTGCATTTGATATCTGCGCTGAATCAATTAAGATGCATGTGCTATCGGTCAGCAGCTCTTTAAGTGGCTGGGTTTGATTTAGCCAGTTGAATAAAATGACTTGCTCAGTCTGAAATAGGGATTTAACAGACTCATCACCCTGAATGATGAATTGAAGAGTGAAACCGTATTGTGCAAAGCTGTCAGCTATCGCTAAACAGCGGGTGATATGACCAAACCCCCGTGTTTGTCCTCCTTCAGTAAGGATACTTAAGTGTTTTTCTTGCATGATTTTTTCTTGTGCTTTGGAAATGCATTATTTTACACTGTGATTAAGTCTGTATTCTTGCGTATTTATTGATACTATTTGTGTTCTTATTGATAATAGAATATTTTAAGCAACAAACATAGTTTCCTTTGGGTGGTTTTAATGATCATTGAGGTATTAATTTGAAAGTAGCGATTATTCCTGCACGCGGTGGTAGCAAACGTATTCTACGCAAAAATATAAAGCCTTTTTGTGGTAAACCGATGATTGCCTATGCAATTGAAACAGCGATTGCAAGTCAGTTATTTGATAGAGTTGTCGTTTCCACTGAAGATTCTGAAATTGCACAAGTTGCTCGTCAATATGGCGCGGAAACGCCCTTTATCAGGCCGATGGAGTTGGCAAATGATATTGCTAATACTGATGAAGTGCTGTTGCATGCGATAAAGCAGTTAATGGCAGGCGGCGTAAATATTTCGACAGTCTGCTGTATTTATGCCACTACACCTTTTTTGAGTGCAGAGTATTTGTTAGAAGGCTATCAGACATTAATGCGTCATAACAGTTCCTTTGCCTTTTCAGTGACGACCTTTCCTTTCCCAGTGCAGCGTGCTATCAGGATAACGAAAGAGGGTTTAGTCGAAGCCTTGCATCCAGAAAATAATTTTGTACGCTCGCAGGATTTGGAAGAAATTTATCATGATGCGGGGCAATTTTATTGGGGTAAAGTAGAGGCGTTTCTTGAGGAGCGGGTGGTGTTTTCGCATGAGTCGGTGCCCGTTATTTTACCTCGATATTTAGTGCAGGATATTGATACCCCAGAAGACTGGACGAGAGCGAGTTATATGTTTAAAGCAATGCAATTACAAAATAATGAAATGATATGACGTATAAAACAGAACAAGAGCAGTTTTGGAGCGGTGAATTTGGTGACGAATATGTGCAAAGAAACTTCGGTGGGGGGTTGATAGATAGTAATGCGGCTTTCTTTGCTAAGGTTTTTGCTAATACTGGCTCCGTAGATTCAATTATTGAGTTTGGCTCCAATAGAGGGATTAATCTACATGCTATTAAAAGGTTATTACCTGATACGCAACTGGATGCAGTTGAAATTAATAAATTAGCCTATGAATTATTAGTTGAATGGGGCGGGTGCGCGAATGTGTTTCATCAATCTGCACTGGATTTTGCAGTGACCCGTCAATATGAAATGTCTTTAATCAAAGGTGTGTTGATTCACATCAATCCGGCATATTTAGAGCAAATGTATGATGTGTTGTATAAAAGCTCAAAACGCTGGATTCTAGTCGGTGAATACTATAATCCAACCCCTGTAGAAATTGATTATAGAGGTCATAAGGGACGTTTATTTAAACGTGATTTTGCGGGGGAGATGATGGATCGTTACCCTTCATTAAAAATTGTGGATTATGGCTTTATATGGCATCGGGATGCGCATTTTCCTTTAGGTGATATGACTTGGTTTTTAATGGAAAAGTCTGCTCAAGCGTGAAGGTTGTTTTTAGAGTTGATGCGTCAATACAAATAGGTATTGGTCATGTTATGCGCTGTTTGGCGCTTGCTCAGGGTTTGGCGGCTAAGGAGCATCGAGTTAGCTTTATTTGTCGAGCGCATCCAGGTCATCTTATTGAATATATTCAGCAGCAGGGTTTTGTTGTTTTTATTATAAAGAATCAGTTATTAGGCTCAAATCCTATACGCGATGGAAATGGTTTGGAGGGCGCTGATGTATTATTTCATGCACATTGGTTGGGAGCATCTCAGCAAGAAGATGCCTACGTGTGTCAGGCCTATTTAGATAGTATCATGCCAGATTGGTTAATCGTTGATCATTATGCGCTTGATGAGCGTTGGCATAAATTTTTACACGCTAGTTACAAAAAGTTGATGGTCATTGATGATCTGGCGGATAGAAAGCACGCGTGTCAGTTATTACTGGATCAGACTTATGGGCGAGCATATTCAGATTACCAGCCACTTGTTTCTGATGGCAGCGAGTTATTATTAGGTTCATCCTATGCTTTACTTAGGCCAGAGTTTGTAGCATGGCGAGATAACAGTCTACAGCGGCGCAAATCAGCGCCTTTTAAACAGCTACTTATTAGCTTGGGCGGTATTGATAAGGAGAATGTCACGAGTGAGGTATTAAGCGCTCTGAAAAAATGCGACCTACCCAGAGATTTGAGTATTATTGTCGTCATGGGTAGCGGCGCTCCTTTTTTATCAAATGTTCAAGACTTGGTGGCGACCCTGCCGAATATGACGGAAGTTAAAGTAAATGTACAAAATATGGCTGAGTTAATGGCAAATAGCGATATAGCAATAGGTGCAGCGGGTACGACGGTATGGGAGCGGTGCTGCTTGGGCTTACCTTCTATGGTCATTATGCTGGCAGAAAATCAGCGGCTGATTTTTGAATGTTTGCAAAAAGAACAGGTGGTTTGGGTGCTGAAACGTGAGCAACTGTTAGTCGATATACAGGCATGCTTTAGTCATTTAACCAGCGCGGAGCTGCTTGGCTATTCGCGTCGGTCAATGAACTTAGTAGATGGTTTGGGGGTTGATCGAGTGGTACAAAAGTTAGTAGAGATAGCTTAGTGAAAATTGCTTTGCTAACATCTCCAGATCAATGGTTTATTCCTTATGCACAAGAATTGGCTGCGCAGCTTGAGAATGCCGTGCTTTTTTTTCGCCATGAAGATATTTCTGAGCAATATAGCTGGGTTTTTATTTTAAGTTATCATCGTATTATTCCTAAAATTGAATTAAGCAAGCATCAGCATAATTTTGTTATTCATGCGAGTAATTTACCTCAAGGTAAAGGCTGGGCACCTTTATTTTGGCAAATTCTGGAAGGCAAAAATGAAATTCCTTTTTCATTAATTGAAGCTTCAGAAAAAATTGATGAGGGTATTATTTATCAACAAGCAATTTTAGTGCTAACGGGATATGAATTAAATGAGGAGCTACGAGCCAAGCAAGCCCGCTTGATTCAGCAAATGTGCCGGAACTTTATAGCTAACCCCCAACGCTTTGAAAATATTATATTGCCTACTGCTGAGGAAAGTATTTATCGGCGTCGCACGGCTAAAGATAGCAAGCTAGATATTGATAAAAGTCTGCGAGAACAATTTAATTTATTACGTATTGTTAATAATAAGGCCTATCCTGCTTTTTTTGAGATTGATGGGCAACGCTATACTGTGAAAATTGAACACGATGAACAGAGTTAGAGAGATTGCTCTGATAACATACATTTTTATAAAAATTTAGCCAGAAAGAAAGAGAGTATGAAGCCAAAAATTACTTTAGCAGGGCGTGATATTGGCGCCGATTTTCCACCTTATGTGATCGCCGAAATGTCCGCGAATCATAACGGTGATATTGAGAATGCCTATAAAATTATTGCCATGGCTAAGCAGGCAGGTGCTGATGCATTGAAAATGCAGACCTATACTGCTGATACTCTGACAATCGATTCCGATTTACCTGACTTTCAATTAACGGATGGACTGTGGGCAGGTCGGTCGCTCTATGATTTATATAAGGAAGCCTACACGCCTTGGGAATGGCATAAGCCTTTATTTGACTATGCACGGGATTTGGATATAACGCTCTTTAGTTCGCCTTTTGACGAAACTGCCGTGGATTTGCTGGAAGATTTAAATGCACCGGCTTATAAAATTGCTTCCTTTGAAGCGATTGACCTGCCTTTGATTAAATATGTCGCGCAAACGACCAAGCCGATGATTATTTCAACGGGCATGGCTGATTTAGAAGAAATAACCGAAGCGGTCGAAATAGCGAAAGAAAATGGTTGTCACGCGTTGGTGTTATTGCATTGTATTAGTAGTTATCCCACACCGATTGAACAATCTAATTTGAAGGTTATTGTTGATTTGGCCGAAAGGTTTAAAGTGCCGGTGGGTTTGTCCGATCATACGCTGGGGACGACGGCTGCTATTGTTGGTGTCGCTTTAGGGGCGAGTGTAATTGAAAAACATGTCACTTTAAGTCGATCTGAGGGCGGCGTTGATAGTGCTTTTTCTTTAGAGCCTGAAGAATTGCAACGCTTGTGCCTACAAACCAAAAGTGCCTGGCAGGCATTGGGTGATGCAGGTTATGAGCAAAAGCCTGCGGAGCTTGGGAATGTGCGTTTCAGGCGTTCTATTTATGTGGTGGAAGACATTCAAAAAGGAGAGCGCTTTACCCGTAAAAATATTCGTATCATTCGTCCTGGTTTTGGGCTTAAGCCTAAATATTTTCCTGATGTTTTAGGTCTGTCTGCTAATAAAGCTATGTTTAAAGGGCAGCCTTTACTTGCCACTGATGTAGATAATGATGGATAAGCAAAAGTTAACTGTGCTGATAGTGGGTTGCGGCAATATTGCCGGACGTTTTGATGAGCAGCGTAGCCCTGAAAGTTTGCCTTATACTCATGCCGGGGCTTATCGTCAGGATGGACGATTTGAGGTGCTGGCTTGTGTTGACCCGGACGCACAACGGCGACAGGCATTTATGCAATATTGGTCTGTTGATCAAGGATTTGCGGCGATAGAAGACGCTGTATCGGCTGGATACGCTTACGATGTGATTAGTCTTTGCTCGCCGAGTTCGGCACATTTTCAGGATTTGCAAACCGTTATTCGTTTGAAGCCAAAACTGATTTTCTGTGAAAAACCGGTGACCTATTCGGTGCAAGATACGGAAAAAATTATAGCAGCTTGTGCGGCATCTAATATTTTATTGCTGGTTAATTATACGCGTACCTGGGATCCTGCGGTGATACGGCTAAAAGCGAATATTGCTACAGGCTTATGGGGGGAATTACGTGCAATTACTGGACTTTATAATAAAGGCATTTTAAATAATGGCTCGCATATGCTGGATTTACTGTATTTTTTGCTAGGGTCAATGACGGTACTTAAGGTGGGTCGACCCGTGTTTGATTTTTTTAGTGATGATCCAACTGTCTCGGTATTTTTAGAAGATTCTCATGGCTTGCCTATTCATTTAGTTGCAGGCCATGCAGAAGATTATGCCGTGTTTGAGCTCCAACTGGTCTTTTCTAAAGGCATACTGGTCATGGAAGAGGGAGGCTTGAGTTGGCGAGAGCGGGGTGTTGAAGATAATGCGATTATTCAGGGCTATCGAAGACTGACAGAGGGGCACTTTCGTCAGGGCGAATATGGTCAGGCTATGCTCGGCGCAGTGGATCATATTTATCATGCGATTAATTCAGGTGCAAAGCTGCTTAAAAGTGGTGAGCAGGCACTGAAAGTGCAGCGTTTGTGTGAGCAGATTAAACAAGTCGCTTTAGCGACGGAAATAGGATAAGTCATTAATGATAGATAAGCACAATATGCCTGCACTCGCTATTTTAGGCGGGGAAAAAGCCATTAATACTAGCTTCAATATGTATAATTCTATTGGCGACGAAGAGCGTCAGGCAGCAATGGAAGTATTGCAAACAGGCGTATTATCAAAATTTCTGGGTGCATGGCATGAAGACTTTTATGGTGGGCCTAAAGTGCAGCAATTTGAACGAGATTGTGAGGCTTATTTTGGCGTTAAACATGCGGTAACGGTTAACTCATTAACTTCTGGCTTGATTGCTGCGGTGGGCGCTTTAGGGATTGAACCGGGGGATGAGGTGATCGTCAGTCCTTGGACGATGTGTGCCAGTGCTACAGCAATATTGCATTGGAATGCGATCCCCGTGTTTGCTGATATTGACGCGAAAACCTTTAACTTAGATCCTGACTCTGTTGAAGCGAATATTAGCCCTTATACCAAAGCGATTATTGCGATTGATATTTTTGGGCACTCTGCTGATATGGACGCATTAATGGCGCTTGCAGATAAATATGGTTTAAACGTTATTTCCGATACCGCGCAATCACCAGGCGCTTTTTATCATGGCAAATATGCAGGCACTTTAGCCCATATTGGTGGTTTTAGCCTTAACTATCATAAGCATATTCATACGGGTGAGGGGGGGGTCATGGTCACTGATGATGATGAATATGCTGAGCGTATGCGCCTGATCAGAAATCATGCTGAAGCGGTGGTTGCTCATAAAGGTGAAACAAACTTAGCGAATTTACTCGGCTATAACTTTCGCTTGGGTGAAATTGAATGTGCTATCGGTATTGAGCAATTAAAAAAATTAGCCACGTTCGTACAGCGGCGACAAGTGATTGCGGCGCGCTTGAATGCAGGGCTGGAAGGCTTGGAGGGCTTAACTTTGCCGCTTGTGCAACCGGATTGTACACACGCTTATTATGTTTATCCTATGATTTTGGATGAGCAACAATTGGGTTTAAGTCGGACGCGTCTTTATGATGCCTTAGCGGCAGAAGGTGTGCAGGGTTTAGCCGCGGGCTATGTTAATTTGCATTTGT
>JAIPFI010000059.1 GCA_021736705.1 Methylococcaceae bacterium | reverse complement strand
TTCTAGCTGCAAGTCACAACCGAGCATTTCCTTTGGATTTTCACCGATAAGGATTTTGCTAATGTTTTGTAAATTAGGCAGGCCTTCAAGAAATAAAATGCGCTCAATTAATAAATCGGCATGTTTCATTTCATCAATAGACTCGTGATATTCTTTTTCATTAAGTTTGGTAAATCCCCAGTTTTTATACATTCGGGCATGTAAAAAATACTGATTAATCGCAGTTAACTCGTTTTCTAATGCTTGATTTAGATATTGGATGACTTTGCTGTCGCCTTTCATAATAGAATCCTGGGTGAGTTATAAATTTAAATGATAGCTTGGATTGCATCAGTTGGCACGGTATTTCTGTTTACTAATTCACGGACATGGCGATTGCATTTACCACAATCTGAGCCTACACCAAGGCATTGATATAAAGCTTTACGTGTATTGATGCCATCATCAATGGCGGTTTGAATTTGTGAATCAGTGACCGCTTTACAAATACAGATATACATAAAAGTCTGCTAGAACAACAAGTTAATTGGATAGCTTGCTGTTCTAGCGCTTGTTAAGGCGTCATTTACTTAAAAACTGAAACGTACTGAGCCATAAACATTATTATTTTTCTCAAACTGACCAAAGAAGGAGCTTTGATTTTTACCAACAAAGAAATTACCGCCTGCGGTAACAGTCCAAGAGTCATTTACTTTGTAGCTGACATCAGGTCTAAAGTAAGCGTCAACATCAGAAGGCGAGAAGAAGGTGAATAATGACCAAGTCACATTTTGTTGATGAGTCATTAGGGTCAGACGATTAGTTAATAAGTGCCTCACTTCATCGCGGGTTGCTTGCGCGCCTATTTGCTGCTGACTGGCGACATAATGATTATAATCTTGCATCCATTCCAGGTAATATTGCACTCCAATCGAGAAGTTTTTTATCACTTCTTGTTCATAACCGATTAAAAAACGGGCTTCACTATTGGGTACAAAAGGATTGCTGCTACTGCCTTTTTCATAGGAATCATAATAACCCATTTCGATATTGGCGATCCCTTGCCAAAAAGGTCGACGTATACTGGCGCCTAATGAGCGCATTTTTGGATAATAGGCTTGGCCTGAATTGGTCTCTGTTGTTGGCGGTATAAAGCCCATGGGGCTTTTCCAAAAGCCGTGATAACCATATAACGCTAACTCATTAACACCGATATTTTTATACAAACGTAAGGCAAATTCACCGTCAGAGGGATTTCGCGGATTAATAATGGCATTTTGGCCTGCTAGAGAGCCTGTCATCGGATTATAGTAAGAAAGTCTTTCGCCGGTAATACCGCGATCTGCATCAAACCAAGGCGTATAGATAAAATCTAAATTGACGTAGTCGGTAAAAAAAGACGTTTTTAGCGCGTCAGAAGGCGCTTTTAAATACTCTAAATCCCGACCTATAAAAAAAGCCTGCCAATCTTTAGGAAATAAGTCATTAATAAAGATTAAATCGCCCGTTCCCCAAGTTAATATCTGTCGCCCAACTTTGATATCCATAAAAGATAAAGGACTAAAAGCAATGTTGGCTTCTCTTAAATCAATCCAGCCTTTGCCTGTATTTAAATTAATATCATAAGCATCAACGACGGCATCATAAAGAAAATCATTTACTAACTTTAATGAAAAAGGTCCGATTTCTTTTTGTAGGTCAAGGTGTAGACGTACTTCCCCTAAAGACATTGGGTCTTCATAAGGATCATTTTGTGTGCGTATGCCACCGCGCGCGTCCAGGAAGCCGCTAACATTGACAAAGGGCTCATCCTGATCAAATAGAGTAAATGATTCTGAGCTTTGTTCTGTATTTTCGCTTGCTTCTATCCCTGTAGGTAATGTGGGTGTTTGTCCCAAACCTGACGGCAAGCTCGGTGAGCTGCTAGGTGTAAGGCCAGTCGGTAGTGAAGGCGATGTGTTTAAGCCAGAAGGCAATGCAGGTGCATTTGAGTTTGGGCTTGCCAGTCCAGCAGGTAATTTTGGTGCGGGACTTAAGCCTGATGGTAGTGCTGGAGTATTTGTCGCAGGAGCAAGTCCCTTAGGTAAAGGCGGAGCTGCTTGAGCCATTCCTTGACTTGAAATAACAGCGATGGCAAGTGATAAAGAAGATAGACGCATGATGTTATATGTTGTGTGAAAGGCTTATTTTTGATACGACAATTAAATCAGGGGGTATATTTGTAGGAGGGAATATTCATCGTGACTGTCTACAAGTCGCGGCTAAAAGTCCCTCCCGCAGAATTTAAATTTAACGTAAATATTTTTTAGGGGGCTTTCTTAAATAACGTTCACTAAATATATCATCAGGCAAGCCAATGTCATACTCTACAGTGCTGTATTCCATCACCGTATTACCGCCCGTTTTTAAGTTTTTCGCCTCTGATTTGATGATTGTTGGATGACCATTAATCGTTTCAACGGCTAAAGCTGTGTAAGTTTTATATTTCTCACCTTGTTTGTCGTAGTATTCAGTTGAAATCGGCAAGAAGGTGGTTTTGTGAATATACATAACATATTTGGAAAATTCGACGTCAGCAGGCGAAACCGGTGTATTTTCAAGAATATAGTAATTATCATCGGTACCGATCAGCGTGTGTTTGTCCGCTTTTAAACTACGACCTGATACATCTTCATAAAGAAAGTCAGAGCCAACAAAACTGGTGCGCTTATCCGATGCAGCAATACGTTTAACTAAATCTAAGGCGGGTAAATATAACCAGCGATCATCATCAGCCGTGATTTTTTTTAACACCATAAACACCATATTGTTCACATCCGCAGGGCGGTTAAAGTAAACATACATTTTTTGCTCGCCTTCATAAGTGCGGCTAGCGACATCGTCAGACGTCGGTACATCTTTACGTAAAATAACAAATTCACGTTCACGCGTACGATTTTGTGCATCGCTGATGGTCATTTTGACTTTAGCTCTGCCATCTTGACCTTGATAATAGCTGGTGTAGTTAGTGTGATGAATAATATCTTCAACACTCGGTGCTTCAGCAAAAGCAACAGTACATGCAAGGGCTGTGCTAATGCCTAAAAAAAGTTGTTTAAATGTCATAGGTATCTCCTGAGTTAATTCTTAAATAGTAACTACACAATTTTTAAGCCCTCTCTGGAGGGAGAGGATTGGGTGAGGGGGAAATAAAACGACTCTTTTTTGCCTTTGGAAACCAAACTTACAAGCAAAAATATCATTTATTTCTTCCCATCCAACTCTCCCCAGCAAGAGAGGGCTATGTTTGTGTGATGTTTAAGCTGTTTTAGATAAGTTTTTAAAAAACAGTCTAGGCATCAGTGTAATGAATGCCGGTAATATTAATAATGAGCTAACGCCAGCTACAAATAAAATGCTGGCAATAAACACCCCGACTGTTTGGTAAGGCACTAAAGGTGCAGCGAGTAAGGGTAAAAAACCAACACCGACGACAATCGCATTACGTGAAATTGCCATCGCAGGTTCGCTAAATAAGGGGCCAATGGCCGCTTCCCATGAGCCATAACGCGCTGTATATTCGCGTGCGCGACTTAGAAAGTGAATAGCGTAGTCTACCGCTAAACCGATACTGAGTGAACTCAATACCGCGACAGGCATATCGTAATCTTTACCAATTAGACCGATGAGCCCATAGATTAAACCTACCGTAACGGTTAAAGGGATCATGGATAATAAGCCCCAAGCAAATGATCTGAATAATAAAATCATCATAATCAGTACGACAAGAAAGCTGCCAGCAAAAGATTCCAGCATACCCGTTACCATTTTGTCTTGCCAGACGACATTAATATGCGTCAAACCAAACCAGTTAGTTTGTAGATTATAAGGCATAGGGTGGCTGACAATGTATTGCGCGACTTGTTGTTCGACAAACGCCATGTCTTGATTATCACCACTTTTTAGCTGTACCCAAAGACTCGTTTTACGGAAATCAGGGGTAACAAAATGCCATAAATCATGCGGTCTGTGGCTGTTTTGATAGGTGATGAGCGTTTGCGCCACAGCATTAGAAGAGTCAGGAATTCTGAATTCTTCTGCTTTACCCAGCAATAACTCTCTATGTACCGTTTTAACCACATCCGGAAGGCTATTTGATTTACCAACGACCTCTAGGCTGTTAATAAAGCTTTGTAAATCAGCTAAATAGCTTAAAGCATCCGGTTGTTTGAAAATTTCGTTAAGTTGACGCTCTCTATCAATAAATAATTGAACTTGATCCCAAGTATCGAATTCGTCATCGGTTGCCTTATCCATACCTTTGTTAATAGCTTCGTTTAAAGCAAGATCAAGGCTGGCTTTATCGCCTGTATGCTCTGTTATAGCTGCTTGCACAATGCCAAAGATTTTCTCGCTGTTGGCATACTCATCATTAATAGAGTCTTGTTGTGCTTCTGTTAAACGCGTTAATAGCGGTGTTTTAAAATCAGCATTAATAACAGCCTCTGGATTTACCTCCAAAGCAAGATAAGCCATATACGTACCGCCAAAATGTTCATTTAACACGCGATCAGCGACACGGATAATATGCGAAGGTGCAAACCATTTAATCGGATTGTCGTTGACGTTAATTTTACTAATACCATAGCCCGCTATACCTACCGATGTTAAGGTGAACAGTAAGATAAATAAGGCATGGTTATAAGTAAATTGACCTGTTTTAGCTAATAATTTCGCCATAGGCGTTTTATTATCATCGGCATGCAGATTGTTGTTACTTATAAAACTCGCTAATTTTTCATCTGAAATAGAGACAATAAAGGCGGGGATAAAGGTGATAGTCCAAATCCAAGCTAAAAATACCCCAATAGCAATATAAATACCAAAAACTTGTACCGGCGGAATCGGTGTTAAGGCTAATGATGCAAAACCCGCAATCGTGGTTAAAGTGGTAATTAACATCGGCGTAAATAATTCACTCATAACATGAATGATCGTTATACGTTTATCACGAATAGTATTATAGCGGTCGAAAAAATCCGACAAAATATGTACTGCATCCAAAATAGCAATAGGCATGATGAAAATAGGAATCATCGAGCTCATAATATGGATAGTGTTGCCGGTAATAATCAATAAGCCCATTGTGGACAATGCGCAAACCATTGCGACAATCATTGGTGATGTGACAAAAACCAAGCGCTTAAAAAACCACCAAAGCAGTAAAAAAATCACTAACATGGCTAACGGTGCAGAAATAGCCATTTGTTTAAACATTTCGACCCCAAAGGTATCTTGGGCGACGGGTAAGCCAGTAATATAGTATTCCTCTTCAGTGTCGCCAAATTCAGCAATTTTGGCTAATAGTTGTTCGCGCACCTGATAGCTGACATTCTTATTGGTAATTGGTAAATATAAAGCAATCGCTTTGCCATCATCACTGACTAAAGTACCATTTAAGAACGGGATATTCATGGCGCGATCACGCACAGCGATAGCGTCTGCTTCTGATTTTGGCGGCTCTGGCATGAGCCAGCTAAAATTAACCGTTCCTAATCCACCTTGCTCAATATTGTCAACAGTCGAGGGCGCTAAGATATCGACAGCTATCACGCCAGCTGTTTTACCAGGATGTTTCTCATCGGCCCATTTAATGCCGTGCGAGAATTGCGTTAAGGCATAGATATTCGCCAATGATTTACTGTTAAAAACGCCGTTCACATTTTGCTTATTAGTAATCCCGACAACGACTATATCGCTCAAGCTGAACTCGGTTTTCATTTGATGATTGTAAACCCGCACGGGCTCATCATCAGACAGCATATTCTCAGGGTCGGTATCAATTTTTATAGTGGGCAAAAACGACAGTTGCTCAGGATAAAAATTAGGTAATGCCGCCATGGAAATAATAAGGACGGTAAACAAAGTCATTATCCAAGTGATAACTTTCGGATGGTTAATGGAAAACAGTACAATCGGATTGACTGTTTCGTTATCATGATTTTTTTGAGTCATTGAAGATCCCATAGAAACAAAGGTAAGAGTGCTTAGTATTTTAGTATTTTAGTATTTTAGATAATGCTAATATTATTGCAAGTAAATTTATTATTTAGAACGAAATTGTGGCTGTAGGTAAGGCTAACGGCAGGGTTTTTCTACCGTCAGCTTTTAATAAATGACTAGCAACAAATCTAAGTTGTTTATGTACTTTCTTCTAATGGCTTATTTCTGTTGATGAGATAATAAGCCACTGGAATGACAAATAAGGAAAATCCCGTTGAGGCAAAAATACCAAAAATAAAACTCCACGCCAGACCTGAAAACACCGGATCAAGAATAATCACGACGGCACCAAACATAGCCGCAGCGGCGGTTAATAAAATCGGGCGCAGACGTGTTGCTCCCGCTTCAATTAAGGTATCTGTTATGTTAGGGCGGTCTTCACGGTGGCGCGTTTTTTCAATAAAATCAATCAAGATAATGCCGTTACGCACCACAATACCAGCCAAGGCAATCATGCCAATCATGGCGGTGGCAGTGAAAAAAATCTGATCTGGATAGCCATCTACTGGCGTGGCAAATAATACATTGAGCAACCAAAAGCCGGGCATAATACCGATAACCGTTAACGGAATGGCGATCATCATGATAGCAGGCAAGCTCAATGAACCCGTTTGCACGACTAATAACACGTAAATCATCAGTAGCGCAGCCGCAAAGGCTAGTCCTAAATCACGAAAGACATCGACTGTAATTTTCCATTCACCTTCACCGCCTAATTCAGCGCTATAGCCATCAGGTAGGGGATGATCGCTAAAATCACCGAGTAAATCAATAATGGCTTCGACAGGACTACGTCCGGCTGTATCACCAATTACATAAGCGACTCGGCGCATATTTTTATGGTAGAACGTTTGTTCTGGACTGAGTTCTTTTATCTCGCCAAGTTCAGCCAGTGGCACGAGTTCACCCGTTTGACTTTTTACCCGCAAAGTCAGTAATTGCGCAATATAAGAACGTTGTTCTCTGGGTAGTTGCAAAATGATTTCTAGCGGCTGCCGTTCGCTAGTGATATGCAATGTGCCCAGCAATTGCCCGCTCAGTGCTGTTTTGAGCGTTTGCGCAATTTGCTGGCTATCAACATGGGTTAACGCGGCTTTTTCTCGGTCAATGTTAAAGAGTAAACGCTGGTAGGGTACATAAGAATAATCATCGACATCGACCACGCCTTCGGTGCGGATAAAGCGTTCGCGCACATTTTTACCAACGGCAAGCAACTCAGCATAACTAGCATCTTCAGGGCCATAAACTTCCGCAACTAGAGTATCTAACACCGGCGGGCCTGGAGGTGATTCGACTATTTTTACATTGGCATGATAGGTGTTTGCAATGGCTTCAATCTGTTTGCGCATACGCAGTGCAATTTGATGCGATTGTTGTTTGCGCTCTTCTTTGGCAATGAGATTAATGCGTATTTCGCCAACATTACTGCCTGAACGTAAATAGTAATGTCGAACCATACCATTAAAATCCATTGGCGAGGCCTGACCGATATAGGTTTGATAATCAGTGACTTCATCAACCGTAGCAAGATATTGACCTAAGGCGCGAGCCACTTGATCGGTTTGTTCTAGCGTGCTGTTCTTGGGCATATCAATGACCAATTGCAGTTCGTTTTTATTATCAAAAGGCAGTAATTTTAAGGGTACGGCACGTGTAACGGCTAACATTGCAGACCCGATAAAAGCAATGACAATAACTAGAACAAAGAACCATGCGCGCCCAGGCGTTGCAATTAATGCACCTAAAGTTTTGTGATAAAACTTATATACGCCTGTTTGTTTTAAATCAAAGCTCTGTTGGTCATCATCGTGATCATGATGCTTGAGTAATAAATAACTTGCCCACGGCGTGATAGTCAATGACACAATCAGTGATACCAGCATCGCAACGGGAACATTAAACGCCATTGGTGCCATATAAGGCCCCATCATGCCGGTAATAAAAAACATCGGCAAAAAGGTTAAAATAACTGCGAAAGTGGCCACAATCGTTGGTGGTAACACCTCTTGAATAGCTGATAGTAAGGCTTGCAGAGGAGGCTCTTTACGCAGTAAATAATGCCGGTGGATATTTTCGACATTGACGATAGGATCATCAACTAATAAACCCAGCGACAAAATCAAGGCGAATAAAGTGACTCGATTGATGGTATAGCCAAAAATTAAGTCACAAAGCAGGGTAAAGGCAAAGGTCACTGGCACGGCAATCGAGACAATCAGTGATTCACGACTGCCCAAAGAAAAGATCATCAGAATGACAATGATCAAAATAGCGAGCATGAGATGTTCAACCAGTTCATTCACTTTATTGTTCGCAGTTTCACCCGAGTCGCGACTAATGGACATAGTGATGTCATTAGGTACGATAGTGCCCTGAAAACTTTTAGCCATGGCAATTACATCTTCTGCCACTTGCACGGCATTACTGCCTTTGCGTTTAGCAATCGCTAGCGTTACGGTAGGCCATTCTTTGCCTGCTTGACCTTTGATTTCTTGATCTATGGCTAATAAGCGCATTTTTGCAGATTCTGGACCAAAACCAATGCGTGTATAGGTATTTTTATCTTCCTCGCCATCGAGAATACGAGCAACATCACGCAAATACACCAGCCGGCCATCGGCACTTTTAATCACGGTAGCACCTACTTCTTCAGGTGTTGAGTAGTGGGGCCCCGCTTCTAAATAAACTTGTTGATTATTGTTGGCAAAATTCCCCGCATTGACATTAATGTTAGAGCTTCCTACCGCCTGAATGATTTCCATAATAGAAGTACCATGGGCAACCAGTGCCGCAGCGTCGGGGTGTACGGTAATTTGCCGACGAGCACCACCCACGACCCAGCTTTTAGCTACATTTTCTACATCGCGTAATCTAGCGATTAATTCATCCGCTGTGCGCCGTAAGGACATTTCGCTTTGGTTATTTGAGTTGGATGATAAATTAAGCAAAACAATAGGCACGTCATCAATATTGACCGGTTTTACAATCCAGCGAGCAATACCAGGTGCCATGCTGTCTTGATTAGACATGACTTGACTCCAGGTTTTGATCAGGCTGTCTTCAAGGTTTTCCCCGACATAATAACGCACAGTAACCATAGCTATACCGGGACTGGCGGCAGAATAGACATATTCCACACCCTCGATTTGCTTTAATAAAGATTCTAAGGGGGTGGTGACTAATTTTTCCACTTCTTCTGCAGAAGCGCCCGGAAATTCAACCATGACATCCATAACCGGCACGATGATTTGCGGATCCTCTTCGCGTGGGGTCAGCATGAGTGCTGCGGCACCGGCCATCAATGCAGCAATAATCAGCATAGGTGAAAGTGAGCCTATGGTAAATAGTTTGACAATGCGGGTGATCAGGCTTGTTTGAGTACTGTTATTAGTGTGTCTTTCTAGGTGTTGATGATCGCTCATGATTAGCTCCGCTTATTGAATGATGACAGTTTCGCCTTCATTCAGGCCGGATTGAATTTCTACCTTTGATCCATAGTGCTTACCTATGCGTACTTGTCGGGTTTGTATTTGGTTATTGACTACGATTTTTACAACTTCAAGTTGGCCAATTTTGCGCACTGCTGTAGCGGGTACAACTAAGCCTTGATGTTGGTTGCAGGTTTGGTCTAACCAGCCGAATAATCCGGGTTGTAATCCGGCCATAATAGGTAATGAGGCTTTGATCAAAATGGTTCGTGTTTGCGGATCTACTTCGGGCACAATTTCATCAATTTCAGCAGTAAAATGTTGCTCCAGTGTTTCAATTTTTACCGGCACCTGCTCACCTAAATGAATATGGCGCGCGCAACTGGTCGGCACTGCGGCTTCTAGGCGTAAGGCAGCTGAGTTATGCATGGCTACGATAGGTGCGCCAGCAAGTCCCATATCGCCAGGTTGTTTTAAGCGTTGCACGACCGTGCCATCAAACGGCGCTTTGAGGATGGTATCGGCATAGCTGATTTTAGTTTCTTTTAAAGCGCTGGCTGCTGCATCGACTTGGGCTTGAGCAACCTGATATTGCGCTATGACGTGATCATAAGTTTCTTTAGTCGCGGCTTCTTTCGCGTATAGATTTTTGATGCGCTGTGCATCTGCGGCAGCGCGTTTAGCATTGGCTTGGGCTGCGCTTAAAGCGGCTTGAGCGCTACGTTCATGACTGCGTTGTGCTTCTGGGTCAAGTAATGCAATGACATCATCTTTGCGTACTTTATCGCCTGCTTTCACTTTGATATCCAGAATTCGCGCAGTAATACGTGGTGCAATATTGATTTCAGACCGTGATTTAACTGTGCCGGGCCAGGAAAAGCTATCATTAAGCATCTGACGTTGAACCTGCGCCGTTTGTGTATTTTTATCTAATGGTGTTGTGCTTAATGGCGTGGTGCCCGGGGGTATTTTTTCAGTACCAATGATGCCCAGCATATAGAGTAAGATCAGTATTAAACCAATAACGGAAAAAGTGAGTGTGATAATTTTTTTCATGATAATAGGTTGTTTTTATCGGAGTTAGTTATTGTAAAGTTAGGCTAAGGAATAAGACCTTAATAACTTGAACAGGAGTAAAAAAGCTTTAGCTTTTTTCATCAAACATAGCAATAGCTAAAGCTATTGCACTCCTTATCAACTGTCGAAGTTAATAAATGCTCATTCCTAAGTTATTCCCAGTTTCCCGTTACTTGTTGTAAAGCAGCATAAGCGCGTAACGTATCAAAGCGCGCAGCGATAGTTCTGGCATCCGCTTGATCGCGAGCGACTTCGGCTTCAATATAGCGGGTTACTGAAGCGGTACCTGCCTGAAATTGAGCGGTAACTAATCGGAATGCTTCATCTGCCGCCGTAACGGAAGTTGCAGAGACTTTATAGCGTTGTAGCGCTTCAGCTAATGCCAGATAGGTATTTTTTACTTCCTGATTAATTTGTAAGCGGGTTTTTCGGGCATTGAGGCGTGCTTCTTCTAGTCGTCTTTCGGCCTGTTTGATGCGCTGCTGTGTGCCAAAGCCAGAAAACAGATCCATTTCCAGAGAGATGCCTGTGGAGACATTGTCCTGATTTGAGTTGATGGATCCATCCTGACCGTTCGCGCCATAACTAAGGTAAGCACCTACTCGCGGTAGGTGCTCGCCTTGGGCAATTTTTACTTGCTGGGTTCGAGTACTGACCAATTTTTCTGCCATTTGAATTTCAGGTCGTTTTGCTTCTGCACTCATTAAAGCTTCGGTTATTGACGAGGGTGCTGTGGGTAAGGTGATATTATCTTGAGTAAGGGTTTCAACTGGACTAAAGGTATCTAAATCTAGCAAAGTACGTAATCCGGTTTTGGCCATTTCAATACCGTTAGTCGCTTGTATCAGCCATTCTTCGGTATTTGCCTGACGAACCTGTAAGGATAAAACATCTGATTTCAGTATTGTGCCTTCCTTATAGCGAATTTCTGCATTTTTTAGTTCGCGACTAACGGCATCTTTAGAGCGCTGGGCAATCAATTGATTTTCTTTAGCAACCAATAAGGCATAGAAATTATCGGTAACGGTTTGTATTAGGTTGTTGTGTAGAGATGAGCGCTCTAGCTCGGATATTTCTACGCCGAGTTCGGCTACCTTATAGCGATAATAATCTTGTCCGCCATTAAAAAGTGACAGATTGGCGGTAATTTCCGGCCGGAAATTGGTGCGCCCGCCCGGATTATTGATATTGCCCATATCACTAGACTGAAAATCACGCTGAGCGACGATCATGCCAAAGACTTGAGCTGGGTTGTCACTATAATCATAGCCTATGCGTCCTTTGACTAGCGGGTAAAAAGCGGCAAGGCTTTCAATCACTTGGGCATTTGCAAGCGCAATGCGTTGCTGTGTTATATGCATGTCAGGGTTTCTTTCTAACGCTAGGCTGATTGCTTGCTTTAAATCAAGTGGTGTCGCTAATGTTAGTGCATCGTTATAGCTAGGTAGCTGCTGTAGAGATGCTGGTTCTAAAGAAGTGTCGTTATCTTCTGCGACAACATTGATTGAACATGTAGAAAACGCAAAACATAGGACGGCGGTTAGGAATGGGCTTGTTTTGTGTTTCATATTTTGTCCTGATAGTTGATTAAAATGTTTGCCTGATTCATTTATATTGTTGGCAAAGTCTGGATTTTATTGAAAGGTGAAAACCTTTTTTATCGTTAATAAAAGGAAAAATAAAAGCAGTAAATAAGTTGATCCTTATTTTAGAGAATGCTAATATGAATGCAAGTGATATTTGTTAGGTGTTAACTTGACCGTATTGGTTTAGAATCAAAATGACCTAGTTTCTCACGTCAGGGGGCTAAGTTGTAATTCTATTAGTGTATTAACTATATTACTAGGCTCAAGTGTATGTCAAAGAAAAATAATAATAGATAGATTTGATATATTTTTTTATAAATAAACGTGGAGAGTGTTATGGCTAGAATAGTGGTTTTAGGTGCTGGAATTGGCGGTGTGCCAATGGCTTATGAAATGAAAGAAAGTGTCAGTAATGAGCATGAAGTATTAGTGATTTCAGATTCACCGACCTTTCATTTTGTTCCTTCTAACCCGTGGGTGCCACCTAAATGGCGTACACCTGAAGAGCTGAAAATTGAGTTGGCTCCTGTTTTTAAGAAAAAAGGCATTACCTTTATTCAAAAAGCGGCAACTTTAGTCGATCCGGAAAATAATCAAGTGCAATTAGATGATGGCTCTACTGTTGATTACGATTATTTAGTTATTGCGACAGGGCCTCGACTAGCATTTGATGAAGTAGAAGGGCTAGGGCCAGAAGGATTCACTACGTCTGTTTGTCATGTTGATCATGCAGCATTAGCTGCTGATGACTGGGAAAAATTTATGGCAAATCCAGGGCCGATTATTATTGGTGCAGTGCAAGGTGCTTCTTGTTTTGGGCCGGCGTATGAATATTTAATGATTTTAGAAGCAGAATTACGTAAACGTAAAGTGCGTGATCAAGTGCCGATGACTTTTGTAACTTCTGAACCTTATATCGGACACTTAGGTTTGGGTGGGGTTGGCGATACCAAAGGTTTGATGGAAAGTGCGTTACGCGATAAAACCATTAAATGGGTAACCAATGCCAAAGTCGATAAAATCGAAGAGGGCATGATGTTTGTTACTGAAGTGGATGAGGATGGGCAAGAAAAGAAAAAGCATGAATTGCCGTTTAAACACTCAATGATGCTGCCTGCCTTTACCGGTATTGATGCCGTACGTAATGTTAAAGCCGCCGGGTTAATTAATCCGCGCGGCTTTATTATTGTTGATGAGCACCAGCGTAATCCAACGTTTAAAAATATTTATTCTGTCGGTGTCTGCGTGGCTTTGCCTCCAGTAGAAAAAACGCCTGTGCCAGTCGGTACGCCAAAAACAGGTTATATGATTGAGTCGATGGTTACGGCAACTGCACATAATATTGCGGATGAATTGGCAGGTAAAGAACCGTCATTTAAACCTAGTTTGAACGCATTATGTTTGGCTGATATGGGTGATAGTGGTATTGCTTTCTTGGCTGTGCCGCAAATTCCGCCACGTAACACGACATGGGCGCAGCAAGGGAAATGGGTACATTTAGCTAAAATTGGCTTTGAAAAATACTTTATGCGCAAAATCGCCAAAGGTATTAGTGAACCGTATTATGAAAAAATGATTCTTAAATTTATGGGCGTTGTCCGCTTAAAATAGGTGAAAAAATGAGTATAGATCGTATTGTGTTTGCTGTTGCAGGTGCGTTTATTTTAATTAGTTTGGCATTGTCGCAGTATCATTCTATTAATTGGCTATGGTTTACTGCTTTTGTTGGCGCTAATTTATTTCAATCAGCGTTTACGGGCTTTTGTCCTATGGCGATTATTTTGAAGAAATTGGGTGTTAAGTCAGGCTGTGCGTTCTAAATGACGTAGTTTCGCCTGACTACGCTGTTTTAATCATAGACGCTTGCGTAAAGGGGCTTTTACTTGAAGGTAAAAGCCCCTTTTTTATTTCTGCGCTAATATTTCTACATTTTGAATTCTTATCTTTATAATAGAGCTTATTTTAATAGATAGAAAATAGTCGTTTTATCGGGTTAGATTTTTTTCTACTAAAAAGTATTGATTTTGAGTTAATTGATTAGTGGCAAGTTATTTGCTTGGTTTTAACAAAGGATAAAATAATGGCAGAAGAGACAGAAAAAAAATCCTCAAAAATGATGATGATTATTATCGCGCTTGTAGTTCTACTCGCAGGTGGTGGCGGTACTTATTATTTTATGTTTATGGGGGATAGTGCCGCCCCTGTGGAAGACGGGGTTGAAGGCGCGGAGGAAAAGGTCGCCGAGTCTGAACCTGAAGAAGATAGCGCTGAGAATGTCGATACTGCTTTGGCTTATTTCGAAATGGATAAGCCTTTCGTGGTTAATTTCCCCAAAAGCTCGGGGATCAGTTTGCTTCAAGTTTCAATCGCTGTAAGTGTTGAGGGTATCACTTCAGTTGAATTATTAAAAAAACATGAACCGATGATACGTAATAACTTTTTAATGCTGATCAGTGGACAAAATCCTCAGGATTTAACAGCATTGGAAGGTAAGGAGAAGTTATTAGCGCTTATGCTTGAGGAAGTCGGCAAAGTTATGAACAAGGTAGGTGGTAAGAATAAAGTGCAAAATGTGTTTTTTACTTCATTTGTTATGCAATAGTTATGGCAACTGCTGATTTACTTTCCCAGGATGAAATCGATGCGCTTTTACATGGCGTAGATGATGGCGATGTTGATACCGATGTTGAGGTTGATAACCGTGTTGCAGGTGATGCGCGTCAATATGACTTTAATAGTCAAGAGCGAATTGTTCGAGGCAGAATGCCGACATTGGAAATGGTTAATGAGCGCTTTGCTCGTTATTTCCGAATTTCACTGTTTAACTTTTTACGTCGTTCATCTGAAATTTCCATTTCCGGCATTCAAATTCAGAAATTCTCCGAATATGTGCAGAGTCTTTATGTTCCTACCAATCTAAATATTGTTCGCTTTGCACCTTTACGTGGACGCGCTTTAATTGTTATGGAGCCTAGACTGGTTTTTACTGCTGTGGATAACTTTTTTGGTGGCGGTGGGCAGTTCTATAATAAAGTGGAAGGACGCGAATTTACGCCCACTGAAATGCGTATTATTAGGCTGATTATTGATTTGATTTTTAAAGATTTAAAAGAGGCGTGGAAGCCCGTTTTAGAACTTAATTTTGAGTATATGAACTCAGAAGTTAATCCGGCCTTTGCGAATATTGTCAGTCCCGCTGAAATTATTGTTGTTTCTACGATACATATTGAGCTAGAAGGAGGAGGTGGTGATATTAATATTGCTATGCCTTACTCTATGATTGAACCGATTAGAGATTTATTAGATGCGGGTATTTCTAGTGATCAGGGAGAGTTAGATAATAACCGTTGGCAAGTGTCACTGCGTAATGAAGTGATGCGTGCAAAGGTCAATATAAATAGTATGTTGATTGAAAAGAAAATGAAGTTAAGTGATGTTTTGCATTTCAAAAAAGGTGATGTCATCCCGATTGATTTACCTAAAGAGGTGCTGCTGCGTGCTGAATCTATTCCTATTTTTAGGGGAGAAGTAGGTTTGTCTGATGGCAATTATGCGGTAAAAGTCAGTGAAAAAATATCACCGGATAGTTTTTGATTGTTTAAATAAATAGAAATAAGGTATTACGCAATGACAGTTAATTGCGTCGTGCTTTGGCATTAGTGTTTCAAGATGAGGATGGCAAGATGAGTGAAGATGAAAACGGTGAATTAGGTGATGATTGGGCGGCGGCAATGGATGAACAAGGCGGTGGAAGCTCTGATGCAGAAGCGGATTGGGGGGATGCCATGGAGGAGCAAAGCAACTCGGAAAGCAAGGGAAAAGCTGAGGCAATGTCGTTTCAAGAATTAGAAGATGATGCTCAAGCCTCGGGTGGCGAAGATATTAATTTAGATGTTATTTTAGATGTGCCGGTTACGATTTCTATGGAAATTGGCCGTACTCAAATTAATATTCGCAATTTGTTGCAGCTTAATCAAGGCTCAGTGGTTGAGTTAGACCGTTTGGCGGGCGAGCCTATGGATGTGCTGGTTAATGGAACGTTAGTTGCGCATG
>JAIPFI010000058.1 GCA_021736705.1 Methylococcaceae bacterium | reverse complement strand
ACAGGGCTATGAACTTAAGGCGGGACATTATATATTGGTAGGGCGCGGCTTCAGCCCGCCAATGCCCATCATCTATTCTAAAGGCGGGCTGAAGCCGCGCCCTACGGTTTTCAATATGTCCCGTGTTAAAATGATAGCCCTTTTGCTCGACTGCTTATGACCTATTCATTGATTAAGTTTTAATAAGGTAGCACTTAAATTTAATAAAGCATTTTTTAGTTTTCCTTCTGAAAGCATGTCCGCATTATTTCGGAGGGATACTATGCTTTCCCTAGACGGGACGATTTTTTGTGACTTCTTTGCTGCTTTAAATGGATCGGGAATCAATACCCTAACTCTAATCTTCTTAATTCTTTCTTTGCTCTGAGTGTTAACGGCCGTTTGTATTTGTGTGCTGTAAAAGCGTAATTGCGATGCCCAGACTGCCGAGTTCACATAAATCATTAGGCTCTCTTCATTAACTACGCAGTCTTTTATATGCGGTTTTAGCTGGTCAGGGCTTACCGATAAAATAATACCCAAGATTCTCTGATGCTTCGCTAAATGCAATTGAATTGCATTGGGTATTCTGGAAAAAGATGACGCGTTTTTAAAGCTCATAATTAAGCCTTGAGTAAAAAGACTTAACAAAGCTCAAATAGAAAGCTGTCGATAAGCCAGAAGCACCAAAAAGCATAGCCATTACCATGATTTGATAGCGTGCGGCAATAAAAGGCGATACGCCGGATAGAATTTGCCCAGTCATCATACCAGGCAAAGAAACCAAACCTACAGCAAATAAAGAATTAATCACGGGAATCATTGCCGCCTGAAAAGCAATATTACGCGCCGAAATATAGGTTTTATTTTGTAATTCCGAGTGAAAGCGTTCCGCGGCTAGACTAACACTGTTCATTGCACCAGCAAAAATCATTCCTGCAATAGGAATCATATAATGCGGAGCGTACCAAGGGCTTAATGATAGTACCCCTTGGGTAATTAAAATTAAAGGTAAGCTGCCCCCTAAAAAGATAGCAAAAAAAGCAGACTTAAATAATAGAGTGCGGTGTTCTTTTATCGAGCCTAGGGCAATCCAGCTTGATGCAATACACATAATGAATAAGATCAGTAAAATTAGCCAACTATCCTGTGATTCGAATATAAAGGCTAAGGCATAACCGACCAATAGTAATTGGCTTAGCATGCGTATTAATGCATACATGGAGTTTGTAATATTCAGTGACCAGCGGGTAAAAATCAGTAACACTAAAAGCGCAGGCGTTAATGAAAGAGCAAGACTGCTTAAGCTAATGGTTGCGATGCTATTATTCATAAAGTTAAATAACAAAGAAAAAGTGTAGCTTGGGAGGTAAATTGGTCATGCAACTTTACTGTTGGTTGGGAGTGATATTAAAATTTTCAGGAGTGACTTTAGCTAGACCCATATGACTAAACGTGTCCCGTAAAACCTCTTAATCCATTGATTTTAGGCTTTGCTATTTATTTTTTTGGTTTGAGTAACTGTAAATCATCACGTAGAGTAAAATCCACACCAACACTAACAATAAAGCTCGTTGTTTCTTCTATATTCATTTCTGATTTGACGATTTTAGATTCGTGCACAATGACAGTGAAGCCAGATGTTGGGTTGGGTGAGGTTGGTATAAATAGTACATACATGTCCTCTATTTTGTTGGTTACATAAGCGGGAACCCAGACATCTTCTTTTGGGTACTCAGTAAATACAACTTCACGCGCGCCTTTGTTTTCATGCCCAGAAAACATATTAACTACTTTCTTAGTGACTCGATAAATTGTATTTAATAAAGGAATGCGATTAACAATATTATCAATTAAGCGAATAATCCAAGAACCACCTGCCATGCTTAAACGATAACCGATATAAGCAAATAAATAAAAACTTAAAGCGAAAATAGTAATGGTAATTAAATAATTATCCCAATAACCATAAACCATTTGAAAAGAACCTGAGATCAGTTCCTTCATAAATAGTACGATTTGCAGAATAACTACAATAGGAATAAAAGCTAAAATTCCGATGAGAAAATAATTAGCGATACGCTTTAAAAAAGCATTCATAAGGTTCTCCGTTTATTATTTTTTAATTAAGAATTGAATGATTTTAAGAGTAATAAAACACCAGATATAGCAAGAAATACGGAAAATAATTGAGTGTATTTTTTATTATCAATTTGAGTGTAAAAAAACTCTTCTGTGAGTAAAAAGACAACGACCGAAGTTTGCAATAGCAGCATATTGTCTGCGTAGGGCATGCCACCGTCATAGCCAATAAAATATAAGGTAAGCAGTTGGAACAGAGCGAAGCTCGCATAGCATATAGCTATAGTTGCACGGGTAACGTTTTTGGGTTGATTCTGTTCGTAGGCTAATGCTGTAAGTAATGAGCCACCCAAATTAGTCGTACCATGAACGATACCCATTAAAATAAGGTATAGTTTTTCATAGTGAAGCATAGTTTTAAGGCATTTCTCTATGCGCAGCGAGGTGTTTTTTAAGGCAACAAATATTAAAAATACGCCAATAATTAAATTAAGATTTAGTTGAATATTAGTAATAAGAAATAAGAACAATACAATAAATGGAATGCTATATAACAGTACATTTTTATACAGTTTTAAATCAATATAGCTGTAATGCTTTAACACTTGCAACATATTAATTGTAATAGAGATAGGTAGAAGTACCGAGAGCGCATAGCTAAACTCATAACCAAGTAATAACAGTAGGGGCGTACCAAATAAGAGTATACCAACGCCAAATATAGATTGGATAACGGTTGTGATGAGTAAAGTGGCTAAAATATCAACGGGCATAAAGAGTCCACAAAATCTTATTTAAAATGCTTTTCAGTATACCTTGCTTGTCTGTTTTTGTGTAAATATTCTGCCATAAATAAAAGGCTATTTTCGATGTATATAAAGTGCTTGAGCACTTAATGCAATCTATTGAAATTAATGGTTGTTTGCTAACAAAAACGGTGTTTAGGAAAGACGCACTTGAAGCAACTTCCTTTGCCTAGTTGGCTGGTAATCTCTAACTTAGCATCGTGTCGAGCAAGGACATGTTTGACAATTGATAGTCCAAGGCCTGTGCCGCTTTTGTGTTGTTTACGTTTGGTGTTGATACGATAAAAACGTTCAGTGACTTTAGATATTTCCTGCTCAGGAATACCTTCACCTTGGTCTGTAACCTCAAGGATTAGATTTTCACCTGCTTGATGCCATTGCACGGTTACGATTGAATCTTCGGGGGAATATTTCAGTGCATTGATAACTAAATTTGAGAACGCGCTACGCAATTCTTGATCATTACCTAGGATATTTAAGTCAGAGTCTATAAATAGTTCAATACGATTATTAAGTGCTTCTAGGGCGCTACTTTCTGAGCAGATTTGCTTTAATAAGGGTTGAATAGTGACGCAATCACGGGAAATTTTTTGCGTTTCAAGGTTGGCTAATAATAATAAATCATCGACTAAATGTTGCATGCGAAAGGTTTGATTTTGCATCTGCTCTAATGAATGCGTCAACAGAGGGGAGTGTTGGTCATCCATATCGGTTAGGGTTTCTAAGTAACCTTTTAATACAGTCAGCGGTGTGCGTAATTCATGCGATATATTATCAACAAAATCTTTACGCATGCGCTCAATATTTTTTAGATAAGTGACATCATGCGCTACTAATAGGTGGGCATTTTTACCATAATTCACAATCTTAATTTGTAGTGTAATGTTTTTATTAATCGGTGAATTAAGACTTAGAACGGCATCGCTATCTTTTTTGCTTAAAAAATCAATAAAAGCAGGAGTGCGAATCAAATTAGGAATACGTTGGCCTTTGTCTGAGGCTTGTAATCCCAGTGTTTTTTTTGCAGCTTCATTAAACCAAGAAATTTCATCATGTTCACCGAGGACAACGACTGCGTCAGGTAATGCCGCTGTCGATTTACGAAATTGTTCAATGATGGCGCTAAGTTGTTTTTTGCGTTTTTTATTGGCTTTTTTGATGCGGAAAATATGATAATAAATCTCTTCCCATAAGCCATCATGCTTTGGATTATTTGCCTTTGCTCCAGCGCTTAGCCAATGTTCTAGTTGTTTAAGTAAATAAGTTTGCCGAATAATGATAGCTATACAGATGATGAGTAAAAAGTATAAGAAATGACCAGCAAAAAGACTGGCAACAAAGGCTAAGAAGGTCGCAATTGTGTAATGAAATAAATCTTTATGCCAAAAATTCATGAGCTCACTTTTTCGGAAAATCGATAACCGAAACCGCGTACCGTTTGTAACCATTCTTCTCGCTCATAATTAGCAAGAATTTTTCTTAAACGTCGAATATGCACGTCAACTGTTCTTTCTTCTATATACACACTACGCCCCCATACTTGATCTAATAATTGCGTGCGGTTATAGACTTTATCGGGGTGAGTGAGGAAAAAACTAAGTAAACGAAATTCGGTAGGACTCACTTCAATTTCTTTGCCGGCGATACTGACGCGATGTTGTTCGGTATCTAAAATAATGTCACGGAATTGTATTTGCGTTAGATCATGAATTTTTCCGCTTCTACGCAGAACCGCTTTAATTCTGGCAATTAGTTCCTTTGGTGAGAAAGGCTTAGTAATATAATCATCAGCACCCAAATCCAATCCTCGGATTTTATCGCTTTCTTCACCTTTTGCCGTGACTAAAATAATAGGTAAGTCGCGATAACTTTCACTTGATTTTAAACGTCGCGTCCACTCATCACCATTAATACTAGGTAACATCCAGTCCAATAAAATAAGATCAGGCAGCTCACCTTCTAATAGCGTTTGAGCTTGTATGACATCGCCCGCTTCTAATACATTAAAATCATATTGCTGTAATACCATCACCAGCATACTACGAATAGCTTCTTCATCTTCAACGACTAAAATTGTAAATTGACTCATATTGTCTTCCTGTTTAACTGCTTTATTGTATAACATCTAATATGACGGCTGTGTGACAGTTGCCTTGCCCTAACAGGCTTAAGATGAAGAAATTATTTCATACGCATTCCTAAACAACGAAGTTGTATGGGCTAGCTTGATATGTGTATTTGAAAAATAACTATTTTTAATGAGCTATGGAATGTTATTTATTATTTACTCAGTGTTATAGGAAGTTTTACGTCATTGTCTAGACCCATAGTAGCGCTTTATGACAACAACAAAAAGGAAGTAAAAAGTGCAAGCTAATTCGGGTATATTTCAATTCAATGCTTTGTTTGATTTTCATGCTGGCGATCTTAAAATAATAGCACTACTCATTTTTAAGCTACAACCACACCAACTTTAGTTGATAGCAGCTAAGAGTCGGTGTGTTTAAAAGAAAGCTGGTTATTCAATACCTATTCATTTCCTTGTACTTTTGGATGTTGCGTTTGCTTGTTACGCACGAGCGTACGATAGGATTCTATTTCCGTATGTAGCCAATCAATCCAAGCATCAAAGCCCTTGCCGCTTTTGGCACTTAATTCTATAACGGGCGCCTCATTAGCGAGATGATGTAAGTTTTGCCGCGCCTTAATCGGAGAAAAGTCGTCTAAATAGGGTAATAAGTCTATTTTACTCACTAACATTAAGTCGGCAGCACGAAACATAACTGGATATTTGGCGGGTTTATCATCACCTTCAGTGGTCGAGAGTAACACCACATTACGATGGTGACCCAAGTCAAAACTGGCAGGACACACTAGATTGCCTACATTTTCGACAAATAATAGATCTAGGTCATTAAGATCCATATGATGTAAAGCATTATGAACTAGGTGAGCATCTAGGTGACAAGCGGTTCCTGTTGTGATTTGGTAAGCTTGAGCCCCTTGCGCTTGAATTCGTTTGGTGTCATTTTCGGTTTCAAGATCACCTTCGATGACAGCAATTTTTAAGGATTCACGCAGACGCTTGATGGTTTCTTCGAGTAGGCTGGTTTTGCCCGATCCGGGAGACGACATTAAATTAATGACCAGAATTTCATGCTCATCAAAATGGGCGCGATTATGATCAGCTTGATGATTATTTTGTGATAACAAATTTTTTAGGACAGAAATCGTTGTTACGCCATTTCTAGGTTTTTCAGCCATCACCATTGAGTGATTACCCGGTGTAATATTACAGCCACAAGTGTTGCACATTTTGTTTATCCTCTTATTTTTTTAACATTAATTTTACTTAATCTACGACTTAATCGACAATTTTTTCATAAAAAATTTACTTATTTTAAGATAAAAGTTAATGCTTTTGGCTAATCAGAAAATTTATCAATATTTGCTTGAAAGTACGTTATTTTGTTTTTGCTTCAGTGCCTCTGGTTTATAAGTAAGTAACTTCGTTTGCTCAGAAGTTAAGCTTGATTATTATGCTTGATTTTTACATGATTTTAACTAAAGCTTGATATCTAGCCGATAATTATTAAGTTTCCTTGAGCAATGTTTACGCATTACGCTAGCTAGGCTTGTAGTTTGTATTAGGGGTTTCCGTCAGTTATTGCTTTGATTCGTCACTTACCTGAGGAGGCAGCATTTAATGGTATTGAAGAGTTACCCACACGCTATACAAGAACAATGCTCCCTTTATTGAGCCGCAAAATTTTTCTTATTTACCCAACCTTTGTCATAGAAATCGCGTAGAATACGCACCCTCTAAAGTCTTTAATATATTAATCAGCAGCACTATGCATTAGCTCTATATGAGTTAGCAACTGTTGGTCAGTTTCTATCTGGAATAAAACATGCTCGCAACCGCAAACATCACTATGCAATTTGGCGCCAAGCCACTTTTTGAAGACGTCTCCGTTAAATTTAATAACGGTAATCGCTATGGACTTATTGGCGCAAATGGCTGCGGAAAATCAACTTTCATGAAAATCTTAGGTGGCGATTTAGAGCCTTCTGCGGGTAATGTATCCAAAGACCCTCATGAACGTCTGGGTAAATTGAAACAAGATCAATTTGCTTACGAAGAATTTGCTGTACTTGACACAGTGATTATGGGGCATGAAGCGCTATGGGCAGTGAAATCCGAGCGGGATGCAATTTATGCTAATCCAGAAATGACTGAAGCGGATGGCATGCGTGCTGCTGATTTAGAATCTGAATTTGCAGAAATGGATGGCTACACAGCTGAAGCACGTGCCGGTGAATTATTAGAAGGTGTTGGTATTCCTACAGGGCAACACTACGGTCCCATGAGCGAAGTTGCACCGGGTTGGAAATTACGTGTCTTGTTGGCGCAAGCGCTATTTTCTGATCCTGATATTTTGCTCCTTGATGAACCAACCAACAACCTCGACATCAATGCTATTCGCTGGTTAGAAGAGACATTAAATGCACGTAAATGTACGATGGTTATTATTTCTCATGATCGCCACTTTTTAAATAGTGTTTGCACGCATATGGCTGATGTAGATTATGGCGAAATTCGCCTTTATCCAGGCACGTATGATGACTATATGACTGCAGCAACTCAAGTTACCGAGCAATTGCAGTCCGAAAATGCTAAAAAGAAAGCGCAAATATCTGAACTTAAAGCTTTCGTTAGCCGTTTTTCTGCAAACGCGTCAAAATCTAAACAAGCAACATCCCGCGCCAAGCAATTAGATAAAATCAGCTTAGCTGAAATAAAACCTTCTAGCCGTCAAAATCCTTTTATTCGCTTTGATCAAACTAAAAAACTGCACCGCCTAGCACTTGAATTAGAGGGTTTAAGCAAAAGTTATGATGGCAATGAGTTATTTAAAAATTTCAACTTAATGGTTGAAGTCGGTGAACGTGTTGCCGTTATCGGCCAAAATGGTATTGGTAAAACCACCTTATTAAAATGCTTAGCTGGCGATATTGAGCCAACTGCAGGAACAGTAAAATGGTCTGAAAATTCTGAAATAGGATATTGTGCGCAAGATCATGCGGCCGACTTTAAAGATGACAAGCTATTATTTGATTGGATGGAACAATGGCGTCAACCCAGTGATGATGATCAAGTTATTCGCGGCACATTAGGTCGCTTATTATTCACGCAAGATGATATAGGCAAAAAAGTCAGTGTCCTTTCTGGTGGTGAAAAAGGCCGTATGATTTTTGGTAAATTAATGTTGCAACGGGCTAATATCATGCTATTAGATGAGCCGACCAATCATCTTGATATGGAATCGATTGAGTCATTAAACTTAGCTTTAGAAAACTACCCCGGCACTTTAATCTTCGTCAGTCATGATCGAGAATTCGTGTCTTCACTAGCCACACGTATTATTGAATTGACGCCAAATGGTATTGTTGATTTCCGAGGCACTTATGATGATTATTTAAGTAGCCAAGGTGTTTAATTAATAATACGGCAAACAAACCTTTTCACCGTAAAGGACACAGAGAACACAGAGCTTTTCTGGATAGAATCTCTGTGTTCTTATGTTTCATAAAAAATTCACCTCATTGCCAACCACAATTGGTAGCAATTTTCATGGACGTGTAATCTTAATTAATCACCTTAAATCCCATGTATTCACTTCCAGCGTTTATTGTCTGTTGTTAATGGGTAATATTACTTAGGTATTTATACCAATTGTAATAAACAGAAAAACTATTCACAATTATGCCTACTTCGAAAGGATTATGCGCCGTCTTTAGCTGCTAAAGCGTAAATGATTTAGTTTAAATAATCTCATTATCACGCCTTACTCAAGTCAAAACCCGATAAAAATACAGTTACAACGAAGTGACATAGTTCTATTAATTGCATGCTTTTTATTGGTTAATAGTCATGATTTATAGTAATTTCAGGCAAAAAAGCAGACGCCATTTTGAGCGGCGCGCTAAAGAAAGACGCATAATAAACGCGCCATTTAATAGTGCCGAATGGATTAACTCAATTCGAGATAATTATTTTTTATGGCCCAAAAAAGACCGGCGTGAAAAAGATCGTCGAGATCAAGGACGCCGGCAAAATCTTAGACGAGAAAATAACTTCCGCCACTCAACTTCATTAATGCGTACTAAAAAATCACTTGATATATTAAGTGATGAGGAAAAGCAAATGCTGAGTCAATTGACAAAAAATGATTTTATAATTTAATTTATGGCAAAAATTTATTTTATATTGAGATCATGCAGAAGTGCAGTGCTTTATAGAAAGTTACGAGCTCAAAGGTCTTAGCGGGCTTTTTAATTATTCGCCACTGCCATCTGGAATCAGCATCTTCCGCATAGCCTGCTAAGGTGTATCAGGTATTTCATGAGAAAATAAAAAACTCGTTTACATCTAGCTTGTTTATAAGTGCAATATGCTTCTTTTCGGGCTCCAATCAAGCTGGTTCAGAAATAGCTAAAGCGTGATACTCCTATTATTTGTACCGACTTAAAATGGACACTGTAATTTTAATTTAATGGCTGAATTATTTCAGTTTTAATTGGAAATTAAGAGCGACATGATGGGAGTGCATAATAAAGATAAGATTTTGATAATATATTAAAGTAGTTAAAAACAAAAATAATTATAAATCAGTGACTAACGATAGAAAAGTATTCTGGTAGAAGCATAAAATAAAAAGTTAATACCCACAATAAAAAAATAGTTTTGACACGAAACCTTTGTTCATGATAAAAATAGCTCTGTCGCTTTTGAGTACCTTACTCAGCGACACAAGATGAGGCATAAAAATAAAAAAAAATAATGCCTCCATTATGCATTGCATAATTTTTTATTAAAAATAATAACGAGGAAATTCAAATGGCTGAAGAACAAACAAAAGATTACTCAACTTACTATATCGGCGGCATCATTTTAGTTGCTGTTATTGGTGTATTTATCCTAAAAAGCAGAGAAACTGAGCATTTAGGGCCTTCAGCAGGCTCACAAGTGACAGAGCAGGCTTTTGAAGCGGCTAATGAAAAAAGAATAGCATCTAAAAATACTTTCGAATAAGCTACTAAAATATTAGGATATTATTTAAATCCAATAAAGCTAAAATGACTACTCTAACTATAAATAAGGTAGTCATTTTTTTTTTACCGAAAAGACCAAAAGACACGTTATAAAAAATAGCGTTATATAATTTCTTAGCGCAACTATTCATTAATTCAAATCGTCACTGAACCTTCCAGTTCAAAAATTCAATACAGATTTTTCAAGCACTTTTAATTTAGTATATGTTTGATTGATAAGAGTTTTTCAAAATATAATGTTTTATTTTTGATGCAGTTCAAAGCAAATGTTTATAGATTTCCTTGGTTTCCATGGCCTTTTTTGGCTCACTAATAATCTTGGCAGCTTTATAATAGCGCATAGATTTTATTCGCACTATGTAGCCATCTGATACACCTTAATTTAAGGCGTTCAAATTCATGGTTAAATCACCTAAAATTTATTGAGTTTTCATGGTTATATCGTGCATCTTGCCTTAGAGCATAGGATAAAGCAGAGGTATTAACTTGTTGCTGTTAGAGGTGTGCAATAGTCATATTGCTTTTCTTAAACTGACTTGCTACATTTTTATCGGCATTCTTCATTTTTCATGTGATACTTTGATTATTCTTTACCGGGGAGTTTAGGTTACTCGTCTGCTTATGGTTAATAAAGGGGCTAAGTTGCTTATGCTCTCAGCACTATTAAAAATAGAAAAGTGCAAACTACTTTAGAGACAATATGAAAGATGTCTTTTATCATTAATTAACTGAGGAGAAAGACCATGCATGTAAGCTATGAACAAGCAGAAACGGCAATTGCCGCCGCGATTTCTGAAGCGCAGAAGATTGGGGTTCAAATGTGTATCGCCGTTGTTGATTCCGGTGCTGACTTAAAATCGTTCGTTAGAATGGATGGGGCTTGGCTTGGTAGTTCTGATATTGCTATTAAAAAGGCCAAAACCGCTTGTTTTTTTGGTATGAACACTGGACAAATAGGTGAATTATCGCAACCAGGCGCGCCACTTTACGGTATTGAACATTCAAATGGCGGCTTAATTACTTTTCCCGGAGGCATACCTATTGTCGATAATGCAGGGATTTTAATTGGTGCTATTGGTGTGAGCGGTAGTTCGGTGGAAAATGATCATCAAGTTGCCAAAGCGGGGGTTGATGTTATTGGGCTTGCAGATTTACCATCGCATCCATGGCGCACTTGAATTGGTCTGAGCAATTTTAAAGAAACGGGCATAGCATTGGTTTATAAGCTCTTTGCTGTGCCCGCGTTGCGACTATAATTAAGACAAAATAGCTTAAAACGGTTTTATTACAGCTAAAATAATAATAATCACTAGAAATAATACCGGCACTTCATTAAACCAGCGATAAAACACATGGCTGCGTTGATTGCGATCAAATTTGAAATCTAATAAATAGCGATAGCAATAATAATGGTAAATCACGGCAAGCACCAAAACGGCCAATTTTGCATGTAGCCAGCCCATTGAGCCGTACATATCCCAAGCATAATCAATTAGCATCCACATACCAAAGATAAAAGTGACGATCATGCCGGGCGTCATGATGCCGTAGAATAATTTTCGTTCCATCACTTTAAAGCGTTCGTTACTGATTTCATCATCACTCATGGCGTGATAAACGTATAAGCGGGGCAGATAGAATAAGCCCGCAAACCAAGTGACCATAAAAATAAGATGTAGCGCTTTTAACCAGAGCATTATTTGTTTCCTTGTGTGGGTAAAAAAGATTCAATTTGAGTTTGCATTGCCTGTAAGTCGAAAATGCCGGTATTTTGATAGACAATTTCACCTTTTGGATTAATTAGAAAGGTTGTTGGTGTCAGGCTTACATTACCAAAAGCGGTTGCTAACTGCATGCGTAAATCGAGCACTATATCATAAGGAATTTGATAGGCTTTGCTAGTTTCGACGATATGGTTGGGTCGGTCGTAGTACATAGCAATAGCAAATAACTCTAAACCACGTTGATGATAGTCGTGATACAGATTTTTTAAATGGGCAATTTCTTTTAAACAGCTAGGGCAATCAGTAGCCCAGAAAGTGACTAAAACGACTTTTCCTTGTAATTGTTTTAATGATATTTGTTTATTGTTAATGGTTTTAAAACTGACGTCAGGCGCTATTTGTGTGCGTGGATAAAAACTATACAGCGCAACACTGCTTATTATCATAAACAGTGCGAGAGTCAGTGTTTTATTTTTCTGGTTTCGATTCATTTTTTTCTGAGGGAGGAACTAGATATTGTTGGAAGGCTTCGCACATTTCTCGGTATAGCGGTTGTGGATTAATTAGTTTGGAAACGCCAGAAGCAATAAAGGCCGCAGCAATAATAGGGATAGAAATTTCATGGCTGTGGGTGATGTCTAAGATCAGTGCAAATGAAGTCAAGGGTGATTGCAGCATGCCCGAAAAATAAGCGGTCATGGTAAGTAATATCATGACTTGCGCGGGAGCAATAGGAAACCAGTGGGCAAGGTTAGCGCCAAAGCCTGCGCCTGTAGCCAGTGAGGGTACAAATATGCCGCTGGGAATGCCGCTAAAAAAAGTGGCTAAGGTGGCTAGCATTTTATATACAGGTAACAGAGGATCGATGGGGGCGGCGCTGTAGATGATATTTCTGGCCATTTGATAGCCAGTACCAAAAGTCTCTTCGTGAGATAAAAAGCCCAGTAAAGTGATAAGAAGACCGCAAACAAAGGCAAGCAAAACTAAAGGCAGTTGTAGTTTTTTTAATACATGAAAGCCGCTGACGATGATCCGACTAAAAATTGCCCCCAGAAAGCCGCCAATAATGCCGCAAAAAGGAATAGCGAGCCATGACTTGTCCATGGGAAAGTCCAGCGCATTATCGGTAAAGAATATGGTGTGATGCAAAATTGAATAAGCGGTAATACCAGAAAATATAATTGCAGTTAATACCAGTGTGCTGATACGTTCTTCAAGGGCGCGCCCCATTTCTTCAATAGCAAATAAAATACCGGCTAAGGGGGCGCTAAACATCGCGGCAAATCCTGCCGCACTTCCCGCTAAAAGCAAGCCTTTACTCATGTAGAGCGAGGGGAAGTTTGCTGCTTTTCCCAAAGATGACATGAGTGATGCGCCCACATGGACGGCTGGGCCGCCAAAGCCAACGGATGCACCAGATAATAAGCCTAAAATAGGTAAAAAACTTTTGCCAATGGCGATGCGTAATGAGACTAATTTGGTGCGTTGACTGAGGGTGTAGGGGATTTCCAGTGCGGTTTTAACTTGAGGAATACCGCTACCTTGGCTGCCCGGAAAAAAACGAAACGTAACCCAGGCGATAAAAGCCATGCCAAAGGGTGGAATAAGGAATTTAAACCACGGATAGGCGAGTGAGGTAGTACGAAATAGTTCGGCGACCCATTCGCTTAGTAAAGTCATGGTCGCAATCAATACACCAATAAAAATAGCGCCTAGCCAAAAAACCAATCGATGTTTCCAAGGATTATTAGCTAATAATGTTTTGTTAAATTCAAGCATGGCGAAAGTTATTGATTTAGAGTGTTGTGATTATAACAAAACAGGTAGACTGTGACGTTTATTCCGGCTATGCACTGTTGTTTATGTGTCAGTTAAAAAATAGATATTACTCTTTATCTAGTAATTTGAATTTATGGGGTTTTTGAAAAATGAGTTTTGAGATTGTTTGTTTTGATTGCGATAGTACTTTAAGCGAAATTGAAGGGATTGATGAGTTGGCTAATCGCGCTGGCTGTGGTGCGGCTATGGCGGCATTAACTAATGCAGCGATGAATGGTGAGGTGTCATTAGAATCAATTTACGGTCAGCGATTGGATTTAATTCGACCTGATAAAGAGGCGATCGATTGGGTGGCTGATTTATATATAGCGCGAATGGTTCAGGGCGTGCGGGAAACTTTTCAGCAATTACACAAGCAAGGTAAGCAGATACATATTATTAGTGGCGGTTTAAAGCAAGCAATTTTACCTTTGGCAGCGCTATTAAATATTGATGAGCAACATGTACACGCAGTCGATGTATTATTTGATGATAAAGGCGATTATGTTGGGTTTAATCAGCAATCACCTTTGGCGCGTAATGGCGGCAAAACAGAGATCTGTTTACAGCTCAATCCGAATAAATTAAAGATTGCCATGGTTGGTGATGGTAATACCGATATGGAAGCAAAAAAAGCAGGCGCTTTTTGTATCGGTTTTGGTGGTGTGGTGGCGCGTAAAATTGTTCAAGAGCAGGCGGATGTATTTACGCGTGAACCTGACTTGCAAGCGGTATTGGCGTATTTAGTTTAGGCATTAAGCTGTTTGTATTTATAACCGTACAAAATACGGCAGGATCACTAATGCAATGCCTGTTGCTATCAGTGCGTAGATATTTTCAATAAAATAAGGAAAGATGAATAGGGTGACAGCAGTGCATAAGGGAACTATCGCTTTTTGTCTTGTGCCGTAAGTAAAGAAACCCAAGCCTATAGCGCCAAATAGTGTGCCCCAAATAAGATGTGATGTGCCTTCCATTGATTTTCTCGGTTAGTAAGTTTTTCCATGGTTGCAAGTATTGTATTGGATTCATTCGATAACTTTAAGGCAAAATGTTAAAATTTACATATCTTTTTTGAGGCTCCGTTTTGGGCGCTTATTTAAGGTGAAACATGAGTTATACTTGTGTAGGGCAGCTTCGGTTCGTCTGTAGCGCAAGTGTTTGACATGAGCGGGCTAAAGTCTCGTCCTACAGTCTTTAATAGGTTTCGTTTTAAGTGGGTAGTTGCAATTTTTAACCGTATTAGAGTTCGTAGATTAAATGGCTAGAATTTTAGGGATAGACCCAGGTTCACGTCTGACAGGGTTTGGTGTGATTGATGAGACAGCCACTGGCTATAAATATGTAGCCAGTGGCTGTTTGCGTATTAAGGGGGATGATTTTCCTTTGCGCTTAAAACAAATTTTTGCCGGAATCAGTGATGTTGTCGAGGAGTATCAGCCGACTGAAATGGCGATAGAGCAGGTGTTTATGCATAAGAATGCGGATTCTGCTTTAAAATTAGGGCAGGCGCGAGGTGCTGCTATTTGTGCTGTGCAATTATTTGATATTCCGGTATTTGAGTACGCGGCACGACAAGTTAAACTAGCGATCGTAGGTAAAGGTTCGGCTGACAAATTACAAGTGCAACATATGGTTAAGGTTTTATTAAGTATTACTGGAGAATTACAAATTGATGCTAGTGATGCCTTAGGTATTAGTTTGTGTCATTCTAACTTTCAGCAAACACAGCGACGGTTAACGCAAGGAGCGCGCTCTTGATTGGATTTTTACGCGGTAAATTAGTCGCAAAAGCCCCGCCGATATTGGTTTTAGATGTGCAAGGTGTCGGTTATGAAGTGGAAGCACCGATGACCACTTTTTATAATTTGCCAGCTATGGGAGAAACTGTACAATTGCACACGCATTTGGTGGTTAGAGAGGATGCACATATTTTATTTGGCTTTTCGACAGAAGCCGATAGAGTAATGTTTCGTACTTTAATTAAAGTGAATGGTGTCGGCCCTAAATTGGCGCTGACGATTTTATCAGGACAAAGTGCGGATGAATTTTATCGTTGCATTCAGGATAATGATACGGCTGCTTTAGTGCGACTGCCGGGAGTGGGTAAAAAAACCGCTGAACGTTTAATTATTGAAATGCGCGATAAATTGCCGGCTGCTGATAGTGCAACTGATAATACGAGCGCAGCTGAGGGCGGCGTTACCATACCTAGAAGTCATGCGAAACAAGAAGCGATTAGTGCTTTATGCGCTTTAGGCTATAAACCGCCAGAAGCTAGTAAAATGGTACAAAATATCGCACAAGAAGATAAAACTTGTGAAGATATTATCCGTTTGGCTTTGCAAGGTAAAATTAAGTGATGCTTTATTAATGCAGGCAAGGGGACATCAGTCTTCTGTCCAAGAGGAGTACTTTGACTTTTAAGGTGCTCAGGATTACTATTAGCGCCTTTTTTAATGATGATTGATAAAAAAGCGAGTCGATTTGAGTTATTTACTTTAAAGTAGTGTTTTTTTCTGGTTCCTAGGCTTTGTATAGGAATGAATACTTAGTGGGTAGAAACTAGAATTCTAGGAAGAGTGATAACACAATGATTGAAACGGATCGCGTAATAGCAGCGCATGGCAATACTGAGGAAGAGCGACATGATCGCGCTATCAGGCCGAAAACGCTAAAAGATTATGTCGGCCAGCAAGCTTTATGTGATCAGATGGAAGTGTTTATTCAAGCCTCCACTGCACGCAAAGAAGCTTTAGATCATGTGTTGATTTTTGGTCCACCGGGTTTAGGTAAGACTACTTTGGCGAATATCATTGCCAATGAGATGAATGTTAATTTACGTCAGACTTCAGGTCCCGTGCTAGATAAAGCAGGTGACTTGGCGGCTTTATTAACCAATTT
>JAIPFI010000057.1 GCA_021736705.1 Methylococcaceae bacterium | reverse complement strand
ACTCAAATTAATATTCGCAATTTGTTGCAGCTTAATCAAGGCTCAGTGGTTGAGTTAGATCGTTTGGCGGGCGAGCCTATGGATGTGCTGGTTAATGGAACGTTAGTTGCGCATGGTGAGGTTGTGGTTGTTAATGATAAATTCGGTATACGCTTGACGGATGTTATCAGTCCCGCTGAAAGAGTTAAACGACTCGCGTGATACGATTATTTGCGTTATTTACCTGTTTAAGTGCTTACAGTAACGCCATTTTCGCCGTTGCATTAGAGCCAACAAGTGCTCCTAGAACCTTAATGGCCGCAGATTTTATGCGCTGGGGCGGTGGCTTAGTTTTGGTTTTAGGCTTTTTTTTCTTATGTGTTTGGATGGTGCGTAAAGCGGGCGGATTAAGCTCAATGACGGCAGGTCAAATGCGCATATTGGGCGGACTTTCTCTCGGAGCTAAGGAGCGCGTTGTATTGTTACAATTAGGTAATAAGCAATTATTGCTCGGTGTAAGTCCGGGGCGAGTTGAGGCCTTACACACCTTAGAAGGAGAAGATTGTTTGATTTTTGAGGATATGCGTTCAAATAGCGTAGGCGAAAGTCAATTTGCGCAAAAATTAATGCAAGTCATGAAAGGACAGAGCCGTGATTAAACGGATTGTGTGTGGTGTATTATTGGCGCTAAGTTTGATGCAGCCAGCTATTGCCGTACAAGGCATTGAAGCCATCAGCGTCACTACCAATGCTGATGGAGGGCAGACTTATACCGTAACGATTCAGATATTGGCTTTGATGACAATAATGACCTTATTGCCTTCGATCTTGCTAACGATGACTTCATTTACGCGAATTATGATTGTTTTGGGTTTATTACGGCAGGCATTGGGAACTGCTCAGGCTCCGAGTAATCAAGTGTTGTTGGGCTTATCTTTATTTTTGACGGTATTCATCATGATGCCTGTTTTTGATAAGGTAAATACCGATGCTGTACAGCCTTATCTTGAAGAAAAAATTGATGCCGTCACGGCCATAGAAAAAGCCTCGGAGCCTTTTCGGGCGTTTATGCTAAAGCAGACGCGTGAAGCAGATTTAGAGCTATTTATGCGCATTGCTAATCGGGATGATATTGCGAGTCCTGAAGAAGTGCCGTTTTCTTTATTATTACCCGCTTATGTCACCAGTGAGCTAAAAACAGCCTTTCAAATTGGCTTTTTAATTTTCCTGCCTTTTTTAGTGATTGATTTAGTGGTTGCCAGTGTCTTAATGTCTATGGGGATGATGATGTTATCGCCGATGATTATTTCCTTGCCTTTCAAATTAATGCTTTTTGTATTAGCAGATGGCTGGGCATTAGTTTTGGAAATGTTAGCCGCCAGTTTTTATGTGTAGAGGATTCAAATAATGACGCCTGATGTTATTTCCATGATCGCACAAGAAACGGTCGTTGTTGCGATCAAATTAGTTGCCCCTATCTTATTATCCTCACTTGTCGTCGGTTTGATTATTTCTATGTTTCAAGCAGCGACTTCTATTAATGAGCAAACCCTTACTTTTATTCCTAAACTAGCCACTATTATTATTGTTTTAATGATTTTAGGTCCTTGGATGTTGCAAGTGATTGTGGATTTTTTTCAAGATCTTATGTTACGTATTCCTCTGTTGATAGGCTAAACTTTGAATTTTACTGAACAGGAATTATTGGCAAAAATAGCCTTATTTTTCTGGCCTTTTGTGCGCATTAGTTCCTTGTTTATGGCTATTTCCATTTTTAGCGCTAAATCTACTCCTGTTAAATTCCGCCTGCTCATTTCTTTGTTTATCACTTGGGTGGTTATGCCCTTTATTCCCCCATTGCCTGATGTGCCTTTGATGAGCTATGAAGGGATTATGGTGACTATTCAGCAAATGGCTATAGGTTTGGCAAGTGCGTTTATTTTGCAAATGGTTTTTGCGATTCTTTTAGTCGGCGGTCAATCTATTGCCTATAGTATGGGCTTAGGTTTTGCTTCTATGGTTGACCCGGCTTCTGGCGTGCAAGTACCTGTTGTTGCACAAATTTTAGTGATTTCGGGCAGCTTATTTTTTCTGAGTGTTAATGGTCACCTATTGTTGATTGAGTTACTTGTAGAAAGCTTCAAGACTTTGCCTATCGATGTTATCGGTCTGACGAAGGCTGATTTATGGGCGATTATTATTTGGAGCGGGCAAATGTTTGCAGGTGGTGTGCTATTGGCCTTGCCTATTATGTCTACGGTTTTATTTGTTAATGTTAGTTTCGGGGTAGCATCGAAAGCAGCGCCACAATTACAGATTTTTGGTGTAGGCTTCCCGATTACCATTATGATGGGACTGGTTTTAATTTGGATTTTAATGCCTAATGTGATTGATGCCTTTACGCTTGTACTTTCTGAAGGATTTCAACTCATTAAACAGGTTTTACGCGTTTAGATGGCTGAAGATTCAGGGCAAGATAAAAGTGAAGAGCCTACGGGGAAGCGTATTAGCGATGCGCGTAAAAAAGGTCAAATTGCTCGCTCTAAAGAATTAGATACCTTTGTTTCATTAATGACTGGCGCGATTATGCTGATGTTTTTAGGTGAAGGCATTGTTGAAGGTTTGATTGTATTAATGAAACAGCAGTTTCAAATAAGTAGGGAGCTTATTTTTGATCCCAATAGTACGGTGTTGCTTTTTGATCAGGTGTTATTGGATGGTATATTGCTGATTTTTCCTTTTGGTATCGTTATGATGGTCATGGCTTTAATACGGCCTATGATGATGGGGGGGTGGAATGTCAGTATGGAGGCGATGCAACCCAAGCTGTCTAAATTTAATCCAATGAAAGGCTTGAAGCGAATGTTCGGCATGCAAGGCGTGGTCGAATTACTTAAAGCTATATTGAAAACCAGTTTAATTTTATTTGTTGCTAAAATTTTATACGATATTTATTTGCCTGAATTTATGGACTTAAGCAATGAGTCGGTGAACAGTGCTATTTATCACACTGCGGATATTTTGATTGATTGCTTGTTGGTTTTAAGTTCCACTTTATTTTTATTAGTCATGATAGATGTTCCTTATCAGCTATGGAAATATAAAAAAGACATGATGATGACCAAGCAAGAAGTCAAGGATGAGCATAAAGATTCAGATGGAAACCCTCAAGTAAAGGGGCGTATTCGGCAATTGCAAATGGCAATGGCGCAAGGTAGGATGATGAGTGATGTACCTGAAGCCGATGTTGTGGTTACTAATCCAGCGCATTTTGCTGTGGCTTTAAAATATGATCCTAGTGGTTCTGGTGCGCCTGTTGTAGTGGCGAAAGGGACGGATCTCATTGCAGCACAAATTCGTAATATTGCCATGGGGGCTGAAGTTCCCTTGGTTGCTGTGCCACCTTTGGCGCGTGCCTTGTATTACTCCACAGAAATAGGTGAAGAGATTCCGGCAGGTTTATTTTTGGTGGTTGCGCAGGTTTTAGCCTATATATTTCAATTAAAAGCGGCTAAAACAGGTTTTGGAGAAAGGCCGAGTATGCCAACTGGTTTAAAAGTACCCGAAGAATTTAGGCAGAGTTAAAGAGAGCAGGGGCGGATTTTGTCACTGATCTTACCGAGTCATTACACAAATGTTGAATCAAATGAAATTAATAAAAGCCATCGTTATTATCGTAGCTGCTAATTTAACCTTCTGTAAACAGCAAGAACAGTCGTCTCAACAGCTATCGCCTCAACAACAGCAAGTAGTTAAAGCTAAGCCGACCTGCTTGTTTTCGCCTCAGCACACAGCGCCAGACTGGGTTTGTGATAAGCCCCATTCTGGGTTAGCTATTCAAGCGGTAGGTAAGTTTGAGCTATCATTCGGAGGGCGTAATTATATGCTCGATATGGCGGAGATCTTGGCCAGAAAGCAGTTATCCGAGCGGTTTAAGCGCGAAGTCGCTGCAAGAATTAGTTTGTATGCCAAAACATCGGCGCTAAATAGTCAGGTAATTGATACTTTAATTATGAGTGCTAATCAATATATAGATGATCAAAGCCTAGAAAGCGCTAAAGTCTATCAAACTGAAACGGGCACAGACGGTGAGGTTTATGTTTTAGTTGGTATGGATAGTCCCACCATTAAAGTATTAATAGAGCAAGTCATTGCAAAAAGTGTGCAAAATGAAAAAGACTTATGGCAGGTATTTAAAGCGCAAAACTTAGAGGGACAATTGGCTGTTGCTATAGCAGCTATTAAAGATGAATGATTTTTCCTATTCAAAAATAAAGGATGCATTGCGCTTCCTTTTTTATTGTTTAGAATGTCTTATAAGGTCAGTAAATACAATGGCTAATGCAGGTTCGCTTTTATATAAAGCGTTTTTTAATTTTTTAAAAAGATTGATTGATGACTATTTCAAACTCAAACTCTCGGCAGCCTGATTTAGATTGGAGCCAAGTACGAGAAACAGTTAAATTGCTAACATTATCCGCCTCGCAAGTACAATCGAGTATGCGTGAAGGTGAACAGTCTGTCACTACGTTAACAGAGTCGTTTACCTGCATGGTTGATAACTTGGCAGAAATAAACCAAGTGCTAGTATCTATGGAGGATGGATCTACAAAAGATAAGATTATGCAGCACTATAGAGTGACCAATGAAAAAGTCCAATCATCCATTGTTGCCTTTCAATTTTATGATCGTATGCAGCAATGTTTGCAACACGTCATAGATAATTTAATAGGCTTATCAACGATTGTTGATAGCCCACAATTACTTTATAACCCAATAGAATGGAGTAAGTTACAAGATAAAATCCGTGAGGGCTATACTATGGAATCTGAAAAAATTATGTTTGATGCGATTTTACAGGGTAAAACAATAGATCAGGCTATGCAGTTGGCGGCAGAGCACAGCAATAGTAATGAAGACGACGATGATATTGAACTGTTTTAATTTAATAACATCTTTTTAAATGCCACTGTGGTGGCATCAATCTAAAGCTTGCATTGTAGTAAAATGATAAAAAAAATCGGAATATTAATTTGTGGTGCGACTGTTTTAGTGGGCTGTAGTAGCGGTAGTCTTACTACCAAGCAAAAGCCCGCGCCTGTTTATGGCAAAGTTGATTTGCCCAGCAAGTCAGCACGTAAGTCAGCGAGCAAGAATAATAATACTAGCGCTATAAGTACCCCCGTTACCACTAAACCGATAACGGTACAAGATTCTACTATTCTTAATCAGCAAGAGGTGGTGGTGAAACCCCCGACAAAATCAGCTAATGTCGTTGTTGCCCTGCTTGAGGAGGCTGATAACTCGTATCAGCAAGGCAATGTGGATGAATCGATTACTACTATTGAGCGCGCTTTGCGTATAGAGCCAAGAAATGCACTGTTACTTTATAAATTAGCTGTTTTGAAATTAGAGCAAAAAGATTTTGAGCTGGCGATTAATTTGGCTAAAAAATCGGCTTTATTGGCGGAAGGCAATGCTGATTTAAAAAAGAAAAACTGGTTATTGATTGCTGATATATATGAGCAACAAGGTGATCTGGCAAATGCGAATTCAGCAAGACAGAAAGCTCAGCAGTTTTGAAGAGCGAGTGAGTTGACTGATGAAATCATGGTCAGCAGTGATTGCAAAGATAGAGCAAGCAACGGGGCAGTGCTTTGCTTTACAAAAAGTTGAACCGATGCACGGGGGCGATATTAATCGTGTTTATCGTTTACAATCGAGCACGCAAAGTTATTTTGTAAAGTTAAATAAGGCTGACTTATTAATGATGTTTGAAGTTGAGGCTTTAGGCTTACATGACTTGGCTAGTACTCATACCTTGCGTATTCCTGAGCCTATTTGTTCTGGAACAGCAGGCGAAAATGCATTTCTCGTCTTGGAATATGTAGTTTTACACTCCTTATCTAAGCGATCTCAGCAGCAATTAGGTGAGCAATTAGCTCGGCTACATCAAATACAGCAAGACTATTTTGGCTGGCATCATGATAATTATATCGGCAGTAATCTGCAAAAAAATTCGCGTAAAAATGATTGGGTACATTTCTGGCAAGAGCAGCGCTTAGCAGTACAATTTGAATTAGCAAAGAAAAATGGCTATACAGGAAAGCTTCAGGCTTTAGGTGCTGAGTTATACGAGTTAGTGCCGCAGTTTTTTTCTAGCTACCAGCCTTCAGCCTCTTTGTTGCATGGGGATTTATGGTCTGGTAATGCGTCAGCAGATGAGCAAGGGCAGGCCATTATTTATGATCCAGCTTGTTATTACGGTGATCGAGAAGCAGATATTGCGATGACGGAATTATTTGGCGGTTATAGCCATGATTTTTATGCCGCTTATGACGCTGTTTGGCCTTTAGATTCGGGCTATAAGGCACGGAAAAGTTTATATAACCTCTACCATATTCTCAATCATTTGAATTTATTTGGTAGTGGATATTTGCATCAGGCAGAGGTCATGATGCAAATATTAATAGCTGAAGCAAAATAATAAGGTAGGCACTTAATCAGTCAGAGCCTACCTCATCACTAATAATTACTTAGCTTCTTTAGTCGCTTCTTTGTTATCAGTAGGTTCTATAACTTCAACAGTTTCAACAACTTCTGCTGTTTTTCCATCAGCAGATTCGGTTACTTCCACAGTTTCGACAACTTCTGCGGGTACTTCTTCAGTTAAAGGAACTAAAATTTCAACTTGTGCGCCTTTACGTAGTGCATCAAGATAATTTGTTAATTTCTCTCTTTGTACCATAGGTTCTAGTTGTGCTTTTACAGCCTCAAAAGGAGGAGGGGTTTGTTGTCTAGAGTCTTCACGTAAAATAACATGCCAGCCAAATTGAGTTTTTACTGGAGCCATTGTGTATTTGCCGTTTTCTAGCTTAGCAACTGCTTCGGAAAAAGGAGCAACCATTTGTGCTGCGCTAAACCAGCCTAAATCACCACCTTGTGTTTTTGCTGATGGATCAATTGATTTTGTCGTAGCAAGCTCAGCAAAGTCCCCGCCCTTATCTAGTTTAACGATAAGTTCTTTTGCTTCCTCTTCTGTTTTAACTAAAATATGGCGTGCTTTATATTCTGCACCACCCCCTGCCATACCAATTTGTTTATCATATTCTGCTTTTAAATCAGCCTCTGTGATAGGATTTGCTTTGATGTAATCTTCAATAGCCGCTTGTGAAAGTAGTGCGCCTTTCATCATTTCTAGGCGTTCTATGATTTCAGCTGATTTGTCTAAACCTTTAGTTTTTGCTTCTTGTATCAATAATTCGCGTTTAACTAATTCATCGACCAGTTTATCTTTAGGAATAACTTGACCTTGCGCGCGCGCACTCACTTCTTTCGTTAGGGCTTCCAGTGCCGTTTTGCTGATAAATTGACCATTAACACTGGCAGCTGCATCTTCTTTTAAAATAGTAGGTGCGCCAACTGTATTAGCGTTTTGTTGACAGCCTGCCACTAAAGCAGTTCCAGCAAGTAAAAGGGGGATTAATTTTAATTTCATCAGTGTTATTCCTATTAGTTTGATTCAGTTGAGGTAAAAGCTTCTATACCTAAGGCATGAATCTCGTGTTTCATAAGATCCCCCAAGGCTTTATAAATTAATTGATGACGTTGCACCATAGACTTGCCGTCAAATGCGCTGGAAACAATACGCACGTGATAATGTCCACCGCCACTCTGTGCGCCGGCATGACCTGCATGAGCATGACTATTGTCGCCTAATTCAAGGCTTTCTGGTGCTAAAGCGTCAGTCAATAGTGTTCTAATTAAATCGATGGTCATTGTGGAAATACCTGTTTAAAAGGTTTAACGGTTACAGAGGCATAAACCCCTGCAATTATATAGGGATCCGAATCGGCCCAGCTTTGAGCGTCGGCTAAACAATCAAAATCAGCAATCACTAAACTGCCGGTAAAGCCAGCATCGCCAGGGTCATTACTATCAATTGCCGGATGTGGGCCGGCAATAATTAAACGGGCTTCATCTTGTAAGGTTTTTAGACGTGCTAAATGAGCCGGGCGGGCGATTATTCTTTTTTCTAAACTGTTAGCGATATCTACACTGAGAATGGCGTATAACATGATTTATTTCTCCGAATCAGCCGGCTCGGGCATGTATTTATATAAAAATACCAGTTGCAATAAGATAAAAACAGCCATTAATGCAGGCACGCCAAAGGTTTTAAAATCAACCCAAGTCTCAGTATCATAATTAAACATCACATAAATATTGACAGTGCCAACACCGATAAAAAATAAAGCCCACGCAAAATTTAAAATGCTCCAGGCCTTTTTAGGCAACTCTAAATTAGCGCCCATCATTTTTTCCATAATGGTTTTTTTACCAATAAACTGACTGCCTAATAAGACAGCGCCAAATAACCATTCAATAATGGTTAATTTCCATTTGATAAATTGCTCATCTTGTAAATAAAGGGTCGCACCACCCATAACAACCATTAAACCTAAAGTCACCCATTGCATAGTCTCTACTTTACGCAATTTAAACCAGCTATAAGCAACTTGGACAATAGTTGCGCCGATAACAACAGCCGTTGCAACATAGAGGTCGTAGTTTTTATAGGCGATAAAAAATAGGGCGATGGGAAAGAAATCAAAAAGTATTTTATTCATGAAAGTAGATGTGGGGCGTTATGCGTAAAAATCAATGCCTGTAATAGACGAGGCGATTTGTTGTTGTGGAATTTGATTGTAAGCACTGACATAAGCGCCGAGCGCTTTTGCAGTGCGTGTATCCAGAGGCTCATTGTTGGTATTAGGTGAGGCTAATAGTGTCAATTGTTGCGTTTGTCTTTTTTGTGCCGCTGCGGCAAATTCATCACTGCTTGATAAAGGTGTATTATTGCGTTGTTGTGTATTATTAGGCGCGTCTAATGTTTCATTTGGTCGTGCAGCGTTGCTCGAGCTATTCTGTGTCGATTGATTGCCAGGTGCAATATAAAGAGATGAACTATGAATTTCCACAATACTGTTTAAGCCGAAAAAGGAGGCAAATAATTGTTTAATTGTAGGTGCTTTTTTTACTTTTGTACATGAGCCAAGAAAGCTTTCTGTTAGAATACTTAAATTTGAGGACAACGGATGGATACTAAAACACAAACTGAGCTTGAGGCGGCGGCTTTTAGACAATTATTAGCGCATTTACAAGCACACACTGAAGTACAAAATATAGATTTAATGAATCTTGCTGATTTTTGCCGTAATTGTTTGGCGAAATGGTATCTGGCAGCAGCACAAGAGCAGGGCGTAGATATGGATTATGAGACAGCGTGTACTTATGTTTATGGCATGCCTTATAGTGAATGGAAAGCCCAGTTTCAATTAAAAGCAACGGCCGAGCAAATGGCTTTATTTGAAAGTAAAAAAGCAGCTAAAGAACAAGCGTAAATTATGAATGATAAACAATTAGAAGCGATGTTTTCTGGCGTGATTGGTCAGGAATATGACACTTTAAAGTTAATTTGCCCCTTAGCGGCTAAAATGTCTCAGCAAGTTGGTGTCGGGGTTGCAAATTATGCTTTGGCTCGGCCTCATCAGGATTTGTCTATTTTAGAATTAGGCGGAGGTACAGGCATTACGTCTTTAGCTATTCTGTTAGCTTATGAATCGAGTCATGTGCTTTCAGTCGATAGCGAACCGACTATGCAAGATCAGGCAAAACAAAGTTTGCAAAAATGGGTTGAGCAGGGACGATTGAGTTTCGATGGTCGTGATGCCCTGACGGTTTTACAAAATACTGCAACAGCGAGTATGGATGTCGTTGCCTCTGCCTATACGCTACATAACTTTTTAGATAGCTACCGCGCACAAGTGATAGCTGAAATTTATCGTGTATTAAAACCAGGCGGGCAGTTTATTAATGGCGATCGTTATGCCCTAGATGATATTACCGCACATACGCGTATGATTCAAAAAGAAGTCAGCGGCTATTTTAAAGTCTTGATCGCAGCCAATAAAATAGATGTTTTAGAACATTGGATCGTACATTTATTTTCTGATGAATCAGAAAATCATGTGATGCGCGAATCATTTTCACTACAGCAATTACAACAAGCCGGATTTTCAGTAGTGCATTTAAGTCATCGTTGTGAAATAAATGCTTTAGTTATAGCGGAAAAATAGCTAGTTTATGCGGGTAGGTGGGGTGGAATAGCCTTGGTGTTTTCCATAATCAGAAGAAACCCATGCGATTACAAGCAAAAAATTGCCGGAAAACGCTAACGCTCTTCCAAACTACTCATCCGGCTTACGAGTTGATGTAATCATGAAATATCAAAGCTGATAGCAGACTTGATTGCGTCCTTGATTTTTCGCTTTATAAAGGTATTTATCAGAAATAGAAATGAGATCATCTATGATCAAGCTACTCATATCGGTTAGTGGGTCGAATCTGTAGTTAGGCATGAATATTCCGACCAAACTCAACTTTATTAATCAATAACCCAATTGTAATATCATGCATTGTAATAACGATCAATTTTAAAGGGCTCAAGCACGCCCTTTAATTTTTTTCATAAATTCTAATTATACAAAAAACGACACGTTCGACCCGCTACCGTTTTATCAATGCTGATATTTAAAAAACCGATAGTAAGACAATACGCAAACTACGCTAAACAACATCAATATACGCAGAAAATTATCTTTGAGATTAGGTTTTTTTTCTAGCACTGAGTTAGTCGGCGTGGATTCTTGGTAATAAACATCGACGACTTTACCCGCCGAATAATGATTCACCGCATCTTGTGCATTGCTAAATTTTCCATCTAGCGATAATAAGCCAAAATTAGCACGATCATTTTGATAAATTTTCCCATCAACCGAATAATTATAACTGATATTTAGTTTGTCTCCGCCACGGCCGCCTGAAGAAACATAAGAGTAATTAATGACCCCCGTTGTTTTCGGCCAATTTTCAACTTGTAAACTGAAATAAATATCTCGCATAAAAAACAGAGACATTAAAGTAAATACGACAATGACTAAAATAATACCCTGTCTAGTTTCCGGTTTCCACGCTTCAGAATATAAAGTTTTTTGTGAGTTAGATGTATTTTTATGTGCGAGTGGTGGCTGTTGGGATAAGGTATTTAAAAATTTATGATAAATAATGCCACAGGCAGGACATTCATAATCGGGTGTACTATCGGATTCTTTGCGGATATATTGACATTTAGGGCAAATCGTTGGCATTTTTACAGTTATCCTTCTTTTAAAGAAGGATTCACTTTCCTAAGTGTTGCAGCGTTGGAGCGTATCAATTCATTTTTCCACGCTCCAGCCTTGGAATTATTATCTGATTTTTTAAACAGGCCGCTTGTTTCTATTTTTCATCATACAAATGAGTGATTTTGGTATTGACGCCTTTTAATATCTTAATTAACTTTTGGATAGTTGCTTGTTGTCTATCCTGAACTTCGGCTAAGGATTGTATTTTTTCTTCAGCCTCTGATAATTGTTGCGTCAGTGTCGCGACCTGTTTTTGTAATTGTTCATTATCTACACTAACACGTTTGAGTTCATTTTGAATATTGGCTTTTAAATGCTCAGATTTAATGACTAGCTTATCCATTTGTAACTGAATTTCAGCTTCAAGTTCAGATACTTCAGTTTCTAACGCCTCAATAGATTCGAACTGCACTAACTCCTCGATCGGTGTGTTTTGATTTATTGTAGCTAGCAGGTCTGTTTCGAGTTGTTCGCTAGCTAGATTGGTGTCTTCTGGTTCTAAGTGCTGACTTAACACGGCTTCTGTATCTTCGGTTTCAGCTTCAGGCTCAAGTTCCATGTCAAGCCTATCTAAAGGCGCATCTAAATCAAATTCTTCAGGCATTTCTTCTTGCTCCGTGGCTATATTTTCTTTGGTATTTATTGTTTTTTCCGCGGCTGCAGATAATTCAGTTTGCGGCTTTATTGTTGGTTTTTTTTCCGCAAGCGCTTCTCTATCGGATTGATCTGCTTTTTTAATATTAGCTCTTGTCGAAGAAAATTCCTTCAACATCTCCTCTGCAGCGATATCAAGGCTTGAATTAACTAGGTCTTCAATACTTGTTATATTGATATTTTTTGCTTCATTACTCATACAACTCTCCATCAAACCAAATTTATTCGCCTAACTTAATACATCGTCCAGTTTTAGTAAAACTTTATTATCCAGAAGAAATAAGCCTAAAAGTAGATATAAGCATTAATAGCATAAAATGAGTGATTTGAAACTAAAGCTTGCTCAAGCTGTTGAGCATTTTTTTTCTGCAAAAATTTAAGTGTAGTGGTTTAATAAAGCAAGCCTCATCTAATTGATAATAGAGATATGATTATTTTATGGACCGATGCACTGATCTTTATTCTGGTTTCAGTGCTTACTTTTACTGTTTTTAGCTTACGCAAAAAAGAACAATTTATTCGACCGTGGAAAAAAGTGGCTCATAGCCGAACGGCAATGGTTTGCTTGGTTGTTCTTCTGAGTTTTATGCTGATTGGCTTATTGGATTCTGTGCATTTTAAACCCAGTGACAGTAAGCAGAATGAAATGATTAGTGTTTTAGATTATTGGGCGAATCCTATACGTTTAAATCAAGAGAAGAGTTATTCCGCGCCGTTTTCTGCCTATTTATATAGTAAGGAATTAATTGTCGCCGAGAATCAAACACGTTCTTGGGCTTATCCGCGCTTAGTGTATGGCGCTCGTCATTTGCAGGATGTTGATGCGGATAAAATTAGCGATATTTTAGGCAAAGGCGTGCTGGGTTTTATTAAAGGCGCGGGTATTATTCTGCTTATTTTTTGCATTTATCATTATTTAAAAAAACGACCATTGTTTAGCAATAAAGCGGTTAATACGGTTTTTGCGACGCTGTTTTTTATCAGTACGATCAGTTATATGCTAGTCGATTTATCCTCTTATTATCATGTACTGGGTACGGATAAAGTCGGGGAAGATGTTTTTTATCAAGCGATTAAAAGTATTCGTACGGGTTTGGTGATTGGCTCATTAACCACATTGATTATGCTGCCGATGGCGATAATTTTTGGTATTTTAGCGGGTTTTTTTCGTGGTTGGGTTGATGATGTTATTCAGTATATTTATACCACCTTAAACTCTATTCCCGGCGTTTTGCTTATTGCAGCCTCTATTCTTATGGTGCAAGTGTATATGGCGAACCATCAGGAGCAATTTACCAGTCTGGTGGCGCGCGCGGATATGCGCTTATTATTTCTCTGTTTGATTTTAGGCGTCACCAGTTGGACAGGCTTATGTCGATTATTGCGTGCAGAAACGTTGAAATTACGTGAAATGGAATATGTACAAGCAGCGCAAGCTTTAGGCGTACCTCGCTATCTTATTTTATATCGGCATATCCTACCTAATGTCATGCATATCGTGTTGATTTCCGTGGTGTTGGATTTTAGCTCCTTAGTATTGGCCGAAGCCGTACTGTCTTACGTGAATATTGGTGTCGATCCGACGACTTATAGCTGGGGGAATATGATTAATGGCGCGCGTTTAGAAATGGCAAGAGAGCCTATTGTCTGGTGGTCATTGGCTGCTTCCTTTGTGTTTATGTTTAGTTTGGTGTTAGCGGCTAATTTATTTGCTGATACCGTACGTGATGCTTTTGACCCTAGACGAGCCGAGTCATGATGGAAACTTTATTAACAGTAGAAAATTTACAACTCAGTTTTGCTGGGCAGTCGGTTATTAATGGCATCAATTTTCAAATTAATAAAGGCGAAACCTTTGCCTTAGTTGGCGAGTCAGGCTCGGGAAAATCTTTAGCGGCCTTATCGGTTTTACGCTTACACCCAGCCCAAGCTTATTTGCAGGCGGATACCATACAGTTGGCTGATATTGATATTTTGCGCACGCCAGAATTTGAATTGTGTCAGGTGCGCGGGCGACGTGTTGCCATGATCTTTCAAGATCCTATGAGTTCATTAAATCCCGTTATGACTATTGGTCAGCAAATTGCAGAAACTATACAGCTGCATTTTGCGTTGAATAAGATGCAATGTACTGAGAAAGTATTGGCTTTATTGGCGCAAGTCGGTATTCCTGATGTACAGCGTCGTATTAATGAATATCCGCATCAATTGTCCGGTGGTCAGCGACAACGTGTCATGATTGCTATTGCCTTGGCCGGTGAGCCAGATTTGTTAATTGCTGATGAGCCAACCACGGCCTTAGATGTCACTATTCAGGCGCAAATATTAGATTTATTAAAAAGCATACAACAACAAAATGGCATGGCTTTATGGCTCATCAGTCATGATTTAGCTTTAGTTTCAAATATGGCTGACCGAGTGGCTGTTATGCAGTCGGGAAATATAGTTGAAACAGCGGATAATAAGGCGATTTTTAGTCGTCCTCAGCACAGTTACACGCAAAAATTATTACAGGCTTTACCGGATATAACTTATCAAGCGAAACAGCAAAAGCCTGATACTGAAACTCTTTTAAAGTTAACCGATTTTAAGGTGCATTATCCAATTAGAAAAGGCCTGCTGAAGCGCGTAGTGGATCATGTTAAAGCGGTGGATGGCGTCAGTTTTACTTTAGCAACAGGTAAAACATTGGCTTTAGTGGGTGAATCCGGTTGCGGTAAAACAACGTTAGGGAAAGGCTTGTTAAGTTTAATTCCTAGCACATCAGGGCGCGTAGATTTTCAGGGTGTAGATTTAGCAAGCTTATCACGCGAACAGCTTCGTATTCAGCGTGCTGCAATGCAAATTGTCTTTCAAGATCCCTTTTCGGCAATGAATCCGCGTATGTATGTCCTAGATATTATTGCTGAAGGCATTCGTACTTTGTATCCCAAGACGAAGGTACAAGAAATAGTCAGGCAAGTGACAGCGTTATTAAAGCAGGTCGGTTTGGATGAAGCGGCTTTATACCGATTTCCGCATGAATTTTCAGGCGGGCAAAGGCAGAGAATTTGCATTGCGCGCGCTTTAGCGGTGAAGCCTAAATTAATTGTCTGTGATGAGCCGACGTCTGCATTGGATGTTTCAGTACAAAAGCAAATTATTGAACTATTAAAATCCTTGCAAAAAACACAAAATATCAGTTACTTGTTTATTACCCATGATCTCGCTGTAGTGGCTGAAATAGCTGATGACGTTGCTGTTATGTATGCCGGGAAAATTGTCGAGCAGGGCAGTGTTGATCAAGTATTAAGGCATGCGCAACATCCATATACGCAAAAACTCTTAAGTGCCGTACCTGTTTTAAGGCGATACACGTTAGGCAGAAAAATTTAGACTAGCCACTGAAAGCGGAACCTATTAAATTTGTAGCGCGTTTGGCTTTAGCTCGCTAATGCCAAACGCGCTACGCCTAAAGGTGGACTCAAGCCACGCCCTTATATATTAATACATCTGCAAGAATAACTCATGTCCGAGCTCAAGTGAAAGGCCCGTGTTTTATTTGGGAAGTAATTAAACTGTGTTATTTAGCTGAATAATAATAGCTATATGACACAGTTTTTTATATACTCAAAAAAATTGTAGCGATACAATGAATTAATTATATTAACTTGTTCTGGAGTCAGATCATGAGTTTATCATTGAAAGTTTTTCCTTCATTTTGTTCTCAAATCAAACATAGTGGCAATCTAGCCACAGCTTTATTAAGTGGTCATGATGAAGATAGTAGAAATGAAGCCTTAGATGCAGTTGATATTTTAATAAAATATAAAGCGACAGTGCATGAGTTTACGGATGAAATCGTTGAATTTTGGCCATTGCCTAGAAGAGTTATGGAGCGTTACCGTTTTAGTGATGTGGAGCAGCTTAATGAATGGTTGGACGATCAACGGTAATAAACCATATAGATGTCTTTATTAATTAGATTTCTCCAGTCTGCATCGACTATTAACTCCTGCAGTTGTTATGTTGTTTTATCAACTGCTGGCTCTATATATAAAAAGATGGGATTATAAATCAATGTAGGGCAACTTTAGCCCCTTGTCGTGGCTAAACAACGCCTATAGAACGCCATATTTACTCAGCGTATGCATAGAAAGTTAAGGCTTTTCTTTTTCAGGTGTATGGCTTTATTCGGTGGAAATAGATATTTTGTTATTATTTTCTAGTAAGGCTTCAAACTGCTTCAGTGGCGCTGGTTTACTAAATAAATATCCTTGAAAAAATAAACAATCACTACGCTTCAAAAACTCACGCTGCATTTCTGTCTCTACGCCTTCAGCAATAACACTCATACCCATTTTCTTAGTCATAGCGATAATGGTTTGGATAATCACTGTATCATCAGGATGGCTTGAAATGTCACGGACAAAACTTTTATCAATCTTAACTTGATTGATTGGGAGTTTTTTTAAGTTTGATAAAGATGAATAACCGGTACCAAAATCATCCATAGGAAAATGCACCCCAATTTCTCGGAGCTTATTCATCTTGGCAATCGTGCCTTCGACATCATTAAGAAATAA
>JAIPFI010000056.1 GCA_021736705.1 Methylococcaceae bacterium | reverse complement strand
ATTTATCCGTTACAAAATAAGTACTTGCTATATGTGAATTACCTTGCGAATCATACATAGTAACCGATGAGGTATGGTTATAAGTCTTAGGGTTCGTAGGATCAACACCTGTAAATCCGGCTGGCTGAATTTGCTCTGCATTCAAATTAGCGCTGGTTAATATTTTAGTGGTTGATGCCGGCGCACCTTGCGCAGAACTAATTTTTAAGGGCTGAAACACCCCCACACTAAAGCCCTCGCCAATTGTCGTTCCATTGGCTTTATATGACATCAGATGAGAACCTTGATTGTTCACCACATAGCCATCTTTATCTACTTTAAATTCACCCGACCGTGAATATAATGTTGGGCTGGCTGCAGCCGGATCATTTGCCAAGGAGAAAAAACCCTGCCCACTAATGGCTAAATCTAAATTATTATCGGTAAAATTCAAGTTACCCTGATTAAATTGCTGTGCAACACTGGCCACCCGAACACCTGCGCCAGCTTGGGTTGCAGCAACACCATTAACACTTACCGCATAAACATCAGCAAATTCGACTCTAGATTCTTTAAAGCCAGTTGTATTCGCATTGGCAATATTATTACCCGTAACTTGTAAATCTTTTGATGAGGCATTTAAACCACTTAATGCTGTTGAAAATCCCATGATATTTCCCCTTTAAAATACTTGTTTGACTTTACTGAATTCAACAGCACCAAGCTGTCCTAGATTTAATATCACACCTTTTTGTGGATCACCTAAATCAACACTTTCAACTTTCGCCGCCATAAAAGTTGCTAATGCTGAATTCTGTCCGTCAATACTGGCCTGAGCGTCTACACTATAAACACCAGGTGTCGCATGACTACCATCCTCTAAAAGTCCATCCCATTCAAACTTTTTCAAACCTTCGCTTTGACTGCCTAAATTCAAGGTTTTAACAACAGTTCCACTTTGATCTTTAATATTGACCGTCACTTGGTTAGTTGCACCATTCAATTTGATATTCCCCGTCAAAGGACTAATAACCCCCAAAACACCTTGATTACTCGGCACTGACACCGACTTACCTACCAATCCAGAGGCTTGAATGGACTGACTCGAGGTCATCGAACCAGCAAATGAGTTAAACGCATCATTTAAAGAGCCAATGCCTTCAACGGTACTAAATTGAGCCATTTGCGCCAAGAAGTCGCCATTTTCCATCGGCTTAGTGGGATCTTGGTGCGTCATTTGTGTGGTCATTAACTTTAAAAACTGCTCCTGACCTAACTCTTGCTTTTTCGGCTTTACTCCGTCTGCAACTGACAAACCTAACTGCTTAACTGTATCGATATCAAAAGCCATGACTTATCTCCTATTGACCCATTCTCAATGTCTGTAAAATTAACTGCTTAGAAGTATTAAACACCTCTACATTATTTTGATAAGACCTTGATGCGGACATCATATTAGCCATCTCCTCTACAGTATTCACATTCGGTTTAAAAATATAACCTGCATCATCTGCCATCGGATGATTAGGTGCATACTCCATTATTGCTGGCGCCTGACTTTCAACCACGCCTTTAATATCGACCCCCGCAGCCGCACTATTTTTATCCATCACATTACTCAATTGTGCCGCAAAAACCGGCTGCCTTGATTTATAAACTTCATTCAAACTACTACTAACGCTATTGGCGTTAGAAATATTACTGGCCACTAAATTCAGTCTTAGTGACTGGGCATTCATGCCGCTACCGGCAATATCAAAAACACTTAATGCAGACATCATTATTCTCCTCTAATCGCGCTCATCAGCCCTGAAAATTTACCGTTCAGGAAAGTTAAGCTGGCTTGATATTGAACGGAGTTTTCAGCATATTTACTTTGTTCAATATGATCTTCAACGGTATTGCCATCTAAAGAGGCTTGCTGCGGATTGCGATATAACATTTGTGCGCCTAATTGCATATTGCTCGGCTGTAAATGCATAGTGTTAGTCCTTTCTAAAGACCGTTCATTATTAGGCATTTGATTTTTTAAAATACTTTGAAAATCAAGATCACGCGCCTTATAGTTGGGCGTATCAGCATTGGCTAAATTAGACGCCAACACTTCACTACGTCGTTCACGCAAAGCTAAAGCTTGTGGATGGACACCTAATGCATTTTCAAAACTAATCGCCATGATCTTTTCCTCTTTATTCATTACTTACAAAAGGAAAAGCACAGTTCATGCCAAGTATTTTATATATTTACAATCAATACCTTATGAATAATAAATTTACAAATGACAAAAAATGCACTTATTAGTCATAAGCAGCGGCCAAAATTTACCGCTTCAGAAAACATATCAAGAAAATCAAACCTACAAACAATTCGAGATAAAAAAACCAAAAAAAAGCCCCATTCTCGAATATTTTATCAAGAATGAGGCTTTTCAAAACGCACTGCTGGATAACTACACTAGATACCCCAGGAGTAAAATAATAATGATGACATAACTTATAAAGCCAACATATTATCCAAAGCAATTTTGGCAAATTTAGCCTCTTCTGGCGCAACGCTGATTTGATTAACCACATGCCCAGCCGCTAAGTTTTCTAATATCCAAGCCAAATGCTGCGGATCAGTGCGGAACATGGTTGAACACATACTTAAAGCGGGCGACATAAAATGCACATTCTTACCTTGCGCCTGACATTCTTCATGCAAACGGTTAACCAAGTTTAATTCTGTCGCCACTAACCAGCGTGTATTAGGTTCCGCCTCACGCACAGTTTTTAAAATATATTCAGTTGAACCCATAAAGTCAGCTTTTTGGCACACTTCAAAACAAGCTTCAGGATGAGCAATAACCTTGGTTTCTGGATAACGCTCTAAAAAAGCATCAATCTGTTCCGGCTGAAAAAACTGATGCACCGAACAATAACCACCCCAAAGGATCATTTTCGCATTGCGAATCTGCTCTGCCGTTAAACCGCCCATGGGTTTAGTAAACTCCCAAACTACCATTTCCTCCAAAGGAATACCCATTTTAAAAGCAGTATTGCGCCCTAAATGTTGATCAGGGAAAAATAGGATCTTTTCGCGCTTAGCAAAACTCCATTCCAAAATCTTTTGCGCATTGGAGGAAGTACAAACGATCCCCTCATGCTGTCCACAAAAGGCTTTCAAATCAGCCGCTGAATTAATATAAGTCACTGGAGTGACTTCATTTTCAACATCAATGACTGTCGCTAGTTCATCCCAGCAACGCTGTACATTGACCTTATTCGCCATATCCGCCATCGAACAACCCGCCGCCAAATCAGGCAAGATTGCGATTTGTTCAGGACGGGACAAAATATCGGCCACTTCCGCCATAAAATGCACACCACAAAAAACAATGTATTCGGCATCAGATTCTGCCGCTTCTTTGGATAATTTTAATGAATCACCGGAAATATCCGCATGCTGGAATACCTCATCACGCTGATAATGATGCCCTAAAACAATACAACGCTTGCCCAGCGTTGCTTTGGCTGCTTGAATTCTTACGGCACATTCTTCATCAGAAAGTAATGCGTAATTTTGAATGGGGAGTGCTGTCATGATATTGATTTATTAACTTAAAAAATAAACAAAATCTGTAGGTTGGGTTAGATTTTTCTTGCGTAGCAATAAAAACGCAACCCAACACAAACATTGAGTTATAGCTGAATGTTGGGTTAAATTATCGCGCTTCGCTTGATAATTTAACCTAACCTACATAAAGATTACCCCTCTTCTTTAGCTGCAATCTTACGCATGATGATATGTAACTCTTTTAACTGCTCTTCACTCACTGGTGCAGGCGCACTCACTAATGGACAAGCCGCAGATTGCGTTTTAGGGAAAGCAATGACCTCACGAATCGAGCTTGAGCCGGTCATTAACATAACTAAACGATCTAAACCGTAGGCCATACCACCATGCGGAGGACACCCATATTTTAAGGCCTCTAATAAGAAACCGAACTTGTCATTCGCTTCTTGCTCACCGATACCTAAAATATCTAAAACAGTCGATTGCATGGCTGTTTTATTAATACGAATTGAACCACCACCGACTTCAGTACCATTTAGAACTAAGTCATAAGCGCGTGATAAAGCCGTTCCTGGATTGGCTTTTAATTCTTCTTCAGTACAGCTAGGCGCAGTAAATGGGTGATGAATCGCATTCCAACGCAGCGCCTTCTCATCCCATTCAAACATCGGAAAATCAACGACCCATAATGGACGCCAATCACCATCCAATAAATTAAGATCCAAACCGACTTTGACGCGTAATGCACCTAAGGCTTCATTAACAATATTCGTTTTATCTGCACCAAAGAAAATTAAGTCACCCGTTTGTGCACCCGTTTTTTCTAAAACGGCCTCCCAAACTTCTGCAGGAGCAAATTTGACAATCGGAGACTGCAATCCTTCAATACCCGCATAACGGTCATTGACTTTAATATAGGCTAGGCCTCGCGCACCATAAATACTGACATATTTAGTGTAAACATCAATATCTTTACGACTTAAATCTGCACCATTCGGAATTCTTAATGCTGCGACACGTCCTTTAGGATCATTAGCTGGACCAGAGAAAACCTTAAAGTCTACGCCTTTCATTTCCTCAGCAATATCAACTAACTCTAAAGGAATACGTAAATCAGGCTTATCCGAACCATAACGCGACATCGCTTCTTCATGCGTCATACGTAAAAATTTGTCATCTAAACGCACATCAAGCACATCCTTAAACAACTGACGTACCATTTCTTCCATAATGGTCATGATTTCGTCTTCGTTCATAAACGAAGTCTCAATATCGAGCTGAGTAAATTCAGGCTGTCTATCGGCGCGTAAATCTTCATCACGGAAACAACGCACCACTTGATAATAACGATCCATACCGGCCATCATCAATAACTGCTTATAAAGCTGTGGCGATTGCGGTAAAGCAAAAAAGTTATTCGGGTGCGTACGACTAGGCACAATATAGTCGCGCGCACCTTCCGGCGTTGCTTTGGTTAAAATGGGCGTTTCCATTTCAAAAAAGTCTTGCCCATCCAAAAAATTACGCAAATGACGTGTCACATCACGACGCACTTTCATTTTTTCCAGCATAGACGTTTTACGTAAGTCAATATAACGATAACGTAAACGCATTTCTTCATTGACTTCTATGTCACTTTCAATTGGAAATGGCGGTGTTTCTGATTCATTCAGCACTTCAACATGGCTCACTAAAATCTCAATTTCACCAGTTGCCATATTAGAGTTAATCGTACCTTCTAAACGATCTCTAACAATGCCTTCCACGCGCAATACATATTCACTGCGTACGCTTTCCGCAATCGCAAAAGTCTCGGCAGCTTCTGGATTAAAGACCACTTGCACTAAACCTGCACGATCTCTTAAATCAATAAAGATAACGCCACCGTGGTCACGTCTTCTATGTACCCAGCCGCACAGTTCAACAGCTTCGCCTAAGTTTTCTTTGTTTAATTCTCCGCACTTGTGGGTACGCATAGTTTTTCTCTGTTTAATCTAAAAATTGAAGTAATGGCTAAAATAATGATTCATCAAAGCTCATATATTGGATTTTGTACTCGGAATTTAATCCCCTGCACTACTGGCAACTGAAGAAGACTTCTCAGCACCAACAACATTTTTTTTATTGCCGCTTTTAAAATCAGTTTCATACCAGCCAGAACCTTTCAAACGAAAGCCCGCAGCTGATATTTTTTTCTTTAATTCTGGCTGATTACAAGCAGGACAAGTCACAAGCGGTTCAGCGCTCAATTTTTGCAAGGCTTCGTGCTCATCACCGCAAGCCTGACACTGGTATTCATAAATTGGCATTTGCTACTCCGAAAGAGGAAAATAACTAAGAATATGGCGACAGTTACGCTTTTTTTCAAGTTACTAACCCAAAATTAACCCGCTATTTTAATAATAAGCTAGTATACAAGCAAGAAACAGCGCTTTTCATTTCACAATCATTTATAAAAAGGCAATGACAATGCAACAATTAACCCTCATTCAACCCGATGACTGGCACTTGCATGTGCGCACTGGTGACATGCTCAAAACAGTGATTAATCACACGGCAAGACAATTTGCGCGCGCCATTATTATGCCCAACTTGCAGCCGCCAGTAACCCATGTTGACCAAGCACTCAGCTATCAACAAGAGATTCAACAAGCAAGCTCTAGCGAATATGAATTTACCCCGCTAATGGCACTTTACCTAACCAATAGCACAACGATTGAGAATGTAAAACAAGCAGCCGAATCAGCTGCCGTGCATGCCTTTAAATTGTACCCAGCCGGTGCAACAACCAACTCTGACCAAGGTGTAAGCGATTTACAGGCAATGTTTCCAGTGTTCGAGGCTATGGAAAAGTACCGTGTGCCACTTTTAATCCATGGCGAAGTTACCGATGCTGAGATTGATATTTTCGACCGCGAACGTGTATTTATCGACCAAAAATTGCGTTTCATACACCAGAATTTCCCGGCACTGCGCATCGTACTAGAGCATGTCACCACGCGCGAAGCCGTGCAATTTGTGCAGGAAACGCCGGCCAATATAGGTGCAACGATTACCCCGCAACATTTACTTTATAACCGCAATGCCATGTTAGTGGGCGGTATAAAACCTCACTACTACTGCTTGCCTATATTAAAACGTGAAACGCATCGACTTGCTTTAATTGAAGCCGCGACCAGTGGTAACCCTAAATTCTTTTTAGGCACCGACAGCGCGCCCCATTTAAAACATTTAAAAGAGAATAACTGCGGCTGCGCTGGCTGCTATTCGGCTTATGGTGCCATAGAGCTTTATGCGGAAGCTTTTGAACAAGCCAATGCGCTAGATAAATTAGAAGGGTTTGCCAGTTTTTATGGCGCAGATTTTTATCAACTGCCGCGTAATACCAAGACAATCACCCTAGAAAAAAACGCTTGGCAAGTCCCTGATAGTTACTGTATTTCTGAAGGCCTGCAATTAACACCGTTAAAAGCAGGTGAAATATTACATTGGAAATTAAAAGAGTAGTAAGGAACGTGCATGAAATAATGCCTTCACCTTAGGAGCGCAGGCAGCTTGCCCACGAAAGGCAGGCGAGCTGTCTGCGCTCCCACAAAAAATAAGTTATCAGCGTTATTTTGTGCTTATTCCTAAGCTCCAGACACTAAAAAGCAGCAACTATAAATAATTGCTGCTTGTACTTATCCGGCCTGTCATTCATTTTTTATTCAAAAAATAACTTTATCGCGCCATCTTTTAATTCTTTTAAAAAATTATAGCTCCTGTTGCCAAGGTTCATCCGCATACGCGGCGATCAAGCATGCTCCTGCCGACTTTTACGCACCAAAATATTATTCGCCTATCGCGTGCGGATAATTAATTTTTGTGTTAAAAGTACCGAAATATATCATTTTTAGCACCGATATTTTACGGCACATACAAATTTACATGGTCTCGAACAAACTTTGCTTTTCAGTAAATCATTTGGCTTATAAGAGAAAGAGCAATGAAACTACTACAAAATTTCACTCGTTATATTCAAGCGTTGGCACTGTTGACGTTACAATTGTTTTTCATATTGTCCAGCTGTGAGGCTGGAGAATATCATCTTGCGTCGAAATCCCCCATTAAAGCTGTATGGATGTATCGCTTTTCCGAATTAGACAACAAGCAAACGATATTGGAATTACAAGCCATGGAGATTAACCTAGTTTTCCTAAGTACAGATTCAAACAAGCTCTTACCAAACGGCGAAAATGCCTCGCTAGAATACACTCAAAAAGTACGGGACTTCATTAAAAGAGCGCACTACGAGAAAATTAGTGTGCATGCCATGACACTTGAGGATCCGCTATTTACTTTGCCAAAATATCATTCTCAGGGCGCCCAATTAGTAAAATGGATCATAGCCTTCTGCTCAGATCCAGAAACCCATACTCCCTTTGATGGGTTGCATATTGATACGGAGTCACACTCTCTTCCTGCATGGAGCGATGCTTTAAAAGCTGAAGATTGGGATACGATGGAAAAAATCATGCAGCAATATGTACAGTTATTAGCCGCTATACATACAACACTGCAAAAGAGTCCTGCCTCTTTGCCGTTCTCAGCCGCGACTCACTGGAAGAATAGTGAGTGGGCAGCAGAGGGGAAAATACCTTCAGCTAATCCTAATAACTTAGGACTCTATCTAGATTTCTTAGTTCCAATGGTTTATGAAATAACCGAAAGCGCTAAAATCCACAGCCGAAGCTTAGACGAAACAGTAGCAATGCCAACTCTGGTAGGCATTAGTGCTTTTGATTTTTCTAAGTATCAACAACTAGACGATACGACCCTAGCTTTGAGTGAAAACTTTAAAAATTCACGCAATCATTTAGGTGTGGCTATCTACAAATTTTCTGAATTAAAGGCTTTATATAACAAAACCCGATTGTTAAGGAATGAGCACAAAATAACTTCGACAACTAATTTTTTTGTGGGAGCGCAGACGGCTCGTCTGCCTTTCGCAGGCAAGCTGCCTGCGCTCCTAAGATAAAGACATTATTTCATGCACATTCCTAATTGATGAGCCATCATTTTAACGCTAGGCATATTAACAGCGATAGGGCGTGGCTTTAGACGCTGTGAAAGTATTCAATAATTTTTCTGAAAATACGACTTTGTAGCTTGGGGCGAGTTTGCGAACCCCAACAATCAACTTATATGGCTATCATTGTTGGGCTTCGTTCCTTAGACCAACCTACAAAAAATACTTTCACAGTCTACAAAAAATACTTTCACAGTCTCTTTAGCCCGCCTTTTAAAGTCGATGCCTAGTATTGGCGGGCTAAGACCACATCCTACGAAATATAGAATCTCGCTTTAAAAGCGATAGCCAATTTATGTAACACTGCCAGTCATCAAAAGACTGTTGGCAACCACTTAATCATACAATCTCGTTTGTCCCGGTCAAAAACTTAAACCATGGTTAAAATCCGAAGCCACTAATCATTCAAGCTAGTGTCTATACATAAGTATTCGTACGTATTGTTTAATTATTTCACCCTATGTAATATGCAAAAAACCCCTTAAAAACTGGGAAACTTTAGTTAAATAGCGACTGCCTATGACAAATTCAAAACATTTACCTGTAATAGCTTTTATCGATTCACCTTTGCAAAGCTCAGGTAAGTTTAGCGCTGAAATCTATAATAATGTTGATGAATTATTATCAACTAAAAACAATATTGATCTGATCGTTTGGACTCAAAAACCCATTTTTAACGATGTCCTGAAATTACGTCAAGAACCGCGCTATAGGTTTTTGCTTATGTTTTATACTAAAGAACCACACAGCAGCTCAACAAGAGAACTCATGGATGGAAATCCAGCAATAAGTGATTGGTTTCCATTCTGGGTCAAATGGTCTAATCTTTTATCTCGCTGTTCCACAGGCGATAAAATCCTAAGTGACAGAGAAATATTAGCCCGTTATTTATGGTTACGACCCAATAAGAGATTAAGCCCCGTATTGGATTTGAAGCAACCCAAGCTATATGCATACCCGTTAGCTGAGATGATCCTCGGGCAGGAAGCCGACACCTGTGCGTGGCTAGAGCAACTCTTACGTAATGACTTACTGGTCTCTCAGGACTTAGAGGATAGACTTCACCTATGTAGAAGTTGTGGCGATGGTCACCTAAACTATGTGGATACTTGTCCTCAGTGTGGTGCTATTGACTTAGAAAACGAGGTCGCAATCCACTGTTTTGCATGTGGACATGTTGAAGTACAAAGCGCATTTGTTAAAGATAGTAGGTTAAGCTGCCCTAACTGTTTAATTTCATTACGTCATATTGGGGTCGACTATGATCGACCTCTTGAGAGTCTACGCTGTAAAACATGTCAGACTTTTTTTTCTGAAGGAGAGGTGATTGCACGTTGCTTGGCCTGTGGTCATCGCCAGCAACCAGAAAATCTAAGAGTATTTCCTGTTTACCATTACTTTCTTTCGGAACAAGGACAACAACTAGTGCTTGGTCGATTAGATAAACAATGGGATATCCATCTTGGCGAGGAAATCTCTCTTAAACATTTCTACTGGCAGACTGACTGGTGTCTCAAGCTTGCTGAGCGTAATGATGCCCCCTTCTGCTTACTGTTGTTACGCTTTAAAGGATTAGAGCGCTTAGCGGAAAAAATAGGCGAATCGGTAGCCGCAAACTTGGTAGATACCTTGGTCGAGCGTTTTCGTAGTGCAAGCCGCCCTACTGATTTAGTCGGCCGACTAAATGATGAAACTTATCTAAAATTACTACCCTTTACAACAATCAAAGGAGTCACTGCAATCGAAAAACAATTGGTCTCTATTATGGAATTGATAGAGATGCCCGGCGCAGAAGATATTGCTCTTGAAGCTTACCATCTGGCATTACCCGAGCAACGCTTCCCTGGTGAAGATGCCAGTGCTTTAGTTGCCCGGCTTTTAGAATTTCAGGAAGCATAAGATGCTAACTGAAGGATTGTGGCAAATTGCAGTGTTTACCTTAAATATGCTAAAGACATTTGGCAGTGCTTGGGAAGTATTAATTGGCTTTATGCCGTTATTGCTAGCAGTAGAACTTCCTCTGCTATTAATCGTTTTTACAGGAATAATTCGTTGGTTCTTCTTACAATCACAGCAACCTATCCAAATACCTCGCTATCCATCGGTTAGTTGTATTTGCACCTGCTATAGTGAAGGAGAAGGCGTTGTAGGGACATTTCTGAGTGTTCTGGAACAAACTTACCCTGGAAAAATAGAAATTATCGCAGTCATTGACGGCGCTTCGAAAAACATTGATACATTTCACGCCGCCCAGCGATTCCAAGATCGAATGCCCTCTAAATTCAATCGAAAGTTTATATTATTGCCAAAATGGCAGCGTGGCGGAAGAGTATCAGCTCTCAACTCTGGTCTCAGTGTCGCCACAGGTGAAATTGTCATGGCTTTAGATGGAGATACCTCCTTTGATAATGATATGGTTGGCCGTGCTCTCCTGCACTTCTCTGACCCTACCGTACCGGCTGTCGCAGGTGCATTAAGAGTGCGTAATTTGAATAAATCTCTAGCAACCAGAATGCAGGGATTGGAATATATGCTGTCAATGCAGTCAGGAAAAACGGGGATGAGTTCATGGAACCTAGTTAATAATATCTCAGGAGCTTTTGGTATTTTTCGACGCGACTTCTTACTCAAAATCGGAGGCTGGAATACTCATACTGCGGAGGATCTTGATTTAACCATGCGTATTCGTGCTTATGCCACTCGTTTTAAGGCTTTTCACATTCCTTTTGAACCCCATGCAGTGGGGCATACTGATGTTCCAGAAAGTTATCGCGTATTATTCCAACAACGATTACGCTGGGATGGTGATCTACTATTCATTTATCTACGGAAACATTGGCCCAGCTTAACGCCACGTTTAATGGGGTGGCGCGCCTATTTATTTATCCTTGTATATGGAGTATTGCAAAACATTTTATTGCCTCTGCTAGTAACGGGCTATACGCTCTGGTTGCTGTTTTCTTACCCCCTGTCTTTCGTGGTCGTAGTGAATATTTTGCTATATTTCGTGTATTTAATCTTAAGCACTATTATGTTTATAACGCATGTACTTTTAGTCTCAGAAAGACCCCTAGATGATCTAAAAATGGCAATATGGTTACCATTTTATCCATTGCATAGCATGCTGATGCGTTATTGGAGCGCATTCGCAATGCTTAGCGAATTGTTTCTTCGTTCACATGAAGAAACGGGCATGGCACCTTGGTGGGTGATTCGTCGAGGTATTCGATTTTAGTTAGTGATACAGGTATTTAAAGTAATGTTTCAGGTTAATTTATAGAGAATAGATTTATAACCTGAAGTGTCCCAATAATTGAAAAGTGAACGCTAAAAATACATAGGGTTGTGCAATGATTGGTTGGGGTTCGATGCAGTCCCGCCCTTCCCTCCCAAATAAGCCTGTTGATTTAAGCCATCGCTTGCTGGATAAGCCTTTTAACGCGCATGGAGTCTATCCTAAAAATTGGTCGTTATATTAAAAAATCAACCGAGAAACCGTTAGTTAAAATAAAATTATGAAAATTAAATTTAGATCAGAAAAACAACAGGTATCGGATGTTGAAGGAGGCGTTCGCTTATCTTATGCATCTGCCCGCCGAGCAGGCTATCGATTACGACGGTATATTTTGTTGGCGTTAGTTCTTAGTCCTATGTTTATACTGGCTTGGTATTTACTTAGTGACAAGATTTTTATTAGCGCTCCTGGGGTGATTACCACGGAACCAATGGAAATTCGAAGTTCAGGCTCTGGCTTTGTAGAGCAACTGTTAGTTGAAGCAGGAGATTATGTCACGGCAGGACAATCCTTAGCAAAAGTAACCAGTCCAGTATTGAATACGCGAGCTACAACACTAGCTTTCCAGCGTGAACAATTGAATTTTCAATTGCGTGATTTCGATATAGCTATACTAAAGTCACTTGAGCAAGCATTGTATGAGGCTCGCGAAGGCATGCAACAACAGTCAGGAATCCTTAACCAGTTTCGCGAAGCAAATAAGAAAGGTATCGTACCTACCACCGATATGGCGGCCATAATGAATACTTATGCAACACGTCGCTTGGCCGTGCATTCAGCAACATCTGAGTTAGAGCGTGAACGACGCAAGCAACAACTGGAACATATTTCCAGCTCTCTGATTCAACAACAGCAAGCCCTTGATTTAGATCTCGCAGAAACAAAGACCCTCGTCACTATCTTGCAGCCACAAGCGAACAGCAGTGCAGTTGTTGCCGAAGTTTTGGTTCGAGAAGGAGACTGGATTAAAGAGTTAACCCCGCTATTTCTCCTGACTCAGCGTCAGAAACCTTTCGTGCGCGCCTTCTTGGAAGCTCGCTATGCACCTCAATGTATCGACGGGGCTGAAGTAACCATCCTATTTCCGAGCGGTGACGAAGTGCTAGGCAGAATTCGTGGCCAAACAGTATTAGCGCGCCGATTACCCGTTGGGCTTGCTAAACCTTTTGAAGCAGATAAGCCCGCGTTGCAAGTAACCATAGAAATTGAAGGAAATACGGACATCATTCTCATTGAAGGGTTGCCAGTCGAAGTGCGGTTTTAATCTAGTGAAACGAAGATTTACAAAAAAATACAGGTATACCACCCTAGCTCATGAAATATTAGAACTTCTGTCGCCAAGGTGTATTCACATACCGCACGAATTAGGGGAGTCCAAGCGTCCGCTTCAACTATACGCAAAAAGCAGCTTCGTTAAAGCGACGCCAATGACTTTCCGGCTGCCCGGAAACTACTGACATCGCTCGCCTACTGCGGACTAAAAATACGCCTCATTGCGTCTTGTCGCTTGTTCGCTCCGAGGCCAACAAGGCACCGCAAATGCAAAAACAGAAAAGATCATACACGTCGCTATTTTTATTCAAATAGTCGTTTTTTCAGATCACCAACTTCTGGTTTTCCGTGCTAGTTCTTTTTTTCTAAATCCTTATATAAGGACTCATCATCACCCATATCTTCAAGCTCTAATGGTTGTGCTGCACCATCATTAATTAAATATTGTCTACGCTGCATATAGGCAGAACGAAAAAATAGATAACGATCAACGGCGGCTTCTGCTGCGACCGTTTCTGCATCAAGAAAATCAGCTCGAACATCAATTATCTCTGTCCCTCGCAAACCTACAGAAAGCCCAGTAGATAGTGCTGTACTACCAAAAAAGAAAGTATAGGTGAGTGGATGCAAAGCAGTATCGCCAACCTTACCACCTATACCTCTAACAGAGCTAGGCCCCAAAAAAGGAATGACAACGTAAGGCCCGCTCGGCACTCCCCATACGGCAAGCGTTTGCTCAAAGTCCTCTTCATGTTTAGGTAAATCAATCATAGTCGCGACATCGACAAAACCAGCAACCCCAACAGTACTATTAACTAAAAACCGCGCACTATCCATTGCTCCTTGTTTAGGTTTTGCCTGTAAAAAATCATTAACACTGACACCAATATCTTTTAAATTAGAAAAGAAGTTACTAATTCCTACATCCAAAAACTCGGGTGTTATCCACTGGTAACCTTTCGCAGCAGGCTTTAAAATTATCCTATCGACCTCATCATTAAACTCCAAAATATCACGATTCATCCCCTCCCAAGGATCTATAGGGTCGGTAACAGGAACCGTAGTGCAGGCTTGTAAAAAACTTATCCCAATGACGCCTAGAACAAAGTGATATTTTTTAATTATATTTCTCATTATTTACCTAAATTGTCCATTAAATATGGGTTAAAAGTTTGTCCGTGCAGAAAGTTCGCGTAACATAGCATATTTTTCCTGACGATTTAATATTTTAGCACCATGGAAACCGTTGTTAAGCAAACAATAAACGAACGATTCCGGGGATACCTTCCCGTGATTGTTGATATAGAAACAGCAGGGTTTGATGCTAAAAAAAATCCTTTACTAGAAATTGCAGCCGTCATTGTTGAATACAATGACCATGAAGAATTGGTCATCACCGAAAGTCATTCTGCGCATATTATTCCTTTTGATAAGTCTATTTTAGATCCTTCTGCCTTAAAATTTACCGGCATAGATCCCTACCACCCTTTCCGCATGGCTATTACAGAAAAAGAGGCGTTAGAAAAATTATTCACGCCAATTAAGCATGCAGTCAAACGCAATCAATGCACTCGCGCTATTTTAGTGGGACATAATCCGACGTTTGACATTACTTTTCTCAATGCGGCGATTGAACGTACTAAAATAAAACGTAGTCCGTTCCATCCTTTCAGTTCATTTGATACCGCTACTTTAGGCGGGCTAATGTACAAACAAACCGTTTTAGCAAAAATAGGCAAAGCAGCAGGAATGCAATGGGACAACGAACTTGCGCACTCTGCACTTTACGATGCCAGGCAAACGGCAGAAATCTTTTGCAAAATCGTCAACCGCTGGAAACAATTAGAAGCATTAGAGCAATAAAATACTCGCTCGCCATTTGCACTAGCGGCGATCATTATAAAAGATATTGCGTAGCCAGACCTAGAAAACTCATAAAACCGACCACATCCGTCACTGTCGTTAAAATAACGGCACCTGATAATGCAGGGTCTATCCCCATACGATGGAGGATTAATGGGATAGCAATCCCAGCGCCCGCAGCAGCAATCAAATTAATCACAATCGCTGCACCAATAACTAAACTAATCCCGACATCCTGAAACCATAACCATGCAATACCTGCGACAACCACAGACCAGATCAAACCATTAATAACACCAATCAGCACTTCTTTACGCGCCAACCAACGGCTATTACCACTGGTTATTTGGTTTAAGGCCAAGCCCCTAATCGTTAAAGTTAAGGTTTGACTACCGGCAATCCCGCCCATACTCGCTACGACTGGCATCAAGACCGCCAAAGCGACAATTTTCTCGACCGTATCAGCATACATGCCAATCACCCACGCCGCCAAAAAAGCCGTAATTAAATTGATAAACAACCAAACAGTCCGTTGCCTGGTACTGCGTAAAACCGGTGCAAATAAATCTGCCTCCTCATCTAAACCCGCGCTACTCATCAAAGCATGGTCCGCTTCGGCACGTAAAATATGAATCACATAATCCATGGTAATACGACCCAATAAATGATTATCTTCATCAATAACAGCAGCAGAAACGAAGTTAGATTGCTCAAAAAATAAAGCAATATCATGCTCGCTAGCAGCCGAAGGAATAGCATAATGCTGAACACTCATAACTTCACGCACTAAGGTATCCTCATCATGAGTTAATACTTTATTTAATAATAATTTACCTTGATAAATACCGTCACGATCAATGACCATTAATCCATCGGTATAGTCAGGCAAGTCTTTATGTTTATGCAAATAACGCAACACGGTTTCGAGTGTCACATCACTACGTACAGTGATCACATCCGAACTCATTAAACGCCCTGCGGTACCCTCTTCAAAAGACAGGCTAGTTTCTAAGTATCCGCGGATTTCTTCAGAGAGATTTTCCTCGATTTTTTGCCGAATAGGTTCAGGCAATTCCTCAATCATGTCCGCTAAGTCATTAATCTCCATTTGCTCAACGGCCGCAATCAGCTCCTCAGTCGGCATCTCAACAATAACTGAATTCCGCACCTCATCATGCAAAAAAGTGAGCGTTTCAGAATCCATAGATTCAGGAATCAGCTCCCATAATTGCTTACGCTCCTTAGGGGGCATAGACTCTAACATATCAGCCAATTGCCCGGGAGGTACATCAGCGAGTAATAATTCTAACTGATCAAATTCTTGATTTTCCAATAGAGCAAAGACCTGATCCAGAGTAAACTCTTGAATTTCGATCTTGATATTTTCCAACTCGGTCATGTTTACAATATTCCTAATTAATTTCCAGAGAATAATGAGCAATAATATGCGTCACAAATAACAAATTACATTCCGTATGAGGTGTTATTCATCAAATGCAGTCATTAATGTCATCAGGTATTTTATCTATTGCAAAGATAAAATCTTGTGATCATTATATAT
>JAIPFI010000055.1 GCA_021736705.1 Methylococcaceae bacterium | reverse complement strand
ATGATTAACTTCACACTCGATGGTGAAGCGGTTTCAGCATTTGCGGATGAAACTATCCTGCAAACAGCTAAACGTCATAACAAAGAAATCCCCCACCTATGTTACATGGAAGGTTTACGTCCTGATGGTAACTGTCGTGCTTGTGTAGTTGAAATTGCTGGCGAGAGAACCCTAGCGCCATCTTGTTGCCGTATGCCTACTGAAGGCATGAATGTGCAAGCGAACAGTGAACGTGCTGTTAAATCACAAAAAATGGTACTTGAGCTATTAAAATCAGACCAGCCGGAACAAATAGGCTCGCCTTATAAGCTCGATTCTGAATTAGATCAGTGGGTACAAAAACTAAACGTTGGCGAACCACGCTTTAAATCACGCGTACAACCCGCTGCAGATTTATCACATCCAGCGATTGCCGTGAACATGGATGCCTGTATTCAGTGTACCCGTTGTTTACGTGCTTGCCGTGAAGAGCAAATGAACGATGTCATCGGCTTTGCTCATCGCGGTGCTCATGCTGAAATCGTGTTTGATATTGCTGATCCTATGGCAGCCAGTAGCTGTGTGGCTTGTGGCGAATGCGTACAAGCCTGTCCAACGGGTGCATTAATGCCGGCAAACAATGTTGGCCTTGAGCAAGCAGATAAAACCGTTAATTCAACCTGCCCTTATTGCGGCGTAGGTTGCTTAATTAAATATCATGTTAAAGACGACAAAATCCTTTATACCGAAGGGCGTGATGGTGATACCAATAAATTCCGCCTATGCGTTAAAGGTCGTTATGGTTTCAACTATATCCACAACCCACTACGTTTAACTAAGCCCTTAATTAGACGTGAAGGTGTAGCGAAAACTACTGAATTACTTGATCCAAATGATTTAGACAGCGTATTCCGCGAAGCAACATGGGATGAGGCTTTAGATTTTGCCGCAGGCGGTTTGAAAAAAATCCGTGATGAAAAAGGTAAAAAAGCGTTAGCCGGCTTAGGTTCCGCCAAAGGTAGTAATGAAGAGGCCTATTTATTCCAAAAATTAGTCCGTACGGGTTTTGGTTCAAATAACGTCGATCATTGTACGCGTTTATGTCATGCCTCTTCGGTGGTTGCTTTATTAGAATGCTTAGGTTCTGGTGCGGTATCTAACCCTGTTGAAGATGTAAAACTAGCAGACGTGGTTATTATTATTGGTTCTAATCCAACGGTAAACCATCCTGTTGGCGCGACCTTCATGAAAAATGCGACTAAAACAGGTACTAAGATCATCTTAATGGATCCGAATCGTACCGCTATCGCAAAATATTCGTCACATCATTTAGCGTTCCGTCCTGATACCGATGTTGCCATGCTTAATGGCATCATGCATGTCATCTTGGAAGAAGGTTTACAAAACGATGACTACATCGCCAAGTACACTGAAGATTTCGAGTTCATGAAGGAGCATTTGAAAGACTATAGTCCAGAAAAAGTTGCGCCTATTTGTGGTATCGATGCTGAGATGTTACGTGAAGTGGCGAGACTCTATGCAAGCTCTAAAGCCTCTATGATTCTATGGGGCATGGGCGTTTCACAGCATATTCATGGTACCGATAATGCGCGCTGCTTAATTGCCTTAGCCTTAATGACTGGTCAAATTGGTCGTCGCGGCACAGGTTTGCATCCATTACGTGGTCAAAACAATGTTCAAGGCGCATCGGATGTCGGTTTAATTCCTATGGTTTATCCTGATTATGCACCCGTTGAACACTTCGAAAACCAAATACGTTTTGAGAAATTATGGGGGGTTCCATTAGACCCTAAGCGCGGCTTAACTACGGTAGAAATGATTCACGCGATTTTAGATGGCAAAATTTTTGGTATGTTTGTCGAGGGTGAAAACCCGGCAATGTCCGATCCCAATCAAAACCATGTACGTGAAGCTTTCTCGAAATTAGAGCATTTTGTCGTGCAAGACATTTTCTTAACTGAAACCGCCGGGTTTGCTGATGTTATTTTACCTGCCTCTGCTTTCTACGAAAAAGACGGCACATTTTCTAATACAGACCGACGCGTACAAATGGGGCGTCAAGCAGTTAATCCACCCGGCGATGCAAAACAAGATCTATGGATTTTGCAAGAAATAGCCAACCGTTTAGGTTGCGGCTGGAATTATACAGGGCCTGAAGATGTCTTCAATGAAATGCGCCTAGCGATGCCTAGCCTTGCAGGTATGACTTGGGATAGATTAGAGAATGAAGATTCTTTAACTTACCCATTAGAAAATGTCGGTGATCCAGGCGAGCAAGTGATTTTTACTGATGGTTTCCCTACCGGCTCAGGTCGCGGTAAATTTGTACCTGCATCGTTTATCCATGCAGATGAAATGCCGGATGCAGAGTACCCTATTATCTTCATTACGGGTCGTCAGCTTGAACATTGGCATACCGGCAGTATGACACGTCATTCTCCGACTTTAGATGCGATTGAGCCAGATCCAGTGGTCACAATACATCCAGAAGATTTACAAAAAATGGGTGTAGAACCGGGCGAAATTATTACCATCGAATCTCGACGCGGCAAAATATCAGCTTATGCTCGTGCTGATATAGGCATACAAAAAGGTACTATCTTTATGGCTTTCTGTTATAACGAAGCCAGTGCTAACTTGTTGACCAATGAAGCCTTAGATCCATCCGCTAAAATTCCAGAATTTAAATTCTGTGCAGTTAAAGTAAGCCTGGGTGGTGAAATAGCAATACGTATTAACTAGAAAAACCTCTAAATTTTTGTCGCATCAGAAATGGTGCGGCAAACCTACGTTTACAGGCTTATATTTTGGGGTTTGGGTAGCGCATGATGCAGTCGTCTTCACCTTAGAGTTCAGGCTGCTTGTTGCTATCTGTGCTCCCACAAAATAAGACTTTCAATTAGATGTTCTAATTCTTTGGGCTTTTTAAGACGGGACACACATAAAGCCATTCTTCCTGAACAGTGTTCACAGCTAATTGCACTAAAGTGCAATTAGCTTGATACGCTTAATTAAAGCATCTTGCGACGATAATTTCTATACTCAGGTTCCCAGAAATTTTCCTGAATTTTTCTTTGTAATTCTTGTGCTGAAATCACTTCAGCCACACCGTCTGCCATCGCTTGCAAACCTACTGCTAAAGCAATAGAGAGACTGACTTCTCTTATTTGGCTTAAAGCCGGCAATAAAGTATTACCCGTACCGTTAACTAAAGGCGAGCTTTTCGCTAAAGCATCGCTGGCAGCCATAAACATATTCTCCGTAACATGTTTTGCTCCACTAGCAATAACTCCTAAACCGACGCCAGGAAAAATATAACTATTATTGCATTGAGCAATAACCTGTCGCATCCCTTCAAATTCAACGGGCTTAAAAGGACTACCCGTGGCAACAATAGCATTGCCCTCAGTCCAACGTATAACATCTTCAGGAAAAGCCTCGACATGAGAAGTTGGATTCGATAACGGCAATACAATAGGCTTAGCACAATTAGCATACATCGCTTTAATAACCGCTTCAGTCATTAATCCCGCTTGCCCAGAAACGCCAATTAATATAGTTGGCTTGCTCTCGCGTACTAGATCTAATAAATTTACCGGCTCATCCTCGCTATTCCAGTTAGCGACTTCATTAGGATCACGAGCAAATTTTCTTTGGAAATCAAGTAAATGGTCCATATCAGAAGTTAATAAACCTTGATGCGTGAACAAATAAATTCGACTTAACGCTTGTTCTTCGGTTAGTCCGTCTTTTACCATATGCGCGACAATCTGCGTGGCAATACCACAACCTGCAGAACCACCACCAATAAAAACAACACGATGATCTTTAAGATCCTGTTTGTGAGTATGACAAGCCGCAAGCAAAGTTCCTACCGTAACGGAAGCAGTGCCCTGAATATCATCATTAAAACAGCGAATTTTCTGTGCATATTTTGTTAATAATGGCGTGGCATGAGCCTGAGCAAAGTCTTCAAATTGGACTAATACATCCGGCCAGCGAGCAGTAACTTGCTGAATAAACTCATCGACAAAATTATAATAATCATCGCCAACAATTCGTTTATGTCGCCACCCCATATACATAGGGTCATCCAGTAATTCTTGATTATTAGTCCCCACATCTAAAGTGATAGGTAAAGTATAAGCAGGGCTAATACCTCCACAAGCGGAATAAATTGCCAACTTACCAATCGGTATACCCATGCCGCCAATCCCTTGGTCACCTAAACCAAGAATACGCTCGCTATCAGTCACCACAATAATTTTAACATTTCTTTTATCCGTATTTTTGAGCATTGCAGCAATCTTATCTCGGTCTGGATAGGAAACAAACAACCCCCTTTTACGTCGATAAATACGAGAAAATTGCTGACAAGCCAAACCCACCGTTGGGGTATAAATAATAGGCAGCATTTCTTCAAGATGCTTAGTTAGTAAGTTGTAATAAAGGGTTTCATTAGTATCTTGAATATTACGCAGAAAAATATGTTTATTAAGATCATTGCGCAACTGGGATATCTGGTGATATACCCGTCTCTCCTGATCATCAATAGTCTCAATGGCTGCCGGTAAAAATCCATCCAAATCAAACTCTTGGCGCTCCTCCGCAGTAAACGCGCTACCTTTATTCAGAATTGCGGTTTCCAATAGCACGGAGTTTGCATAGGCGGTATATAAAGGACGCTTTTTAGTTATTGCCATCGGCTTATTAATTTTATTATTGGATGTTCGAATTGTAAGATTTAGTCAACGAGTATAGAAAACCGTGTAGCATGAACATAAAAAACATCGGAATGCTAAGTAAACGTAAGTGAGTCTTAATTATATGATAAATTCACTATAAATTTGAAATATAGGCACTAAAAGCCATAAAATAATAGTTTTTTCAATCCATTACCCTACAAATAACAACGCATGGCACAATCACAGCAAGTAACACCCTATTCTTTAATGGGCGGCGAATCCGCTATTTTAAGTTTGGTCGATCGATTTTATTTTTATATGGATACTTTGCCCGAAGCACGTGAAGTCAGAGCCATACATCAAGCTGATTTATTATCGGCTAAATCCAAACTATTCAAATTCTTATCAGGCTGGTTGGGAGGGCCTGATTTATTTGCCCAAGAATTTGGTCATCCTCGCCTCAGGCAACGCCATTTTCCCTTTCAAGTCACAGAGCAAGGTCGTGATCAATGGATACTATGCATGAATAAAGCGCTCTATGAAGTCGCTATGCCTGATGAATTAAGAAAAAATATCAAACAAGCACTACAAGACCTTGCGACACATATGATCAACACCAATTAATATAAAGAATATACGGTAATGACGTATATCCATATGGACTCATTTTCCTTTTCATATCTTGTCGAAATAGGCATAGAAAGCAGGGAACTGAGGCTCATAGGCTCTCGTAGCCTTTGTGCTTGGTAGCCGATAACTCTATTCCTTACTGTACCTTCAAAGTAAGCTGCGCTTTTAATTCACCTTTTTTCACTTCTGGCAACACTGCACCATCTAAAATAAAAATACGCGACTGTGCAACGCCTCCTTCACGGGTTAAATGGCGCGCTATATTTCTAGCTCTTGTAGCAGCCAATATAAAAAGTTTATGCTCATCCGGCTTGATCATGCTACGCATCATGTTTTTAGCCACGACATCAAACTCGCCCATATCAGGATGCAACAACTTAGGCGTGCCAAATACAGATCGTTCTACTAATTCAGGGTAAGACTGTATAAATAAATCAGCCAACAAGCGAGTATATTCTTCTTCTGACAGCTTAATATATTCGGCTAACTCAACTTCCCCTTGTTTTTTTAATTCATCCGCGCGTATTTGTTTGAGCTGATCCATTAAAGCCTGATCCTGCATTGCTGGCCAATCTTGAGTTATATAAGCCGCCGCTTTAATTTCTAAACTTAATTCTGGTTTGCTCGTTAAAGCACTAAGTAAAGCATCAAGTTTAGCTAGCTGCTGCACACTTAAATCAGCATTACCCGCTTGAAAACTTATCGTACTAAAATCCTCATGACTTCCTAAAAATGAGCCTATTGTAGTAAAAGGAGAAGCAATTACTTTTGTTAGTAAATTAATAAAAACGTCATAAATAATAGGCCCAACACTAAAGTCTGGATTATCTAAACTACCAGAAACAGGCAAATTCAGAGTAATTCGCCCGTTTCTATCTTTTAATAAAGCAACAGCTAAGCCCAACGGAAGATCGATTGCTTTAGGATTTTCTACCTTTTCTCCCCACTCAAACTGATCAATAAGCAAATTATTTTCTGAAATTAACTGTCTATCTCTAATTTTATATAGGAAATCTATAGACATTTTTCCTTTTTCGACTTTATAGCCTGCGAATTCAACCATATAAGGCGATATAAAAGGTAAAGGTAGACTTTCAAAGTGCATTCCTAAATCCATTTCATCCAAGCTTGGATTAAAATCTCCTTTTATATCTACAGAAGATAAGTCGAATACTTTGCCGTTTATATCGACATGCATTTTGGTTTTCTGATTCGAAGAAATTGTATCTATTTGTCCATCTAAAGCGTTCAATTTCACTACAAAAGGTAGAATCAAGGAATAGTCAGAAAAATCAGAACTCCCTTCCCTTATCGTTACTGTGCCAATATCAAATGGTACATTAGCTTGCTCTTTAGTTTCTTTTTGCTTGACTGGCTCATCGGTGCTTTGTGCAATAATGATGTCATCAATATTAACTGTTTTGTCTTTCTTAATAGTCACTCGAGCATAAGGACTATCTAAATCAATCGATTTAATTTTTAATTTAACAGGTTGCAAATCAAAATCCAGGCCATTAAGCGCTAAATTCTGCCACTTCAGAAAATCTTGATGCAAAATTTGATCACGCGTATGCAAATCTTTAACGACAACATTTCCTTGATAATTTAGCGCTAAATCACCTTTTTCACTCTGCGATACGAGCAACTTTCCTAGCGTATTAACATGCCCTTTTAAAATATCCAGTTTTGCACTTTGGTTAATATAAGGCTCGAATTTTCCAATCTCAATGTGATTAATATCCACATTAAGATCCGATGAAAAAGGCTCCAAAATAGAAGAGCCAGTCAGTTTTAATTTTCCCGTTTCATTAAATAGCGCATTAAAAGAAACGGGCAACTGTGTGCCTTGCTGAGTATTGAAATCTGCAACAGAAAAATCTAACTCAGATAAACTTAAATCAACCGGCTTTTCCTGCGTATAATCTTTAAACTGTAAAGCATAATTATTTATTTCAAATGATTTTAGTGCTAGCAACCAAGGTTTGTCAGATACACTTTTATCACCCGAACCGTGATCGACTTTATTTTCTGCTATCTGCGTTGTCGCAAATAGATCTTGATAATTGAGCACACCATCTTTAGTCAGCCACGCTTTAATCAGCGCATCCTGACTATTAATGGATTGAATTTTAAAGCTTCTATCCTTCAAATTAAAATCAATACCAGCAATTTTAACGCTAGGCACGTGAACCAGTGCGGGATCTTGCAGAGTATGTAAATTAAAGTCCTGTAAATTTACATATCCCTGATTGGCCGTCATCAGTAAATGACTATCTGTTATTAAATGATAGTCTTTCAAGCCCATATCTAAACGAGAAACCTCCATTAAAACGGCTTCCTTAGGTCGTTTATCAGTAAAATTTATATGTGCGCTATGTAAAGCAACATCCGCTACTTTAATAGTCCATGGACTACTGTCTTGCACCGCTTTTTTAGTTCCACTTTGAGGCTCAACTTGCCCAGCAAAAAGTGTTTGATAATTTAATTCGCCTGTTTGATTAAATATCAAGTCCAAATCAGCTTTCTTAGACTCTATTTTTGCAATATTGATTGCTTGTTTATTTAAATCAAAATCAACGTCTTCAATCGACAAATAAGGTATATCAATCAGTGTTTTATTGCTATTTTTCGTACTGAATTTTAAATTTTCCGTGACTAATTGACCGTCAGTAAGCTTAAATAAAAATACATCATCAGCATAAGCAAGCGCATAATTAAATTTCACTAATTGAGTGCCATCTAGCCATTTAAAATTGACTTTCTCTTGCAAAAATAACTGCCAAATTCGAGGAAACTGGACACCTTTTATATCTACAGATCCATTAGAAAATAATGGATTCACACCCACATTCCCTTGCCATTGAAAATCGCCCCCCGAATTAAGTGTCGCACTAAACTTTAGCACTGAGCCTTCGCCCAGCAATGTACTAAAGCCATCAAGGTGTAAATTTAAAGGCTTAATAACATCCGTCATTGAATCTGCATGAACTGAGTCAACCATCAGGACTTCACCTTGAGAAATATCCAACTGCTGAACAATGACAGGAAAAATTTCTTTAGACTCTTCTTCTGGCTTTTTTTCTGGAGCATCGCTTAATAAGTCACTAAAGTTGTAACGATTATCTGTAAACATCTCTACGCGCACATAAGGTTCAGAGAGCTTAACATCCGCTATAACTAAAGCTGATTTTTTTACACTTTCCCACACTTGAACATTAATATAAAATTCAGAAAACTTAAGGAAATCTTGCGTATCTTTTTCTTGCATAGAAAAATTCAGAAGATTCATTTCCAACGAAAATGGGTTGAACTCTATGCGTTCAATCGTTGCTTTTCGGCCTGTTTCCGACGCTATTAATTCAGGTAATTTCGTTTGAATATAGCGGGGTAAAATCAAAAAACCCAGTAATGCATAGAGCGAAATTAATCCAGCAAGAATCAATACGGGTTTACGAACTTTCTTTATGAATTCGTTTTGCATAGTGTTCACAAAAATTAACGCGTCGGAAATAGCGCAGACCTTAGTCCGCCAATGTAAAGAATCACCCGACAAACAAGATAAAACCAGCTATCAAATTCTGCCGTATTTATCCTCAAAGCGCACAATATCATCTTCGCCCAAATAACTACCTGACTGTACTTCCACCATTTCTAATGGAATAACACCGGGATTTTCTAAGCAATGCACAACACCCAGAGGAATATAAGTAGATTCATTCTCTGATAACAGCAGAGTCTGATCGCCTTTAGTTACTAAAGCGGTGCCTTTGACTACAACCCAGTGTTCAGCGCGATGATGATGTTTTTGCACTGATAATTTAGCACCCGGCTTAACCACGATACGCTTGGTTTTATGCCGTTCGCCATTATCAACCGAATCGTAATGCCCCCAAGGGCGATAGACCTTTCGGTGTAAATCCGCCTCACAACGCTGTTGTTTTTTTAGTACGGCAACAATATCCTTAACCTCCTGCACTCTGTCTTTCGGTGCAACCATGACAGCATCATCCGTTTCTACAATAACAAGATCTTTGACACCAACCACTGCGATGAGTTTATTTTCTGAGTGTATAAAAGAGTTTTCCGTATCTAAAGCCAAAACATCGCCTGATAAAGCATTGCCACGCGAATCTTTAACTCTAACATCCCAAAGTGCTGACCATGAGCCAACATCATTCCAATGAGCATCCAATGGAATGACCACGGCTTTATCAGTTTTTTCCATCACCGCATAATCAATAGAATCTGGTGGACATTGTGCAAATAGCTCTTTATCTAAACGTACAAAATCAATATCGACTTTAGCAGCCAAAAAAGCCGACCGACAAGCGGCCAACATATCGGGAGCAAATTTCTCCAGCTCTTCCAAATAGCGCCCTGCTTTAAAAGCAAACATACCGCTATTCCAATAATATTCACCGCTATCAACATAAGCCTGAGCGACTACAGCATTCGGCTTTTCAACAAATTCAGCCACTTTAAAAGCCTCGGCTATATTTTCATGAGAACGCTTAATATATCCATAACCGGTTTCAGCAGCCGTTGGCACAATACCAAATGTAACTAAAAATCCCTGCTGTGCTAACTCTCCCGCTTTCATAACCGCCTCTTGAAAAGAGGCTATATTTTCTATCACATGATCAGCGGGAAGTATCAATAAAATGTCTTCAGGATTTTTTGCCGCCAATGCTGCCATCGCTACAGCGGGAGCCGTATTTTTACCTATGGGTTCTAATATGATGCACTCAGGCTGAACATCAATTTCCCATAATTGCTCAGCCATCATAAAACGATGATCTTCATTGCAAACAGCAATCGGCGCTTGCAATCCTTCTATACCTTTTAATCTTAGTACCGTTTCCTGAACCATGGTTTTATCTGAAACCAGTGGTAAAAACTGCTTGGGATAAATGCCTCTTGATAAAGGCCATAATCGAGTGCCAGAACCACCCGAGAGTATTACAGGTATCATGCTATTCCCTTCTTCATTATATAATTAACAGAAATTTAACTTAAGTAACAACTTTGCTTAAAAATATACATCAAATAACTCGGACAACTTATTTTTGCGGGAGCACAGAAGTACGTCCGCCTTTCACAGGAAAGCTGCCAGCATTCTTGAGATGAACAAATTATTTCAGTCATATTACTTAATGCACTTCAATGCCATACTTAGTAAATAAAGTATACAGTGTTGGTCGTGTCACCCCCAATAACTTAGCGGCATTTGAAACATTATTATCGGTATGCACCAAAGCTCTCTTAATCGCAATACTCTCTGCATGCTCGCGTACCAACTTTAAATTCAATGGTAAGGACGCAAATTCATCCGATGCGGCTTGCAATGCCAGATCCTCTAAACCAATATAAACATCATCCGTCATGACCACTGCGCGCTTAATTTTATTTTCTAATTGGCGAATATTTCCCGGCCAGGAATACGCTTCTATGGCATGTCTTGCTTCTGCGGTAAATCCTTTAATATCTCGCTTCTCTTGCTCGCTGTAGCGATGTAAAAGAGCCTTGGCGATCACAATAGCGTCACCCTCTCGCTCTCTTAATGCCGGAATATTAACTACCATTTCACTAATTCGATAATACAAATCTTCTCTAAAGCTACCTGTATCAATTAAACCCTGTATATCTTTATGCGTTGCACAAATAATACGGACATCAATGGGTATTTCACCACGCCCACCCAAACGCTCTATCACCCGCTCCTGAATAAAACGCAATAATTTAGCTTGCAAAGAAAAAGGTAAATCACCTATTTCATCAAGAAAAAACGTTCCACCTTGTGCATATTCAATCTTGCCGATAGTCTGTTTATCTGCGCCCGTAAAAGCCCCTTTTTCATAGCCAAACAATTCACTTTCCAATAAAGTCTCAGGAATTGCAGCGCAGTTCAAAGCAACAAAAGGTTTATTTACTCTAGGGCTTAATGCATGAATGGCTCGGGCTAGCACCTCTTTACCGGTACCGCTTTCGCCTAATAACAAGGTTGTAATCGAGCTAGGCGCAATTTTCTCAATCATTCGAGAAAGTTTTTGCATTTTTTCACTAACAGCAATAATACCTGACAAAGGTTCAGTGGTTTGCTGCTGTAATTTAATATTTTCCTGTTCTAAAGTATTTAATTGAAAGGCTCGCGAAATAATTAAATTTAAAACGTCAATATCCACGGGTTTTTGATAAAAATCATAGGCGCCCATCGCAACCGCTTTAATAGCATTGTCGCGCTCATCATTACCCGTGACGACAATTACTTTTGTTTTTGGTGCTAACTCTAAAATTTCATTTAAAGTCGCCAATCCTTCGCTTGCATTGGCAGGATCAGGAGGCAAACCTAAATCTAAAGTCACAACACTTGGCGTGTAACGCCGTAAAGCATCAATAGCTGAGGCTCTATCCTTGGCAATGACGACTTGGTAAGCAGGAAAACTCCACTTAAATTGCTTCTGCAAACCAAGATCATCTTCTACTACTAATAAGACTTGTTTATCGTCCATTACATCTCCTGCTGATACTGATCTATTTGAATAACACGTGGCAACTTGATATTAAATACCGTGCCCACCCCCACTTCACTAATAACAGAAATATCCCCCCCTTGACTAAGAATGTACTCACGCGCCTCATACACGCCAATGCCCATACCCGCATTCCCTTTAGTGGTATCAAATGGCCTGAATAAGCGCTCTGCAATAAATCGTTGCTCCATACCCGAACCCGTATCAATAATATCAATTAAAACATTAGCTTGATCACAGTCCAAACGAACGATTACTTCTCCGTCATCTGGCGTTGCATCTTGAGCATTTTGCACTAAGTGTCCTAATATCGCGACTAATTGCTCTTTATCCGCTAACACAAAACTTTCTTGCACAACACAATCAATTTTTACCGCGGGCTGGTTGCCCCCTTGTTGCAGAACGACATCGGAAAGTACATCCAATAATTTCATAACGGTTTTGGTTGCACTTTTAACTTCCCCCTTTTTTAATTGGGCTAACAAACGCTCAATCTTATTAACAACATTTTCCAAAGTATCGATTGCATCATCAATAAACTCAGGATTATGTTTATGTTGCTCAGCATTGCGCACAATCATCGACACCTGAGCTACTAAATTTTTTAAGTCATGCACTAAAAAAGCAGAAAAACGACTATAAGCTTCAAACTGTCTTGATCGAGATAAATCCTCTGTGACATTACTCAATGCCAAGGCATTAGCCAATTGCATGCCTACCGTTTTTAACAAATCATGATCCTCATAATTTAACTGACGCATCACTATCGGCTGGGTTAAGACAACAAACGCCGCCACTTTATTTTGCTGTAACAAAGGAATAATTAGCCATATATTGTCACACGGCAGCCACGCAGACAAATCGACATCATCATACATTTCCGGGCTATTATTAAATTCACAAAAATCAATCACCCACTGCTTAGCAGTTAAAAACTGAATAAACTGATCATCGGATCTAAACACGGCTCCACTATCAAAACTTAAGGACAATTCCTCGGCTAAATAGAATACCCCTTGATCATTAGACAGCCACAAGCCGCCGCCGGCGCTACCCACCAAGTCAGCCAGTGTTTTAATAACAAATGACGATAAATCCTCTAGGGCATGCAGAGCCGCAATTTCACGACTTAAATTAATCCATTCTTGTCTATAATCATACTTATGCTGAAAAAAATACTTATTAAAATAAACCTTAAAATACGCTCGAATAGTGCCTGATGCGAAAACAATCATCAGAAAAATAGCCGCTAAAAATATAAAAAAAGTCTGAAATACAGCCCCCCAAGCTCCTCCAAAGTTTTTAATATAATAGCCAGCTAAAGCCATTAAAATCATATACAAGCCAGCACCAAACAAAACGGTAGTATGCACCACAGTAGTTCGCGATATAGTCACTTTATTATCAGTATCTTGTAAGCGACCAAATGAAATCGCCAGCAATGGAGCACATAAAGCATTAATCAGCCCGCGCGCATCCCAAAGCAAGAAATCAAGTTGAGCAAATAATAAAGACTTACTATAAATAATAAAATCAAAAATAAAGATTGCTGATAAGCCTAAACACAGATATTTAATTGCCCAACGCTGCTCTTTTGCAACACTTCGATACAACTGCTCAACCAGCATTAAGCCGATAATGGCAAAACTGACATGCGCAAATAAGCGAATATCCTGCACAAAAAGGTGTTTTAAGCCATCTAAAATAGAAGGCCACACCTCCGCGACAAATACTGTAAGCAGCCAAATAATTAATAAAATAGAAACTTTTGATTTTTTTAAAAATGCATATTTCGCGTTAAATACTTGTTTAGAAAGTAAAACGCCCAAGAAAAAAAACCAAGTAGCATTACGTAAAGTTTCAAATGCAAAAGTATCGGCGACATATAAATATTGACGCTGTAAAACAAAAAGCACGCTTCCCATCCAAAGCACGCTAGCACTTATCGCCAAAGCAAAATCAGGGACAAAAGGACTTTTCTTTATTCGTAAAAAAGCCAATAACAATATCAGTAAAAAAACCACCAACCCCGTTAGATAACTATAAAAAGCAAAATTCTGCATATCACCCTTTTAACTAGATCTAATAAAAAACGCCAAAATAACAATCCAACAACCGCACCTACAATTATATATTTTTCAGCTCAATACTGCTGACTTAACCCTTCTCTTCCTGTAAAAGCTCATATTGTAACGTAAGCGAAAGCTAAGGCTTGCCTTTCCCCTACAGAAAGGGGATTGAATCAATACCCTCATCTATACGTATTTATGCGTATTGTTTATTTGCTTTAATACTGTACATTTTTAAACATTAGAAAAATACTCATTGAGATATATATAAGACTCATGAAAAAAAATACAACTAAGGTGAAAATTCTTTTTAGCATTGTTTTCATCCTATTATTATTAGGATTGCTTGTTTCTGAAAACCTAGCTTTCTCTAAAGAAAAGGCTCATAAACAGGTAACGCAGGATCTTATAGATTTGGTGAAAAATAACCCGGAAATAAAGCAGATGTTAGTAGCATCAATCACTAAAGCAAAAAAGGTCAATCCAGATCTAAAAACAAATCCGGTGCAAAGCCTATCTGACTATTACGACTATATAGACAATGCCGTTGAGCTGATTCCCCAAAACATACTGAAAAATCCAGCCAATCTAACCCGCGATCAAATACTACAGAGTATCTGTTATTTTTATTTTCTTATTGACCAGCCTTTACCCGAATTAAAGGGTAAAGGTTTATTTAATCATTCACTTCAGTATTACCCGCCTTTTTCTGCTTGGGTTCATAGGTTTGTCAATGCATGGGGTGATTTTCTTAATACTGAAAAATCATGGGATCAAAAAACATATCAAGGATACTATAACGATCCGCGTTTCGGCTTACAAAAAGGATGGTATGAATCCTCTTCCCACTGGAAAACATTTAATGCGTTTTTTAGTCGATACCTGAAGTCTATTGACGCTCGTCCTATCGCCTCACCAGAAGACCCGACGATAGTCGTTGCTCCCGCCGATTCAGTGCCACAAGGCGCGTGGGCAATTGATAAAGACTCCAATATCAACGTTGCCGGCGGACTAAAAATCAAACTGACAACATTTTATAATGTAAATGATTTGCTCAGTTCTGATAGCCAGTACAAAAATGCCTTTGCCAATGGTGTTTTTACCCACATGTTTCTCAATGTTAATGATTACCACCGGTATCATTTCGCTGTTGGAGGCACGATTAAAGAAAAGAAAAACATTGCGCAGAATGTCGCTTTAGAAGTTCTATGGGATCAACAACAAAACAAATATGTGCCCATTGTTTCAACAGGCTGGCAATTTACCCAGACCCGTGGCTATGTCATTGTAGACACAGGTAAATATGGATTAGTCGCGCTTATTCCAATGGGGATGGCTCAAGTTTCTTCCGTGAATTTTGAAGAAAATATTAAGCCCGGCATTACCCATAAAAAAGGCAGCATGCTCGGCAATTTTCTCTTCGGCGGCTCTGATTTTGTCATGCTTTTTCAAAATAAAGCCGGCTTTGAAATCAACGCGCCCAAAGTCAAACAAACGACGACAAAAACTGATCAAAAATTAGCTGATATTTACCAACATATTCTTATGGGTGAAAAATATGGTGTTATGCATGGTATGCCATAAAAAAACATCGCCCGAGCTTTTCTGTAGGAATGGCTGTTAGCCATGAATATCGCGCCTGAAAGTCACGCCTACAATATACCTATGCGCTTAATGAACCTCGCCATGACCAAGAAATTCAATTCACCAATTCCATCCGATGTGGAACTTATTCGGTGTTATGGCGGTTCCGTGTCGCACGCCGCATTAGATCCTTTACTGAGCACTTTTCGCACGCCCGGGATTGATGGTCTAATCGGTTTTTTGGTTGTGCGCCGCTGTGCCGTTGTTCAGGGTGATCCAATCTGCGCTCCTGAATATAAAACCTCCTTAGCCGACGCTTTTAGCCGCTACTGCGCGAATAAGGGCTGGTCGATTCTTTACTCTGCAGCGACCGAACCCATGCATGCCTATGCAAGGAAACACGGTTATGCCACGATGCAATTCGCCGAACTATTAATCGCCAATCCTCAGCATGACCCTGAACTAGAGCGCCGAGGGCGTCACTTGCGCCAGCATCTCAACCACGTTCGCCGAACCGGATTGGTGGTGCGTGAATACCTAGGAAATACAAAACCGAATGCCCAGCTAGAAACACAAATTCAGGCGACTTACGAACAATGGCTGACTGCTCGCCATGGATTGCAAATGCATCTAGGCCAGCAACACCTGTTTGCAAACAAATCAGGCCGGCGCTGGTTCGTCGCTGATCAGTCTGGTAACGTTGTTGGCATGCTGTCAATGTTACACATAGAATGCTTCGAAAGTCATCATCTGATCAATATTGTCTTCTCCTCACCGTCAGCCCCCCTTTATAGCAACGAACTTATGGTCGTCACCGCCTTACAGGCTCTGCGTGAAGAGGGGGTTCACTCAGTCTGCCTAGGTGTCGGCCCATTAGCGGCGCTTGGTCAGATCGAAGGCTGTCATGGTATGACTGAGTTTTTAGCGCGCAAGCTCTACCAATTAGCAGCCACAGCAATGAACTTGCACGGTCGAACCGTATTCTGGGAAAAATATCATATAACCCAACGAGAACCTTTATACCTACTCTTTCAATCACCGCGCATTGGCTTACGTGAACTCAATGCCTTGTTTAAGGCTTTGCATTGTTCCGTGACCTAAGCCCCAAGTAGGAGTGATGTCCCATCGCGATATTGGTGGCTAGAAGCCTCTCTACAAAAGATAAAGAAAGATACATCAAATAACATGGGAGCGCTAAGGACTCGTCAGCACAGCTCTGTCACAAACCTACTCCACCTAAGCGTTTGCACACCTCACATCCTGACGTCTCAGCTCCTTCGTGCAAACCATCAAAAAGATATGCGCCCGCATGATAGGTATTATTTTCCCCATTACTGGTTAAAACCTCCTCACGATAACGGATAGAGGCT
>JAIPFI010000054.1 GCA_021736705.1 Methylococcaceae bacterium | reverse complement strand
TTCAAACAATTGTTGTCGCACAATTTCAGGAACAAAGCTGGAAACATCGCCCCCTAATCTTGCTATTTCTTTAATCATGCTGGAAGAAATAAATTCGTATTGCTCCGCCGGCGTTAAAAACATAGTTTCTAAATCAGGCGATAAACGACGATTCATCCCTGCCAACTGAAATTCATATTCAAAATCCGAGATAGCCCTTAAGCCTCTCAAGATCACACTTGCACTCTGCTGTTTAGCACAATCGACTAATAAATTATCAAAGCCGATAATGCTGACATTTTCAAAGTCAGCCGTTACTTGCTGTAATAATTCGACCCGTTGACTAATATCAAACAAAGGCGATTTATTACTATTCACTGCAACCGCAACAATCAATTTATGATAAATGCGTGATGCTCGAGCGATGATATCAATATGTCCATTCGTGACAGGATCAAAAGTACCCGGGTATATTGCCGTTATATTCATTGTCTTATCAAAATGGCCGCACTTTTAAATGCTCGATAAATTTCAAAACTGCGCATTATACCCTGCTAAAAAATCAAGTGGTAAATTTTCTGCGCTAGTTTCCCGACATAAAAGCATGAATACAATCGTATCCTGTCATTAACGATTCTTTTGTGTCGGCTCCCGTTTTTTTTCCGATAACGTCGTCATTTGCTTTTATTATCTAACGATGCTAAAAACAGTTTTAGAGGTATGTGAGTCATCTATGGCTTAGGCAGTTGTCTATATAGGTTATCTGTCTTTGTTCGCTTGCCGTCCCAAAATAACAAGACCCTGCCTGACTCAATCTACGAGCAAATAAATAGATTTAAAAATCATTGCTAATGACAAGTAAATTCCCTATACAATAAACTGATTCTTACCCAGACACCAAGAGAGAGAAAATGAGTAGCCTAACTTCAATAAATTTCATCAATAAATGCCAGTCTCAGCTCAATTCATGTGCTCAGTATCAAAAATTAAAGGCGCTGCCTAAATCTCAGTTTTGGCTGGTCATTATTGGTTTATTTTTATTTTCTCAACTGATTGTCTTTGGCAGCTTATACCTGTTATTTGGCAAAATAGCCATGATCGGTTTCTTTGCCTGCGTTTTAGCCAGCTTAGCAACAGGAGCAGGTGCTTTACCAGCGGCTTTTTTCAAAGAAGTCTCTAACAATGTTTTTAATACCTTACTCGGTGCAGCTGCCGGCGTTATGCTCGCAGCAACCGCTTTCTCTTTATTAGTTCCCGGCATAGCCGCAGGTAATGCACTATGGCCGGGCAAGGGCTTATGGCTAGTTGCCTTAGGCATGTTAGTCGGTGCTTTGTTTTTGCATTTAGCAGACAAAAAATTACCGCATCTGCATTTTGATGATGTGTCCAATATCCAAACCGCTTCATTACAAAAAATCTGGCTATTTATTATTGCTATTACTATTCATAACTTTCCTGAAGGTATGTCTGTCGGGGTTAGCTTTGGTACTGGTGATATGCATAACGGCATAGTTTTAGCCATCGCCATCGCCTTACAAAACATCCCAGAAGGACTGGCTGTCGCACTACCGTTAGTCGCTTTAGGCTATAATAAGTGGAAAGCAGTCGGCATTGCCACCTTGACGGGGCTAGTTGAACCTATAGGCGGTATCTTAGGTATTACCATGGTTTCCACTTTTTCTTCGATCATGCCTTTTGCGATGGGTTTTGCTGCTGGTGCCATGTTATTCGTTATTTCTGAAGAAATTATCCCCGAAACGCATTCAAATGGCCGTTCACGTTATGCCACTTTTGCCTTAATGGTTGGCTTTATTATTATGATGGCTTTAGATAACTTACTTGGCTAATTATGATTGCTCTTATTCAACGAGTCACACAGGCCAATGTCTCAGTTGCAGGCGTACAAATAGGTGCAATAGAGCGGGGCATTATGGCTCTCATTGCAATCCAAAAGCAGGATACCGAAAAATCTGCACAACGTTTATTTGAACGCATTGTGAACTACCGTATTTTTCCTGACGCAGATGACCGTATGAATTTGAATTTGCAGGCGATTCAAGGGGGGCTATTACTTGTCCCCCAATTCACTTTAGCGGCGGACACCGATTCAGGTAATCGCCCCAGCTTTACGCCGGCTGCCAGCCCTGAAAAAGGCGAAGAATTATTTAATTATTTTGTTAGTTATGCTAAAAATAATTTCCCTAATATACAAACAGGGCAATTCGGTGCCGACATGCAGGTAGCACTGGTAAATGATGGTCCTGTTACTTTTACTCTAAAAGTTTAATTTCCTATGAACTTATTTTTACTCGAAGGCACGGTTTGTTTCTTTTACCTTGCTAGCAGCCTCTTTCTAATAAAAAACATCAAAGAAAAACGCCAGAAAAAAACAGCTTTGATACTTGCATCTATTGCAGGCACAGGGCATATAAGCTCTGTTTTACTCAGCGCTTGGAATAAACAAAGTATTGATTTTGGTTTTTTTCATACAGCTTCAATTATTTCCGTCATTATTGTCTTTTTATTGTTAATCGCTTCTTTTTCAAAACCTGTTGAAAAATTAGGTATTGCGCTGTTCCCACTCGCGGCTTTAATGTTAGGCCTAGATATCACATTTCCAAATGTAGTACCCAACCAAACTGAAAATTCCTTAGCGATGAATACCCACATTCTCAGCTCTATTGTCGCTTTTTGCTTGCTCACCATTGCTGCCTTTCAAGCGCTTTTACTTGCCATACAAAATAATCAGTTAAAAAGCCATAACCCTGGGCGATTAATGCTTTCATTTCCACCGCTGCAAGCAATGGAATCCTTATTATTTCAAATGATTAGTGCTGGCGTATTCTTTTTAAGTATTTCATTAGTGAGTGGTTTTATTTTTATTGATGATTTATTTGCTCAGCACCTTGTGCATAAAACAATCCTTTCCATACTGGCTTGGCTCACCTTTTCTGCTCTATTGCTAGGTAGAAAGCTGTACGGTTGGCGTGGAAAAACGGCAGTACGCTGGACTTTATATGGTTTTCTTGCCCTATTACTGGCTTATTTTGGCAGCAAATTCGTCTTAGAAATTATCCTCAATAAAGGATAAATACGTCTATTCTTTACTATTAGATAGCTCGTAGAGAGCTTGTGAAATACCTGATATTTCTGGAGTAAGTCTCTCGTTTTCGGCGAACTCCTTATGCAAGCTAATATTTAAAGGCTATCAAGACATTCATTAAGCATGTAAAATCACAAGCTTTCTTTTCTAAATTGTGGGTAGATAAAGTGGACTTTAGAGGTACAACAATTCTTTCTGTACGACGCGGCGATAAAGTCGTTATCGGTGGTGATGGTCAAGTCACTTTGGGTAATACGGTAATGAAAGGCAATGCACGCAAAGTGCGCCGTTTATATCATGATAAAGTCATTGCTGGCTTTGCAGGCGCGACAGCAGATGCGTTTACACTCTTCGAGCATTTTGAAGGAAAATTAGAAAAACACCACGGCAATCTCACTCGGGCTGCCGTTGAAATGGCTAAAGATTGGCGTACTGAACGTTCTTTACGCAAACTAGAAGCGCTACTCTCTATTGCTGATAGTAAAACCTCGTTAATCATTTCCGGCAACGGCGATGTCATCGAACCAGAATTTGATTTAATCGCCATTGGTTCAGGCGGCCCATTTGCACAATCAGCAGCTCGTGCCTTACTAGAAAACACCGATTTAAGCGCACGCGAAATCGTCGAAAGATCACTCAATATTGCGGCGGATATTTGTATTTATACCAATCACAATTTACGTATTGAAGAGTTAGACGCAGAACCAAAGGATTAAGAATAAACATGACACAAATGACGCCTAAAGAAATTGCTCACGAACTAGATAAACATATTATCGGTCAAGCCAGCGCCAAACGTTCCGTGGCTATCGCCTTACGTAATCGCTGGAGACGCTCGCAAGTAGATATTGCGATGCGCGATGAAATCACACCCAAAAACATTCTTATGATTGGCCCTACAGGAGTTGGTAAAACAGAAATTGCACGCCGCTTAGCGCGCCTAGCTAATGCGCCGTTTATTAAAATAGAAGCAACCAAATTCACCGAAGTGGGCTATGTTGGACGTGATGTGGAATCCATCATCCGCGACTTAGCTGAAACAGCGATGAAAATGACGCGCGAATCAGCGACCGAAAAAGTACAAAATCGCGCGGCCGATGCAGCCGAAGAAGAAGTATTAGATATTTTATTACCGCGTGCTGAAGCCGGTATGCTATCTGATACCGAAGCATCGACGCGGCAAAAAATGCGTAAAAAATTACGTGAAGGTGATTTTGATAACAAAGAAATTGAAATAAAAGTTCAGGCTTCACGCATCGGTGTTGAAATCATGGCGCCTCCTGGCATGGAAGAAATGACCAGCCAATTACAAGGCATGTTTCAAAACCTAGGCAGCGAACGGTCAAAAACAAAGAAACTACCGGTTAAAGAAGCACTGAAACTATTAACTGAAGAACATGCCGCTAAATTAGTGAATGAAGATGAGATCAAATTAACGGCTATTGACTCAGTAGAGCAACACGGCATCGTCTTTTTAGATGAAATCGACAAAGTATGTAAACGTTCTGACACGGGTGGTGGCGATGTATCGCGTGAAGGTGTACAAAGAGATTTACTCCCTTTAGTAGAAGGCAGTACCGTTAGCACAAAATACGGCATGATCAAGACCGATCATATTTTATTTATCGCTTCAGGTGCTTTTCACTTAACCAAACCATCAGATTTAATTCCTGAACTACAAGGCCGCTTTCCTATCCGTGTAGAGCTAGAAGCTTTAAGCAGCGCTGATTTTATCCGCATTCTGACTGAACCTGATGCGTCCTTAACCGAGCAGTATCAAGCTTTACTGGCGACCGAAGGCTTAAATCTGAGCTTCACTGAAGATGGCATCAAACGTATCGCCGAGCTTGCTTGGGAAGTCAACGAAAAAACTGAAAACATTGGGGCACGCCGTTTACATACTATCCTAGAGCGCTTATTAGAATCTGTTTCTTTTGATGCGCCTGATTTAGTGGATAAAGATATTGTTATCACCGAGGCTTACGTCAATGACTGCCTATCTGAATTCGTCCAAGACGAAGATTTAAGTCGTTATATTTTATAATTATGCGCATTAAAGCAGAATCGATTAATACTTTCCCGACAGACATCAAGTTACACAAAGTGTCTCGCATACTTGAAGTAAGTTTTGATAATGGTCAAACTTTCCAACTACCTTGTGAATATCTACGGGTATTCACACCTTCTGCGGAAGCGATGGGACATGCACCCGGCCAAGAAACCTTGCAAGTGGGTAAAGAAAACGTTGCCATAAACTCGATTAGACCGATTGGTAATTATGGTATTTCTCCTGATTTTAGTGATGGTCATAATAGCGGCATTTATACTTGGGAATTACTCTATAAACTCGGCAATGAATACGATGTTATATGGGCTGGCTATTTAGAAGAATTAAAAGCAGCAAACCATACGCGCACGGCACCGGTACAAAATTAAACTAATTGCTAGCTCAGTATGAGCTAGCTCTTTTCAAGATTGCTGGCATAAAAAAGCCCGCCCTTATATTTAAGATAAACCTATGACAACTGAAAATACGACCCACTTTGGTTTTAAACAAGTCGCAGAAAAAGACAAGGTCAAATTAGTGCGCGGAGTTTTTGATTCTGTTGCGAGTCAGTATGACGTTATGAATGATTTAATGTCTCTCGGAATTCACCGTATTTGGAAACGTGTTGCCGTACAACTAAGTAATGTCCGCGAAGGCGAGAAAGTACTCGATTTAGCCGGTGGCACAGGCGATTTAACGACACTGTTTGAAAAACGTGTTGGCAAAACTGGCTCAATTGTTTTGGCTGATATTAATTCCGAAATGTTACGTACAGGACGTGATCGTTTAATTGACCGGGGTTTAATTGACAATATCAGCTATGCACAAGTTAACGCAGAATGTCTGCCTTTTGAAGACAATACCTTTGATTGCGTGTGTATTGCTTTCGGCTTACGTAATGTAACCGATAAAGATGCCGCATTACGCTCTATGTACCGCGTATTAAAGCCCGGAGGCCGCGTTATTGTTTTAGAATTTTCTCACCCGACAGATAAGTTGACAGAAAAAGTTTATGACTTTTATTCTTTCAAATTACTGCCAAAAATCGGCAAAATCGTTGCTAAAGATGAAGACAGTTACCGTTATTTAGCGGAATCAATTCGCATGCACCCTAAACAGGATGTACTAAAAGAAATGATGCAAAAAGCTGGGTTAGAACGTTGTGAGTATTTTAATATGTCGCAAGGCATTGTCGCTGCGCATAGAGGTTATAAGTTCTAAATCGGTACAATGAAAGGCGCAATCGACTGATTGCGCTTTGCCACCTCTGTCTAACCCCCCCTCTTCCTATTGCCGCTTATTAATCGTATGACAATCAAACCTTTACTTATTAACGCTTTTGAAACTGCGCTCAATAAATATCTTAGTTTAGATGAAGATATTGATCTCTTTTTACAGCCACTTACAGGTAAAGTCATTGCTGTTACTCTGCTCCCGTTTAATGAAACGATATACCTTTGCCCTACGACGCAGCGCATTCAGATCATTGATCAATATGCAGGGCCTGCCGATACCACACTTAAAGGCTCCTTGCCCGCCTTTGGCTTAATGGGGCTCAGCTCCACACCTGCACGCTCTTTTTTCTCGGGTGAAGTTACTATTGAGGGTGATTTAAATTTAGGCCGCCACTTTCAACAATTATTCGCTCAGCTGGACATAGATTTAGAAGAGCAGTTATCACATTACACGGGCGACATCATTGCGCATAAAGTTGGCAATTTTTTTCGTAGCGTAAATAATTGGCAACAAGAAAGTGTGAACACCTTAAAACTCAATGTCACTGAGTTTCTACAAGATGAAAGCAAAGACCTCCCACCTGCCCCTGAAGTCAACATCTTTACTCAACAAGTTGACCAGCTAAAAGAAGATTTTGACCGCCTAGAAGCGCGCGTCACGCGTTTGAACGATACATTAAAAGCCAAACAAGCTTAAAAGGAAGATTACGTGAAGCACCCTAAACTAATACTAAGGTTACTCAACATAAACTGGGTACTGATTACTCATGGACTCGACGACCTAATCCTAAAAACACATTTATTCAGACCCTTACGTTTTCTGGCTATTTTCTCGCCTAATTTCTGGCGCAAAAAAGAATTTGGTACGCGCGGCGAACGCATCCGCCGCACGTTAGAAGATTTAGGGCCGATTTATGTTAAGTTTGGTCAAGCCTTGTCTACGCGTAAAGATATATTGCCCGACGATATTGCCGATGAGCTGGTCAAATTACAAGATAAAGTACCGCCCTTTTCTGACCAACAAGCACGCGAAGTTATCGAGCAACAATTAGGCATGTCTATTGAGACCGCCTTTGCTGAATTTTCTGCCAGCCCCTTAGCCTCGGCTTCTGTTGCTCAGGTTCATAAAGCTGTTTTACATAGCGGAGAACAAGTTATCGTCAAAGTTTTACGTCCTGATGTAGAAAAATGGATACATTCGGATATAGGTTTGCTTTACGAACTCGCTTATTTTGCCGAAAAATTCTGGACAGATGCCAAACGCCTACATGCTAAAGAAATCGTTGCTGAATTTGAAAAAACCCTACTCGATGAATTAGATTTAGTCAGAGAAGCAGGCAATGCCGCCAAATTAAAACGTAATTTTGAAGGCTCAGACTCACTTTATGTACCTGAAATTTATTGGGAATTCACGCGCAAAAAAGTACTGGTTATGGAGCGTATTCATGGTATTCCAGTAGGCAATATTGATGAGTTACGTGCTGCCGATGCAGATTTCAAATTATTAGCTGAACGCGGTGTAGAAATATTCTTCACCCAAGTCTTTAGAGATAATTTTTTCCATGCCGATATGCATCCGGGTAATATTTTTGTCGATATTCCGGGAAAATATATTGCCGTCGATTTTGGTATCGTCGGTAGTTTATCCTCTTCTGATCAACGCTATTTAGCAGAAAACCTACTGGCTTTCTTTAATCGTGATTACCGCCGTGTCGCGGAAATGCACATACAATCTGGCTGGGTTCCTGCACACACTCGCGTAGAAGAATTTGAATCCGCGATTCGTAGCGTTTGCGAGCCTATTTTTGACAAGCCGTTAAAAGACATCTCCTTTGGTTTATTACTGTTACGTTTATTCCAAACTGCACGCCGCTTTGATATGGAAGTGCAACCGCAACTGGTGTTATTACAAAAAACCTTACTCAATATCGAAGGTCTAGGTCGTCAACTTTATCCTGATCTGGATTTATGGCAGACCGCCAAACCCTTTTTAGAGACATGGTTTAAAGAGCGCTTGAGTCCAAAAGCAAAAATACAGCAAGCGATCAAAAAATTCCCTGAATTAGCTGAACATTTCCCTGAAATCCCGACCTTACTATTTCAAGTGCTTGATGATGCAGCACATACCAGTCAACGCGCAGAAACACACCGCAAACAATTAGACCGACTACAGGCACAAATGCAAAATAATCATAAAGGGACGCTTTATGCTTTATTAGCCAGTGCAGCTATGATTAGTGCAGCGATTTTCTTCAACTAAGATGCTAGTTAATATCCTTCCTAAAACAGAAATTTCGGCAAAAGAGAATTTACAGTGGCTGTTTATTCTTAGAAATTTAATGATAGGCGGCGAATCATTACTACTGCTAATTTCCATTGATATTTTAAAAATCCCACTACACCAAGAAGCGCTATGGCTAACTATTCTAGCCATCGGTACGGTTAATTTATACACGTGGATTCGCTTAAAAACAGATTTGCCAGTAACTGAAATGGAGATTTTTTCGCAATTAGCTATTGATGTTCTTGCGATTGCCGCACTGCTCTACTTAACAGGCGGTGCTACCAATCCATTCACTTGGATTTTCTTACTGCCGGTCATTCTTACCGCTATTACCCTGCCCCATGCCTATACTTGGTATATGGTTATATTAACGACCACTATATACACTTTTTTAATTCCCTATCACGCCTCTTTATTGAGCGTTGAACCGCATTTAATGCATGCTGAAATGAGCGACATGGCACATAACATGCACACCCAAGAAGATGAGGAATTTTTTAATTTTCATATTTTTGGCATGTGGTTTGGTTTTGTCTGTAGTGCCGGCTTAGTCGCCTTTTTTTCTCTGGAGCTATCTAATACTATTAAGGCCGGTGAACGCACACTGGCCGAAGCACGAGAAAAAGCCTTACAAGATGATCGCATTATCTCTTTGGGCACTTTGGCGGCGAGCGCCGCACATGACATGGGTACACCTTTAGGCACGATGGCTATTATTGCCCATGAATTAAAGCATGACACTGACCCGATCACGCAAACTGAATTGCATGAAAAAATGTCAATCATGCAAGATCAAATCAATCGCTGTAAACAAGCTTTATCCGTTATGTCGGCCTCTGCTGGTGAATTACGCGCAGACTCAGGCCATATCATGATCCTCAGCGATTATTTGGACGAAGTTATCATGCAATGGCGTAGCCAACAGCCAGGAGTCAAGTTAAATTTACTCATTAACCCTGAAGCGCCTTTAAATTCTTCTATCATAGCTGAACTGACACTCACTCATTCTTTAATTAATATTTTAAATAATGCCGCCAAAGTTTCACCAAGAATAAAAGGCATTGATTTAGCTATTCATCGCTGTACACTGGAAAATTTTATTGGCTTACAAATACGCGATTATGGGCCAGGCATACCGAGTGAATTGCTCGATAAAATTGGCAAAGCTCCGATTCATACCAACAGTCAAGGCTTAGGCGTTGGGCTGTTTCTTACCTATTCAACGATTAACCGTTTAGGCGGTACAATACAAATTAGTAACTCACCTACAGGTGGCGCCTGTATTGATATTTTTCTACCTCTCGTCCCCAGCTAACTTATAACTTATGTCAGAAGAAACTCAAGCTCGCCTATTATTAGTCGATGATGATCAAACCTACTGTTCGGTTCTTAAATCGGCACTAGAAAAACGTGGTTTTGAGGTCTCTGTTGCCTACGATGTGAAAAGCGGTCTTAGCTTAGCAGAGCAATTTGAACCTGAGTATGCCGTCATTGACTTACGCATAGGCTATGAATCCGGCCTAGAGTTAGTACAAAAGCTAATTTCTCTGGATGCCAATACGCAAATTATTATGCTCACAGGCTTTGCTAGTATTGCCACAGCGGTTGAGGCGATCAAACTCGGTGCCAAGCATTATTTAACCAAACCTGCCAATGCCGATGAAATTCTACAAGCACTAAATAAAGATTCAGGTGATAGCTCTGTTGCCATTAATGAAAACCCCCTCTCCGTTAAGCGCTTAGAATGGGAGCATTTACAAAAAGTATTAATGGAACATGAAGGCAATATTTCAGCGGCTGCGCGTGCATTGAATATGCATCGTCGCACTTTACAACGAAAATTAGATAAACGTCCGGTAAAAGAATAATGAGCACAGATAATCAAGAACACCCCTTTGCAGAAACTATTCGTATTCTAGGCAAGGGCAAGAATGGCTCACGCCCATTAACCCAAGAAGAAGCCTATCAAGCAATGCGCATGATTTTGGCAGGTGAAGTTGAAGAGATACAGCTAGGTGCTTTTTTAATGCTCATGCGCGTCAAAGAAGAAACCCCCGAAGAACTAGCCGGTTTTGTGCTAGCAGTAAGAGAAACATTACCCAGACATACGGCACAGCTGGCAGATTTAGATTGGTCTTCTTATGCGGGAAAACGCCGCCACTTACCGTGGTTTATATTATCCAGTTTATTACTGGCAGAAAATGGCATTAAAATTTTAATGCATGGCTCAGCTCCACATTCAGATAGTCGCCTGTTTGTTCAGGACATGCTACCTTTATTCTCCTTAGCCCCTGCACAATCCATTGCTGAAGCTGAATCACAACTACAAAACAACAATTTTTCTTATTTGTCATTAGAGCAATTTTGTCCGGCTTTAAATAAAATGATTCACCTACGCTCATTAATGGGCTTACGCTCACCGGTACACACCTTAGTACGTTTAATTAATCCTTTTAACGCCCCTTACAGTATTCAAGGTATTTTTCACCCTAGCTATCGCCACGTACATCAAGAAGCGGCATTACTCTTACAGCAAGCTAATATGGCTGTTTTAAAAGGTGAAGGCGGGGAAACAGAACGTAATCCTGATATGGAATGTTTAGTACAAAGCGTACATAACAATGAACTTTCAGAAGAAATATGGCCAGCATTATTTGCTCGACGCCATGTCAAACCGGAACTACTGGAGCCCAAGGAACTGATACAGCTTTGGCGCGATGAATGGCAAGATGAATTTGCTCAAGCGAGCATTATTGGTACGACGGCTGTTGCTTTAAAACTACTAGGAAAAGCAGCATCTCAGGCTGATGCACATGATTTAGCAACACAATATTGGCACCATCGAAATAAGAACGCCTATACCTCTCTGTGATAGAACTGGGGAATCCCTTTAATATCAGCCTTTTCCATAAGCTGATACTCAAGCCCTAATAACGTCCCCTCGTTATCGTTATACTCAAACCAAGCAATTTTTGCTTCACCGTGTAAATGCAGCTTATCGAATTTAAATTCGATAAGCATACCCTTCTGAACTGCAATATGCTCTGAAATACAGATCATTAAGCCGTCAACGGATACATTCCGAGTCATAAATTCATAAACATGTTTAGTGATAAGCACTTGACCTGGGGCAGCCATACTTTTTCGATAAGCTTTGCGTTTATATAATAAATTATCTGCATCATAAGAAATTTGTTTAAACTCTAAGCCAATGACAATATGTTGACCATCCATTTCAATTCTTACAACTTCAGCTTCACCGGCTAAATTTAATTTTTCTATATAAATATCAACTAAACTCGACTGCTTAATTAACAAAAAAAGATCGCGCTCATTATGCGTAACAAGCATGCTATGGGAAGTATCAATAACCGCTAGCATGCCGCTAATGGAAAGATTTTTCACTTGCATTTCATGCTCTTCTCCACCGATAAAAATAAATCCTGTATGGGTTAAATTTTCGCGGTAATTTTGTCTTGCATTCGTCATATTTAATGTCTTTTTTTATTAGCTAGCCAGTATAATTGTAAAGCTTTTAATTTTATCTGTATTTTCGGCTTATATTTAAATAAAAACAATACCTTATGATAAAATTTTTATCTTTACAATTCACTATGTTAGCGGCATTAATAAAAAAACCATGTTTAAAAAAACTATTAGCTACTATTTCTTAGCTCTATTTGCCTTATCATTAACTGCCTGCACCGCTTCTCAGCCAAAAAACACCCACAATATTTGTGCAATTTTTAAAGAAAAAGATGACTGGTACGACTACAGTAAAGACGCCTATCTTAAATGGGGCGTCCCTATCCCTATACAAATGGCCATTATGTATCAGGAATCGCGTTTTGTTGCCGATGCAAAACCACCTAGACCTTGGCTTCTCGGTTTTATTCCTTGGTTTCGTGACAGCTCCGCCTACGGTTACCCTCAAGCACAAGACAGCACTTGGGATTGGTATCTAACAGAAGCGGGTAGCTGGGGGGCAGACCGAGATGACTTCGAAGATGCCTGCGATTTTATTGGCTGGTACTGCACAGTAAGCCATAAAAAACTAGGCATTTCAAAACGGGATACGGTCAACCAATACCTTGCCTATCATGAAGGACATGGTGGCTTCCAGCGTAAATCTCAGTTAAAAAAGCCTTGGCTATTAAAAACAGCAAAAAAAGTAAACAGGCAAGCGCAAATTTTCCAGCAACAATTAAATGGCTGTAAAGCAGAATTAGAAAATTCTGGCTCTTTTTTTTGGTAAAATACCCAGCTTAACAATTTAAGGGGTTACCCATGGGTAAAACTCAGCTTATTATTTTCGCAGTTTCCATTATCGTACTTATAGGACTTTTCATGTTTTCAAGAAACAACGCAGAACTTGCCCAAAACAACCTCACTGAAGGCGCAGCATTTCTTGCTGAAAACGCCACTAAAGAAGGCGTTATCACTACAGCAAGTGGCTTACAATACACTATTCTTACTGATGCAGAAGGTGAGAAACCCAGTGCTACAGCGAATGTGACCGTGCATTATAAAGGCACAACTTTAGATGGTACTGAGTTTGATAGCTCATATAGCCGTAACGCACCGGCTACTTTTCCTTTAAATCGCGTGATTGGCGGCTGGACTGAAGGCGTACAGTTAATGTCAACGGGAGCAACTTACCGTTTCTTTATTCCTTCTGAGCTCGCTTATGGCGCACAAGGCGCTGGCGGCGCAATTGGCCCTAATGCGACACTTATTTTTGATGTTGAATTACTAAGCTTCTAATAAAACCTAGTCTGGAACGTAGTATTTTCATAGCCGCACTTTATCGTTCCAACCTTTAATTCCCAATGCTGTTGATTTAAGAATAAAACCCTTCTCCAACAAGAGAGGATTTAAGTCAACGGCATTGCTTTAATTTCCTTTTTTCTCAACCTCAATAAATATCACATGACCGATTCACGTTTTTTTGCGACCTGTCCCAAAGCAATGGAAGATATCCTTGCTACTGAATTAAAACAATTGGGTGTACAACAGGTAAAAACCGCTATGGCCGGTGTGTATTTTGAAGGCTCGTTAGAAAATGCCTACCGCGTTTGCCTGTGGTCACGTATTGCCAATCGCGTATTACTGGTTTTAGACACGTTTACTGTGACTAGCCAAGAAGATTTATATGACGGCATCTATAAAGTGAACTGGTTTGATCATATGAAACCCGATGATAGCTTTGCCGTTTCATTTAATGCAAAAGCATCTGAAGCAATCAACAACACGCACTTTGGTGCCATCAAAGTAAAAGATGCTGTGGTTGATCAAATGCGTAAAAAATTCAATAAACGCCCTGAAATTAATCTCACGCAGCCGAATATTCGAATTAACGTTTATTTACAACAAGAACAAGCAACACTGAGCTTGGATTTATCCGGCGAGAGCTTACATCGGCGTGGCTATCGTGATATTAGCATTGCCGCACCGATCAAAGAAAATCTTGCCGCGGCCATACTTTATCGCAGCAAATGGCCGGAAATAGCACGCCAAGGCGGTAGTTTAATCGACCCCATGTGTGGCTCAGGCACCTTATTATTAGAAGCCGCCATGATGGCAGCCGATTATGCGCCAGGCTTACAGCACAAACACTTTGGTTTTACTAGCTGGAAAAAACATGATGCTGCGCTATGGCAATCATTACTAGCTGAAGCTGAGCAACGCAAAACGATTGGCTTACAAAACTTACCCACTATTGTCGGTTTTGACCAAAGCAGGCAGGCAATCAACGCCGCTTTATTACATATAGAAAACGCTGGCTTACAAAATTACATACACGTTGAACGCCGAGATATAAACGATGCAACTGCCGCAGAAAGCTGGCAGCCGGGTATCGTCATGTGTAACCCGCCTTATGGCGAGCGTTTAGGTAATACTGAAGAAACCGCACTCTTATATCGCAGTTTTGGTGACGTACTTAAAACACAATTTAAACACTGGCAAGCAGCGATGATTATTAGTGATCCTGAACTTGGATTTCGTTTAGGTATCCGCTCACAAAAACCGATTACTTTTTTTAATGGCGCTTTAGAGTGCAAGCTCTTGCGCTTTGCGATAGAAGAGGAAAGCTTTTTCACGCCCAAAGCAAAAACACCGCAAGAACGCATCGAACTAGCGATTGAACATCCACCAGAAATAGACAGCGAAGCGTCAGAAAATGCGCAAATGTTTGCTAACCGCCTAAAGAAAAATATCAAGAAAATTGCTAAATGGCTAAAACGTGAAGACATACACTGCTACCGTATTTACGATGCTGACTTACCTGAATATGCGATTGCGATTGATGTCTATCAAGGCGAGAAAACATGGATTAATGTCCAGGAATATCAAGCCCCTAAGACCATTTCAGAAGAAAAAGCAAATGCACGCCTAGCCGCAGCAATGAATGAAATTCCTAAGGTCTTTAATATTCCTAAGGAGCAAGTCTATTTAAAAATACGCAGCAAACAAAAAGGCATGGAGCAGTACGAAAAACAAGCGCATTCAGAAAAATTTGAAATTATTGAAGAGCACGGTGCACGGTTTTATGTCAATTTTGAAGATTATTTAGACACAGGGATCTTTTTAGATCATCGCCCTATTCGTCTGCATATTCAGCAGCAAGCCAAAGATAAACATGTCTTAAACTTATTTGCCTATACTGGCACCGCGTCAGTACATGCCGCTATTGGCGGTGCTACGTCAACCACCAGCGTAGACATGTCTAAAACTTATTTAGAGTGGGCGCAACGCAATATGGAACTCAATCACGTTAAAAATGACAATTATTTTATTCGTGCCGATTGCAAAGAATGGCTAGAAGAGCAAACAACAAAACCTAAACGCGATCAAGCCTACGATTTGATTTTTCTTGATCCGCCCACCTTTTCTAACTCCAAACGTATGGAAACCACGCTTTCCATACAAGAAGACCATGTGGCATTAATCAAAAACGCGGTGCAATTATTAAATGACGGTGGTGTGCTTTATTTCTCGACCAATTTCCGCCGCTTTAAATTGGATACCGAAGCGCTGGCAAACTTCCATATAGAAGATATTAGCACCGATACTATTCCTGAAGATTTTGCCAGAACCCCTAAAATTCATTATTGCTGGGAAATTACCCGTTAAACCGATGCAACATTTTAAAATCACAGTAAAAGGCAGAGTACAGGGGGTTAGCTTTAGAGCCTTCACCCTAAAATCAGCGAAAAAACATATCATTAATGGCACAGTAAAAAATTGCGCCAATGGCGATGTAGAAATTATTGCCTCTGGCACCAAGCAGGCAATGCAGCTTTTTATTCAAGATTGTCGCAAAGGCTCATTATTCGCCAAAGTGACAGACCTAGATATTACCGAACTCGGCAGCCCAACAGAGCTTGAACCTAACTTTAGAATCATTGATCGATAAAGAATAACAGCACTCAAGAAAAGCCAACTCAGGCCGACTACCTACACATAAAGAATAATGGAGTAATGGCATGAACATAACATTGATAAAACGGCTTTTTGTACTGATACTACTCAATATCAGCATTATTGCTTGCACCCCTGAAAGAATAACAAAAATTGAAGTCCCGCCCATTAAAATATTAACGGCAATAGGCTATGGCACTTCTAATATGTTCAGCGAGTATTCGCCAGCACAGCGCCGACTAATGAGTATGCGCGCCTCAAAAATGGATGCTTATCGAAATCTCGCCGAACAAATTTACGGCGTAAGTATTAATGGTCATACCACCGTATCAGCAATGGTAGTAAAAAATGACAACTATAGAGTTTATCTTGATGCATTTCTAAAAGGTGCACGCGTTATCAGCATTACTGCTGTCGATGCTGATACCTATGAAACCGTAGTTGAAGTGACACTAACACCCAAATTCTTTACCTGCTTAAGTGGTACGGCCGCTATTCACAGCCAATGCCTTAACGGCGTCAACTCAAGTCATAATAACGACCGCAAAAACATTAAGCCAGAGCTCAATGTTGCTAGCCTTTCTGCTTATAACTGTAGCTCCATCGACTGTTATAAATACCCCGATATATCAGGCTTTTACAATAAAGAAGATTAAACAGGAACGAACACTATGCATCATACACTTAAAACCCCCCTTATCATTATTCTACTGACCTCGCTTAGCGCCTGTGAAACAGGCATGTTTGTACGCGCAAATCATACGCATCATTACAATGATGATCAGTATAATCAGCCTATCAGTTGGGGTTATACGGTTGGCGACCCCGTACTTGATACAGGTTATTCCGGTAATTTTTACCCGTCTAACTCACCTTATGGGAAAAATACTGTACACGAAGGGAGCGGTGTTGTTGCACCATAAACATTACACGATGCAAAGCATAAAGTTTCTACTGCTCATTTTTTACTTATTATT
>JAIPFI010000053.1 GCA_021736705.1 Methylococcaceae bacterium | reverse complement strand
AGTTTTTTACGCTCAATTCTGGGGTCAGTCAGTAGGGAAAAATGCTCAACTAAACTATAGTTCATAGATACTCTAGGCAAAATTGATACTATGGTGACTATCTCTTTGTCTTTAAAGTCCTTTTAATGCGTTTACCTTGCATCTACACGATTATAAATAATGCCTAAACAAAAATGTCCGGTATAAGAGCGGTATGGATACTGAATGTTTTTCGTGCTTGCTCTATCTTCAAAATACTTACCATGTGATCCAAGAGTAAATCCATTGCATAAAAAAGGCTTTTGGGGGTTACGATAAGTCGTTTTAAAATCTACGGCAAATTTAATTCTTTCATCATCAGCTTTTACAAATGAGATATCGGGATAATAATTTTGATGTTCTGCCAGAACTATTTTATAACCATATTTTCTGGCAAACTCCATGATTTTTGGAAACAAATGAATTTCAAGGATTTTTGAAATAATTTTTGTATCTGCGGAAATCGTATAGATATTTTTAAAGATATCAATAAAGCCCTTAATAGTCCATTCACCATTGTCTGTACTGATATGCTCCTTGAATTCAGTAACAAAATCTTTTAGCTGAGCTTCAAATTCTTCTGCCATATATTCCTTTCATTTTCCTATTTTTTAAAATCATCATAGCCTACCAATCCAATAAGTAGACTAGCCATCAATCATACCTGATGAACTATATTAAACATCTAAATTAGACACCTCTAAAGCATTTTTAACAATAAAATCGCGGCGCGGTTCGACCACGTCACCCATGAGTGTAGTAAAGACTTCATCAGCAGCAATCGCATCGGCGACGGTCACTTGCAGTAATACCCGCGCATTAACATCTAAAGTCGTTTCAAATAATTGCTCTGGGTTCATTTCCCCTAAACCTTTATAACGCTGAATATGCTGGCCTTTCTTAATTTCACGCATCATCCAATCAAATGCATCTTTAAAATTACTGACCGCTTGCTTACGCTCACCCATTTGCATATAAGATTCATCGCTAAATAAATCATGCGTGTTTTCTGTATAAGTAGCGATTTTTCTATAATCATTACTGTTAAAAAAGATGGCTTCCAGGATAACGATTTTTTCTACGCCATGGGTTTTTTTATGGATGGTCAAGGTATAGTCTTGCTCATTACGATAAGCTAATTCAAGTTTATAGGTTGCTTCAGCTGCTGCATTTAATCGCTGTTCTAACACACTAAACCATTCCGTTAATTGACCCAAATCTTTTTGCGCGTCTTTGGTCAAAGGCGATACATGAGTCAACATTTGTAAAAAGTCAGTATCGTAACGTCGCCCCATGCGGCTGATAATACTTTCTACTGCCAATAATTCATTGGCCAAAGTTTCTAAACCAAGACCTTTGATCTCTGGTGTTTCTGGATTACTAATTAATTGCGTTTTTTCTAAAGCCAGCTGAATTAAGTAAGCATTTAATTCCGCATCATCTTTTACATAACGCTCTTGCTTTCCTTTTTTGACTTTATATAAAGGCGGTTGCGCAATATAAATATGCCCACGATCAATTAGCTCAGGCATTTGTCGATAGAAGAAAGTGAGTAATAAAGTTCTAATATGTGAACCATCGACATCCGCATCGGTCATGATAATAATGCGGTGGTAACGTAATTTTTCTGGATTATATTCATCCTTACCGATACCACAACCTAATGCTGTAATTAGCGTACCGACTTCTTCAGATGAAATCATGCGATCAAAACGCGCACGTTCCACATTGAGAATTTTCCCTTTTAAAGGCAAAATCGCTTGCGTGCGACGGTCTCTACCTTGCTTGGCAGAGCCACCCGCTGAGTCCCCTTCGACAATAAATATTTCTGAAAGCGCGGGATCTTTTTCTTGGCAATCAGCTAACTTACCTGGAAGACCAGCAATATCTAGTGTTGTTTTACGGCGCGTTAATTCGCGTGCTTTGCGCGCTGCATCTCTGGCTCGTGCCGCTTCGATGATTTTATTAACAATCGCTTTAGCAACACCCGGCGTTTCCTGTAAAAAATCATTGAACTTTTCATTCATCGCTGATTCAACTAAAGGTTTTACTTCAGAAGAAACCAGCTTATCTTTAGTTTGTGATGAAAATTTTGGATCAGGTACTTTAACTGATAAAACTGCCGTGAGTCCTTCACGGGCATCATCACCTGTTGTTCCCACTTTTTCTTTTTTGGCTAAACCGTTCGATTCAATATATTGATTAATCGTACGCGTTAATCCGCCTCTAAAGCCGGCTAAATGCGAACCGCCATCACGCTGAGGAATATTATTGGTATAGCAGAAAATATTTTCCTGATAAGAGTCATTCCATTGCATCGCCACTTCAACCGTGACGCCTTCTTTTTCAGTCGTGAAATAAAACACTTCAGGAAATAAAGGTGTTTTATTTTTATTAAGATGAGAAACAAAGGCTTTAATACCGCCTTCAAATTCAAATACATCCTCTTTGCCTGAGCGCGCATCTTTAACATGAATACGCACCCCTGAATTTAAAAAAGACAATTCGCGTAAACGTTTAACTAAAATTTCATAATGAAATTCAACATCACCAAAAGTATCTCTACTGGGTAAAAAAGTAACCTGAGTCCCCTGTTTCGTGGTGGCTTCCATTTTTTCTAAAGGTGCAACAGGCTCGCCATGTCTGTACGTTTGGCGATAGACATAGCCACCTTTGTAAATTTCTAAATCAAGCTTTTCTGACAAGGCATTAACAACCGAAATACCTACCCCGTGCAAACCACCAGAAACTTTATAGGCATTATCATCAAACTTACCACCGGCATGGAGCACCGTTAAAATAACTTCAGCAGCAGAACGCCCTTCTTCCGGGTGAATATCGACGGGAATACCACGTCCATCATCTGAAACGGTAACAGAGCCATCTTCATTGATAGTGACATTAACTGCTTTACAATAACCCGCCAAAGCTTCATCAATTGAGTTATCAACAACTTCAAATACCATATGATGCAGGCCTGTACCATCATCGGTATCGCCAATATACATTCCCGGTCTTTTACGTACCGCATCTAAGCCTTTTAAAACTTTAATATTGGAACTATCGTAGTTATCCGTATTTTCACTCATGTTTAACCTTGTTGTATGTATGTTTCACGTGAAACATTTTTATTTGCTTTTCGTGTAATGTTTCACATGAAACATTACACTTCTGTAACCGCCCCATGCTTCACGTGAAACATTTTATATTGCCTAATTTGACTTAAATCACCAAATTCATTTCGCTCAGTTGCTGTCATGAAAACTTGTATATCCATACCCGCTAAAAATTCTAATAATTTTGTGCGACTGGAAAAATCTAATTCTGCCACGGCATCATCAATCAATACACATCCGGATTGGAAACCATTATTAAGCAGGTGCTCGATTTGCGCTAATTTTAAAGCAAGCACTAATAGCTTTAATTGTCCTCGAGAAACAAAATCTTTTGCTTTTCTGGATGCACTCAATAATTGAAAGTCAGCTCTGTGTGGTCCACTATGGGTAAAGCCATAACGAAGATCTTTTTCTAAATCATCTGTTAGTTTATCCAGCAATAAAGCTTCAATATCCCAGCCCTGAAATAAAGTTAATTCAATCGCGTCTAATTCTAAAAACCGCCCTACTATCTTTAAAAAAAAGGGTGTTAGTTCTGCTAAATATTGCTTTCGATAATGAGCGACTATTGTACCGTATTGCTGCAATTCATGGTTCCAAACATTTAACTCTTTAACGCGGCGAATTTTTAACAAGGCGTTGCGCTGGCTTAACGCTTTTTTAAAGTTTCGCCAAGCACTTAAAAAATCAGTGTGCTGATTAAAAACGCCCCAATCAATAAATTCTCGACGTAATTGAGGCCCAGCATCTAAGAGCTGATAGCTCTTTGGATGAATGAGCTGCAAAGGAAGTGCATAAGCCAAATCAGCGCGAGCATGTTTAGTTTCCTGATCAATGCGTATTTGCACATTTTTGCCATCGTGCTGAATACCAAGACTGGATACGTGGCCGCTGGTAAAAAGAACTTTACCCGACACAATTAAATCATTATGGGCAAAATTAATAACATTTTTAACCGTCGTAGAGCGAAATGAATTCGCTCTTCCTAAGAGATAAATTGCTTCAAGTATTGAGCTTTTACCACTGGCATTAGCGCCATAAATTAAATTAATTTTTGCGGCTGGAGATAAAGAAACCTGCACTAAATTACGCACATGATAAATATCCAGCTTTTGTAAACTCATGGTATAGCTCTATAAACGCATTGGCATAACAATAAACTTATAATTTTGCTCGCTCGCTTCTTCAATAAAACAACTACTTGAGTTTTGGGCAATGGTCAAAACCGCCATTTCTGAATCTAAATTAGATACTGCATCTAAAATATATTGAGAATTAAAGGCTATCGAAAGAGGCTCACCCTGATACTCAATCGCTATTTCTTCATCGGCCTCTTCATGTTCAGGGTTATTCGTGCTGATTTGTAAATTATTACCGTCAATAACAAACTCAACTCCTCTGAATTTCTCATTGGATAAAATAGACACTCGCGTTAAAGCATCTTTTAAAACTTGCTTTTGTACATGGATAGGGCTGTTGAAACCTTGTTCGAATACTTTACTGAAATCAGGATATTTAGAATCCACTAATTTCGCGGAGAAGGTTAAATTTTCAATGACCACACGAATATTATTTTTAGAAAACTCGATCTGGATTTCTTGTTCCGGATCATTATCCAATAAACGCGCTAATTCTAATACGCCTTTACGCGGAATGATAATACGCGATTCTATACCTGTTTCTGTATCAATTTCGCCTTCATAAATCGAAAGTCTATGTCCATCAGAACCAACCAATTTGAGCTGCCGATTAAAAATGCCCAGCATAATGCCATTTAAGTAATAGCGGATATCCTGATTAGCCATACAAAAAGCCGTTTTATCCAAAGCTGTTTTGAGTTGCACCGTTTTTATTGTGAATTGACAATCCATTTCAGTCATTTCAAAATTAGGATAATCGTGGGCATCTAAAGTACTTAAGGAAAAACGACTACGCCCTGATTGCACTTTTAATTTGTCATTTACTAACTCAAATTTAATATCCACCGCGCTCGGTAGTGATTTGCAAATATCTAACAGTTTACGCGCAGGAACAGTAATACTGCCCTGCTCGTCATTATCGAACGCAATATCGACAACAATCTGTACTTCTAAATCAGTACCCGTTAAGGTTAATAGATTGTTATCCAGCTTAAATAATACGTTGGCAAGAATCGGCATCGTTTGCCTTTTCTCAATAACACTGACGATTTGCTGTAGAGGCGTTAAAAGTAGCTCTCTGTTAATTATAAATTTCATAAAAGAATCTATTATCTTAATGACGAGGGTGAGTAAGGCTAAACGCTGTTGAATAGTTATTTTAAGTACTGAACGAGCATTTTACCCTGTTTTTGAACGTGTGACTAAGATTGAGCCGCAGAGTTGCTAAGATGCCGTTAAATGAGGGTTTTAAGTGGCATGTAAGCGAGGGGAAAATGGCAGGGTGAATAAGTAAACAGCGTTGGGTTATGTAGGATTTAGCGGAGTGCAGATAGCGTAACTATTAAAATTTGTAGGGCACGGCTTTAGCCGCCGTTTAGGTGTAGACGATTGGCTTTAGTTGGCTAAAGCCGTGCCCTACAAGTATGACCGTAAGTGAAAAACCGTGAAAACTACCGACTAGTACCAAAGCCAAGTAGTCTTTTTTCAATAATCATTTCAGCTATGGATTCGGGGACTTGACTTTCCCATTCACCCCGACCTTTTTTAATATCTAAAAACACTTGCTGTGGATTAATATCCAGCACAGTTTCATCGACATTATCCAAGCCCACTAAATAGCCGTTATCCTTACAATGTTGATATAAGTGACTTAATTTTTTAGGTGCCTGAAAGGTGTCTACAGTGATCAATTCTTCGTGTTCAGCACTCTTAATCGGATAAATATATAAACGTGTGTTATCCGGAAATAATTTAGCAAAAGCTTCTAAAATCCCCCCCTCTAAACCATTGTAATATTCTTCTCTAAAAATTAAATCTAAATTAGAAATTCCTAAAATCATGCCTAATTGTTGCTGTGTATAACGACGGAAATACTGGCGCAAACGGAAATAGCGTAAATAATCAGAAATAAGTACCGTATACCCTTGCGTATTCAGCATATCGACTCGCGCTAGAAAATCAGCATCATCAATTCTATCGCCGACAGTCAAACTTGCCATAGTGATTTCAGCTAAAACAATCGTTCTATCCGAATCAATATTTTCCACCTGATTAAAATGGCGTTGACCACATTGCACCATATCCTGATGAACATTGGTTAACGGTGTAAATGTTCCACGAATGACGAGAATATTCTTCTTATACAATAATTCACTAGGAACTTGAACTTCTCCATGCGGACCAAACATAATGGCATGTGTCAGATTACTGTGTACCAAATGCAAATTCATTAATCTATTTTCTACTTCTTCAAAATAGGGGCCAGAAAAATTAACCGTATCTACTTCGATACGACAAGGATCTAAATCATCTACTAATGATTCAATAATTTTTTTCGGTTGCATAAAATAATGAAAGGCAGCATGAATTAAATTCACCCCGACTACGCCTAAAGCTTCTTGCTGAGAACCGCCATCATTATCCAGCATACGCACATGCACAATAATGTCACTGGGTGCAGCACCAGGATAAAGCTGTAAACGAATACCTAACCAACCATGACACTCATTTTTTTGTAAATAACTTTTTGCTGTCACCGTCGCGGCATAAGAAAAAAACGTCGTGTTTTTGGGGCGAGTCTCAGATAGTAAATTAGTAACCGCTGTATATTCTCTGTCCAACATCTTCAGTAAACGACTACGTGTCACATAACGCTTTGATTCTTCTGCACCATAAATACTATCACTCACTTGCATATCATAAGCAGACAAGGTTTTAGCAATTGTTCCTGCTGCACCACCTGCTTGAAAGAAATTTCTCGCTACTTCTTGTCCTGCGCCAATTTCAACAATCGATCCGTATTGGCAATTATTCAAATTAATCGCTAAGGCTTTTTGTAAGGTCTTTTGTTTTTTCTCGTTATTTGATGCCATCTGAGTAAAATCCTATAAACGTTGTTTTTTCTGGTTATTTCAAGAATCTATGCTGCGCTAATAGAAATTAAAGTAATTTATATATAACTTTATTATTACTATTAGCACAGTAAATGCCTGTGGATAAGTCATTTTTCAAAATAAAAATCATCTGTTTAGTTTATCAGTAATTGTGTGCTTAAGTTTAGTCTAAAATGTACTTAAGCTGTGCTTAAAATGCAGATTAGAACTTAGCTACAAGTTAACAACAACAATCTCGCTGCATAAAACACAGACTTATCCACAGGCTTTAGAGTAGTTTTAGAAGGTAGGGATAAATATGTTCGGCAATGGTAGGTTGTGCTAATGCATTGGGATGCAGACCATCGCGTTGCATATGTTCTTTGTTCAAAGCAACGTTTTCCAAGATAAAAGGCACGACAGGAATATCATGTTGTGTGGATAACTTTTGATAAGTGGCATAAAACATATCGGTAAAGCGACGACCATAATTACTGGGTATGCGCATACTTAATAACAAAACTTGAGCCCCTGATTTTTTTGACTGTTGAATAATGGCGGATAAATTTTTCTGCATCGCGGTTAAAGACATACCACGCAAACCATCATTGGCACCTAATTCAAGCATAATAATATCGGGTTGATATTTTTTTAAAATATGGGGTAAACGTGCTAATCCGCCCGCTGTTGTATCACCACTAATACTTTCGTTGTATATCGTATATTCTGGATGATCCACTTGAATTTTTTGCTGCATTAATGCGACCCAACCCTGTTGCGCTTCAAATCCATAACTAGCACTGATACTATCCCCTAAAACTACAATTGATTTTGCCTGTGTTAATGATGAAAAACACAGGACAATCCCAAGCAAAAAAAACTTAAACATGACTAACTCCACAGTAGAAAAAAATAATTCCCATATTATTACAGTCGAAAACCTGTATAAAACAGTTAATAGTATAGAAGGTTCTTTGACAATCTTGTCAGACGTTGGTTTTAAGATCAAACCTGCTGAAAGTGTCGCCATTATTGGTGCATCGGGCTCAGGAAAATCGACATTACTTAGTCTATTGGCCGGTTTAGACAGTTCAACATCTGGGAATATTGAAATATTTGGTCAATCACTCAATAAGCTAAATGAAGATCAACGCGCGGCATTACGTAATAAGATGATTGGCTTTGTTTTTCAATCCTTTCAATTATTACCCAATCTTAATGCTCTGGAAAATGTCATGCTGCCTTTAGAATTAATTGGTAATAAACAAGCAAAATCACTGGCCACTTTATTATTAAATCGCGTCGGCTTGAGTCATCGCCTCAAACATATTCCCAATCAATTATCGGGTGGTGAGCAACAACGCGTGGCCTTAGCTCGTGCTTTTGTGACTCAACCGAAAATTTTGTTTGCGGATGAGCCGACAGGAAACTTGGACAGCAGCACAGGCGAACATATTATTGATTTGCTGTTTGAATTAAATAAAGAAAACCACACTACCTTGGTTTTAGTGACGCACGATCAACGCTTGGCTAGTCGTTGTACGCGCACGATTGAATTAAATGCAGGCCGTCTGGTATGAATAAATTAATATTAGCCTTGCGATTTTTACGTCGCGACAGTCGTTCAGGAGAATTAACATTATTAATGTTGGCTCTGATTATTGCCGTCGCAAGTTCGACCGCGATTAGTCTATTTGCCAACCGCATGAACAGAACCATGAATTTTCAGGCCGCCGAGTTTTTAGCCGCTGATTTGGTCGTTAGCAGTCCAGAGTTGATCAATGCTAATTATCTGCAACAAGCAACACAACTTAATTTAAAGCAATCACAAAGCATTGAGTTTTCCAGCATGCTCATTGAAAACGAGCAGTTTTTATTGGCGGGCATTAAAGTCGTTAGCGATAACTATCCGCTACATGGTGCTTTAAAAGTACGCCAAGAAACTTATGCACAGGAAAAAACACGCAAGCATGGCCCAAAACAAGGTGAAGTCTGGGTAGAGTCGCGTATTTTATCAGCCCTAAAACTTAAATTATGGGATCAGTTAAGGGTCGGTGAACTCCCATTATTAGTCAGCCATATTATTACTTATGAACCTGATAAGCGGGGCGACTTATACAGCCTGTCACCCAGAGTTATGCTGAATACAGCCGACTTAGCCGCAACCCAAATATTACAACCCGGTAGCCATGTGCATTATTTTTATCAATTTGCGGGAGCAGAAGCGGATATTGTTAAATTTAAGCAATGGCTCAAACCTCAGTTAACGGCTTCACAGCGCTTAATGGATATTTATGAAGATCGTCCTAAACTAGGATCAGCCCTACAAAAAGCAGAACGTTATTTAGGGCTATCCAGCATTGTCGTCATTTTAATTGCCGGTGTTGCTATTGCTATGGCAACACGCCGTTTTAGTGAACGTCATTTTAATAGTACAGCCATTTTGCGTTGTTTAGGATATAAACAAAATGAAGTGTTGCAGCTGTTTTTATGGCAGTTCTTATTGATCGGATTGATAGCCAGTTTTATCGGTTGTATTTTAGGCTGGATCAGCCAAGAATTATTGTTTCAATTGCTACGTGATTTATTACCCGCGCAAGTAGCAGAGCCGAGTTATTTGGCGGTGTTATTCGGCATGATTATCGGCATTGTGGTTTTATTTGGTTTTGCCCTGCCGCCGTTATTACGCCTCAAGCAAGTGTCTCCTTTGCGTATCTTGCAACGTGACTTAGAGCCAATGCCAAGCAGTGCCTGGCTAGTTTATGGTTTAGCAATTGGTTTATTAATACTGCTGATTAGCCAATATACTCAAGATTTGAAAATGACCTTTAGTATTGTCGCTGTCGGAATGCTCAGTTTAGCTGTTTTAGGTGGCCTTACCTATGGCTTGCTGGGGCTTACTCGCTTATTGCTGCCGCATGTCAGTTTAACTTGGCGTTTTGGCCTACAAGGGCTGTCAAAACACCGAAATAGCAATATTACGCAAATTCTGGCTTTCAGTATTACCTTACTAGCAATTATTCTCAGTTTTACCGTGCGCACTGATTTAATTAGCGACTGGCAAAAACAATTACCCACTAATGCCCCCAATCATTTTGCGCTGAATGTCTTTGCCGAGCAACAAGAGCAATTGACTCTGGATTTAAAACAGCAGGGTGTAACGATTGAAAAATTTTATCCCGTGGTTCGAGGCCGATTAGTTGCCATTAATAATATTCCGGTACAACAAATTGTTAGCAAGGAATCGCAAGGGGAACGCGCGATACACCGAGATTTAAGTTTAACCTGGGGAGAAACTTTACCTGCGGATAACAAAATTGTTGCTGGGGATGCTGAGCAAAAACGAAAACCAGGACGGGTCTCAATAGAAGAGAAATTAGCCAAAAGTCTGCAAGTGGTCTTAGGCGATCAACTCACTTTTACTATTGGCAATGAGCAAATCGATGCGCAAGTGGATAGTATTCGCAAAGTAGACTGGGATACCATGCGACCCAATTTCTATATGTTTTTTTCCAGTGGCACGATAGAACAGTTTGCACATACTTATATCACCAGCTTTTATTTACCAACGGAGAAAAAATCGGTGCTTAATCAGTTGCTAAAAAATTACCCAGCGATGACAGTATTAGATGTAGATTTCATCCTGCAGCAATTGACCCAGATTTTAGCGCAACTAACCGCAGCAATTAATTATTTATTATACTTTGCCTTAGTCGCTGGTTTTTTAGTGCTCTTTTCTGCGGTATATTCGACCTTAGATGCGCGCATTTATGAAGGTGTCTTAATGCGTACTTTAGGCGCTAAACGCAGTTTTTTACAAAAAATTCAGTGGATAGAATTTAGTGCTTTAGGTTTTATTGCTGGGCTTTTAGCTGTTTTAATGGCTCAGTGTATTATTTATGGGTTATATACTTGGGTGTTAAAAATGGATTTTAATCCAAACTTAAGCTTGTGTTTGTTATTTCCCATTGCTTCGGCTTTATTAATTGGTTTAGCTGGATTCATAGGAACACGAGCGGTGACTAATCAATCGCCTATGCAGGTGTTAAGACAGTTGTAGGGTAAATTCAAGATTAGATAGCCTGCCTTTTTCAGTTGACGTTTTTTACCTCGGAGCGCGGGGGACTCGCCTGCCTGTGGTTAAGGAAACCAAGCAAGCCCGCGCGCCCGGCACTTCAATTAAATCTGTCGTTGATATTTATCATATAAAGTCGGAATGGCTTGACGCTTGTGCTGTGTTTTATGGAAGGTATCAATAATTAATCGGCTAACTTGCTCAGGAACGGATTTACCTTCAAGAAAATCATCTAATTGATGGTAAGTTAAGCCTAGCGCTGCTTCATCTGTTTTGTTTGGCGCTAAATCTTCTAGGTCGGCGGTGGGTGCTTTTTCAATTAAGCAAACAGGCGCGCCTAAGCTTGTGGCTAATTGCCTTACTTGGCGTTTATTTAAGCCAAAAAGTGGCGCTAGATCGCAGGCACCATCGCCCCACTTGGTGAAAAATCCAGTGATATTTTCTGCTGAATGATCCGTTCCTATGACTAAAGCGCCTAATAAACCGGCTACTTCATATTGCGCTATCATGCGCATGCGAGCTTTAACATTGCCTTTGTGAAAGTCGATGCTGGTGACTGAGTTTGTTAACAAGCTTTGTTGCTTTAACGACTGAATGGTTTCAGTATGCATCGCATCTACTGCCGCGTGTATATTGATGGCAATACTTTGATTGGGTTGAATAAATTGCAAGGCTACAGTCGCATCGCTTTCATCAGCTTGTATATTATAAGGTAAGCGTACAGCTATAAATTGATAGTCCGTACCGCCCTCTTCTGCATTCAGTTGATTAATGGCTAATTGAGCTAATCGACCGCAAGTTGTAGAATCAATGCCTCCGCTAATGCCTAACACTAAACTTTTTAACTTTGCCTGTTTAAGTTGTTGCTTAATAAAATCAATCCGACGTTGTATTTCAAATTCCGGATTGATAACGGGAAGGACTTTCATCTCTTGGATTATAGATTTTTGATTCATAGTCAACTTGTGCAAGTGTAGGGTAGGTTTTTGTTAATTGTATCTAAGTGGTGCAAGATAGATGCTAAAATATTAACTCATTATTGGGGCGATTTTTTACATGAATGAAGAAAATAAAATTTTAGTTGTGGTTAAGACTCGTTATATGGAAGAGCAATCTAAGCCTAGTGAGCATAAATATGCTTTCGCTTATACGATAACAATAGCGAATGTAGGCACAATAGCGGCGAAATTATTGAGTCGGCATTGGTTGATTACGGATTCTAATGGCAAGGTTGAAGACATTTGTGGTGATGGCGTTATTGGGAAAACACCGTATTTAAAACCAGGCGAGGCGTTTACTTATACCAGTGGAGCGCTGATCAATACCGCAGTGGGTGTTATGCAAGGCAAATATATGATGGTATCTGATACCGGTGAAAAATTTGATGCACTTATTCCACAATTTACTCTATCAATTCCACGCACACTGCACTAAACAATGTCTATTTATGCCATAGGTGATATTCAAGGCTGTCATGATGATTTGCTGCGTTTATTAAATAAAATCAACTTCGATCAAAGCTCTGATCAACTTTGGTTTGTCGGTGATTTAGTGAATCGTGGGCCGAAATCTTTAGACACGCTACGTTTCATTAAGTCATTAGGTGATGCTGCGATTACAGTTTTAGGTAATCATGATTTGCATTTATTGGCTGTTGCTTATAAAACGTCATCTGTCCGCGCAAAAGACACCATAAAGCCGATTTTAGACGCGGAAGATAAGCAGGAATTATTAGATTGGTTAAGGTATCGACCTCTGTTTCATTACAATGATAATTTTTGTATGGTGCATGCTGGTTTACCACCGCAATGGGATTTTGCTACGGCTAAGCAAATGGCGATTAAAGTCGAAAATGAATTACGCGGTGATAATTATTTAAAGTTTTTTAAAAATATGTATGGCAATGAACCGAATTATTGGAACGGGAAATTAAAAGGAATTGAAGAATTACGTTTTGCCGTGAATTGTTTTACCCGTATGCGATTGTGTGATGAGCAAGGGCGTTTAGATTTTAAATACAGTGGTGAGCTAGGCAGTCAGCCCAAGCATTTAATACCTTGGTTTGACTTACCTAATAGAAAAAATTCGCATTTGAAAATCATTTTTGGGCATTGGTCTGCCATTGGTTATCACTATTCGCATAATAGTCATGCAATTGATTCCGGTTGTTTATGGGGTGGGCAGTTGACAGCATTAAAGCTGGACATAATCCTAGAAAGGATTAGTGTGGAATGTAAAGGGTATCGGACACCTAATAAATAGTTTCATGTCTGATTTTGCATTTTGTGGAAATGGCTTTCGCTAGAACAACGCGAACCTTTAGTATTGCTCGTTCTCAAATTCCATTTAGGGACTTGAGTGAAGTAAGCTCAGCTTACCGATATTCCCAAGTTTGCAGCTTGATGGGCTGAAGCCGTCCCCTACAGTCGTTATTTTTTAACCGTCATTTCAATATGACGATAAACATAATCAGCGCTGATAAAATTACCATAACTTGCTGCGCTGTTGATTTTATAGATATAAAAGTCATCATCCGCTAAACCGTTACTATTCAAATCTCCTTCGTTATAACTTACTCCTTGGTTATTGCAGCTAACAATGACGGAGAAGTTATTAATGGTCAATGTTGAACTTGCGGCACAGTTATCATTATTGAGTAATTGTGCGAGCCCCCATTCTACTCCCGTCCTTGCCGCATAATAGGCGCGCGAACTTTGTACCGCACTCACAGCCGTTGCATGTTGTACGCCACTCAGTTTAACCATATAGCTACCTAAGAGACTGAGCACTATTAAGATAAAAATAGCCATGATGATAGAAAAGCCTTTTTGCTTATTCATGGCACATTATCTACATGCACTTGATGAATCAGCTTAACTGATTCATTTGCATTATCTGTTAGTGTTATTTCTAAAGTAACCAAACCTGCGCGGGTTGCGCTACCGGGATCATAATTAAATTTACAGGTGATTGTTTTGGTTTTTGCCTGGAGCTTATAGTTTAAACTTGATAAGGCGGGTGATGGATCGCTAATGATATATAAGTTATCAATTTTATTGTCATAGCGCCGCAATTCACCATTAGTGCAACTATAAGTAATCGGTGTATCAACAATATAAAATCGTTGTTGTGGCGAGCGATAAGGGAATAATTTTGCCGTTGTTAATTGAATGCTATTTATTGTCGACTCCCCGCTATTAATAGTGGCAAGGTTATCTTTGTTATAAGCATTTGCACCTATAGAGCCCGTGTTATAAATAACTAAAAAACCACTTGGAACAGCGTTTAATGAGCCAATAACATCAAATTGAGTATCATCTGTGCTGAAGTCTAAAATATCTCCAAGACCTGCATCAGAAACAGTAGCACGATAACGCCCACCTTCTGTGGTATGTAATAATTCAAGCGTTGAACCCCCATTAGCAATAATACTATTGGGTAATGCACGACGAATATCGCGTTGCATACGGCGTAAACTCATTTCCGCCGTATCGACTAAAGTAGTGCGCCGCTCTAGGTCGAGATAGCTTTTAACCGGCAAGGTAATAAGATCTGTGGTGATTGTTGATAAGATGCCGACAATAACAATGACCATGATAAGTTCAATTAAAGTAAAGCCTTGTGTTTGTTGATGGCTCATTAATAATTAGTCCTATAGCCAGTTAACTCTATACTGGTGCTACCGCTTGTTACTGTAACTAAAATCTTTTTTGCAGGCACGCCAGATAAAGGTGATTCAGCGCTAATGCTTGAGGAGACGTTATAGTTGGCAGGCACGTTGCTTAATGAGCAGTCGCTTAAACTTGCGTAGGGTTCTAACAAAATTTCTTCTATACAAGCTTCAGCAATAGAAATAGCTTGATGATAAATAACGGGATCAGCACTATGGCTTACTGTTAAATTCATCACGGTAAAAATACCTGTTAAAGAAATGCTGATAATGACCATAGAAATGATCAGTTCAATCAGCGTAATACCCGATTGGCGTATATTCCAATTTATTCGTACCGTTCGAATAAATTCGAACCGACACGGAATGGGTTTATAAACTGATTTCTTACTCATAAACTAATCCCGTTTCTTTAATGACATGGATAGTTTTTACACCATTAATGGTTAAAGTAACATCATCTGAGGCTGTGCCGAGTGGGTAAAAATAGAAAGGTGAGACGGTGCTGGTTAAAGTGACATTTTTTTCGCTGCCTGAATAATTATTAGTGCCTGAGCTAGGGTGAGGTATATCTAAATTATAAGCTGAACCAGAACAAGTTGTGCTGGTAGAAATACCTTGTCGAATTAGCGTATAGCTATTGGAGCTAATAGAAACCTGGACATTGCAGCCTGTTGTTACTGCGAGTTTTTGGGCATAACGGATAGCGTTTAAAGTATCGCTAAAGAAAGCGTGTTCGGCGAAGACATCTTTTTCAAAGAATTTTGGTATAGCCGTTGCTGAGAGAATGCCAAGCATAAGAATAACCATGATCAGCTCAATTAGAGTGAAGCCTGATGGTTTTTTATTAAGCACAGTTATAGAAAATTATAGAAGTGAGCTGAATAGCCCACTTCTATTTTTAGTTTACCTATAGCACTTTGCATATATCTAAATACTATAGGTAATAATGAAGCGAATTAACAGCCAGTCGTGTCAATAGCGGTACTTGCAGGAGCTGTTGTTGTTGCTTGCGTATAAGTGACTTTGCATTTTGCAGCTGTTGCAGCCCCGGCAATTGAAATAATGCCATTACTTACACTTAAATCACCCGATAAATTAAGGGTTGCATCGATTCCCTTAGCATCTGCGGTTGGGTAACCATTACTCATGGTTATATCTGTGCCTTCCACAGTAATAGACGCATTGGGATTGCCATTAATTAAAGATTGTCCATGAGTCATAGCCATCGCTGATTTCATGGCTCCTTCAGCCCCCTCTAATGCAGCGATGCGCGCATCTTTGCCTAAATCAGCAAACTTCGGCAATGCTGTAGCGGCCAGAATTCCTAAAATCACAATGACCATGATCAATTCGATCAAAGTAAAACCTTGTTGCTTATTTCTTGTCATTTTTCTTTCCTTACATGGTATAAAAAAATAGTAATTAAACTGCTTAGATATTAAATTAACTTATAATTCTGATTAATTCTAGTAAAAAAAACTTTATCTGAAGTTTGTGTTAATTATGTGGACTTCATCATTTTTTCAGCATTACTAAACTGTTAGAAAGTATCTCTATGAGCATAAGAACTTTTATTTTTTGTGATATTTGTAATCCTCAAGGGCTTAGGTCTGTAGAGTTTCGTCGGCGACCGAGAGATGAGCGTACAGGTAGGCGTTTATCTGATGGTCGCTCTTGGTTTGAAGGGGAAAGTATAATGATTGCGGTAAAAAACGGTTGGAGTATTAATAGGGATGGCAAGCATATCTGCCCTGCGTGCAAAGCACATGCTGAATTAGAGTAATTAGCAGGTATTTTGCGAATCAAAAATATAAAGATCATTAGCGATAGCCTGTAACAAGGAGTTCCTTTAATGAAAAGGATTGCGTGGCTAGAAGATAGTCAATAATAATTTTCTAGCCAACTTGCATACTGCATACGCAGGACGTTTAAAAACACATAATTAAGGATATTTATGAATAAATTAATATTGCAGTTATTGATGGTTTTTTTCTTATTGAATGTAGTTACTCCAAGTTATGCTGATAAAAATCAGGACAAAGAAGACAAAGAGGATAAAGAAGACAAAGAAGACAAAGAGGACAAAGAGGACAAAGAAGACAAAGAAGACAAAGAAGACAAAGAAGACAAAGAAGACAAAGAAGACAAAGAAGACAAAGAAGACAAAGAGGACAAAGAAGACAAAGAGGACAAAGAAGACAAAGAAGACAAAGAGGACAAAGAG
>JAIPFI010000052.1 GCA_021736705.1 Methylococcaceae bacterium | reverse complement strand
TTTTATCATGCTTTATGTACTCTGGGATAATATTAACCTTGCTGCAATTAGGGCATCGTTTTTGAATATCATCAAACGCTATATGACTAAGTCCGCCTTTATTCGGGTATATTTCAATACTATCAATCTTTATGCGCTCTATTTGCTTTATTGCGGTGGGTATATCAACTTTAAAAAACTCTTTTCCATGGCTGTAGACCCTTAAATTTATATGAGCCTTTTTTTCTGCTTCATACATATTGTCAAAGAAAGCATAATATTCAGCCACAAAAGGTGTAGGAACGCCTGTAGAGCATAAGTCCTTATCTTTGATGCGGAGCTCTGGCACTTTTCCGGTTCTTCCAACCTTAATAATTCCAGGCATTGATATGTTGCTAAGGATATATACAAAACCTTTTTTTGAACTAGGTGGGTAGTAATTTTTGCTTTCCATTTTTGAACCGCAATATTTATAGTGAAATTTTTTTACTAATCTATCACACAAGCCTAACAGCCAGCACTAACTTGCTCTGTTTCGTATTGCTAACAATGATTTGCTTGATTTAAATACCTACAAAAACCAACATTTTTAAACCTGATGTTTTCTGAAGTTTTGCTGCATTATTATGATGTCCTACAGGGACTGAGTGTAACCAATAACTGCGCGTCTATCACCCGCAATGGCTAAAAGTCGCAGAAGAACCTAATGCCCCACCTCCCTTTGTCTTGTTGCTACAGTGTTGTGATTATTCTTGCTTTATCTTGCTGTATTGCTGTTGAAGTCTATAGGGACTGATTGCCTAGCAAGATAACGGGGGCATCTTCACTTGCTTAGCACCTAAATTGTCAGAGTCCCCTTTGCTTTTACTATGTTTAAATGTAAGGTTTATTGTGGGCGTAAATATCTAACAAATTACAACATTAAGTTTTGCCGTGCCGTAGTGAAGCTTTAACACCATCAATCTCCATTATTAACGCCAATTTTTAGCTGTGCGTCAAAAGCTCCATTTATCCGCGCCAAAATCACTATAACCACGCGCCATTACTTAGTTTAAGTGCGCCATACTTCAAGGAACGAATTTAGCCTTGATTTTTCAGTGACACGCCTTGTATTGCATGGATTTATGGGTTGATTTTCTTAGCCGTGATGACTTGCAGATTTCTTAGTCTAAATAGTTTTTAGTTTGTAAGCTAGGACAAAATCATTCACATCATGCGCCATGATTGAGTTTAAGTAGGACATATTGATTTTATTTTTAGGTATTGAAGGCGTAAAAAACCTCAATTAAGAGGGTTAATTTTATTACGTCACAAACACCTAACGCACCGAAATACTTTATCGACATCGATGCTGGTGCGTATGAATTTATATTTGTGGCAGTATAGGCAGAGAAGTTTAGTAGCCCTTTATTTCGCGATGAATATTATCCATCTTCTGCCCGCTAATAATTGACTGCCGGTTCATTTGATTTATTTTTTTATTCATTCGCTTCATGTTTTTAGCCATATCTATAGTAGCTTGGTCAACCTTTTCTTGAGCAGCTTTAGTAGCTAATATTTCAGCTATTTGTTGCTGCCTAATTCTTTCCTCTTCGTCAGCGGCTATTTGCTGTCTAATCCCTTCTGTAGACATCACATTAGGCTTGATTGTTATCTCACCACTATCATTAGCTGAGCAGGGCGCTTGCTGGTATTTAGTTTGCCCATTAACCTTGCACTTAAATACTTTTGCGCTAGCTGGCATAACAAATAGCGCAATTATTAAAGTTAATATCGTTTTCATAGTCACCTCGATTAGTTGATTAGTTAATCAGTGAAGTATAGAGGAATTAACTTGGAAGGTAGTGTTTATTGCTTGTATTAGATGATATTACTTGGATTCTCATGATTTTATTTACTGTTGATTTATCGCCATCACGCCTCGTATGGTATCGCTTTAGGTGTTGGTTTTATCATCGGATAAACACCGCCTTTTTCCATCTTTTTATGTCCAAGCAATACTAAGCTTTACTAAGTTCAGGCAATAAAAAAATCTTGCCCTAATCTTGCCCTTTACATGGGCTTTGTATTTTTGAAAGTGAAGTTTTATCAAGTTTACATGGGGTTTGTAATACTATGTTTTACTACCCATTCATGGGGTTTATATTCACCTTGATAAAATTGATTCATTTTTTCAAAAACCAACAAAAACCAACATTACATGGACTTTGTTTTCTCAACTGAATGTTAACTATTGTTAACCGTACATGGGCTTTGTTTGTGCCATCCTTGTTTAAAACCATTTTTAGCGACCTTGGCCTTGCCTTCTTTGCTTGTTGCGCCTGTACTCAATCCTCCATGATATTTACACCGCCCATTGCCATAAAGTGAGTTTAACATACAGGGCGTTCCAGCTCGGGTTTTCGCACCACACCGTAAGTCTCTTAAATCTTCTGGCATTGCTGGATAAACTGGTGGTGGATAACAATAGCCACGCTTACCCCATTCCTTAACTACTTCAGCATGTTTTGCCCAAAAGGCTTTATAGCGTTTCCGTTGGTCTGGTGTACTCATAATTTAAGTATTGGTTAGAGGTTTGTTAATCAGCTTTATGCAGTGTGACAAATATACTCATACCATACGCCGTGCTTGAGTTTAAGTGTGACATACCGATTTCAGTTTTAGGTAAAAACTGCCACTCTCAAATAGATGATTTAAAGTGGCAGTTTCAATAGTCAACTTCGTGAACACCTTGTATTGCATGACTTTAAGGCAGTATGTGCGCTGTCAGTTTTAGGTGTGATAAATTCGCCATATACCGCGCCATTGCTGATTTTTAGGTGTGATAAATATAGCGTTCAGTTTTGTTCGTAAATAGCCCTTTAGGCTATGTATTTAATGGCTCTTAGCTGTTCAGTTATTGAGCGATTTTTTATGGCCTTGAAGTGAGTGTAAGATCATTTATTCAGCCGTTTAGCTTTCGCCTTATCGCTAATTTCCTGCTTTTTTATAGCAATAAGCTGTTTTATTTCATCAGCATCTAACGCGCCAAGGTACTCATTAAGCCCCTGTACATCATTAGCCTTAAGGTTGTGATTAATGCCGCTGGCTTTGCGGTAGCCATCAGATAAAGCACTGCGCATATCATTGGTATTGTTGATGCCATCGGGAAGAAAACTAGCCAGTACATTAATAACCGAAACTTGCTTGTTATCGGGTAACGCTTTTTTAATAAGTGGTTTAGGTGTAATGCTGGGCTTTTTAATGATTGAGCTGTTACCGTGTAGTAATCCATCAATGTACTGAGCCTTAGTAACGCCTTGCCTTTCAGCGTTACCGTGTAGCTCATTAAATAGCTCAGTCGGTAGTAAGACATCCAGCCTTTTAAATTTATTACCATGTGATTTTCTAAAGTCCGCTTGTCGTTGTGCTGCTGTTTTAGCCATAGTCATATCTCTTTAATTGTTACCGTGTAGTCAATATAAGCCTTGGTTTAATTAAGGTTACTACTTCACCTCAAAGCCTTGCTGCTGGTAGATAGTTGCGCGCTTATTCCAAGCTGATACACCAAAGCCGCATTGGTCGATAATATCCATCACATAGGCTTTCTTTTTATTGGGGTAGGGTCGCCGGCATCGGCCAATAGATTGAATTAATCGGGTGGCCGCTGGGTTTTCTTTATCAATCACTGCTGATACTGGTGCGCCAAAAATTAAGGCTGATAGGTGGGGCAGGTCGATACCCTCGGATAGCAAGGATAATGTACCAATAATCAATGGGGCTTCACCGGCTTGGCTCATGCGTGCCGCTCGTTCCTTTGTGGGTAGTTGCCCATGTAACACTAAAGCCCGCGTTCCGATCTCTAAGCACATAGCTGCTAATAACTCACAATGCCGCACCTGGGAGCATAAAATAACCGTTCCCATCGTTTTACTGGCTTTAATGGCATGGCCAATAATAATTAGGTTTCGGCTTTCATCATCCACTAAGGCATTTAAAAACTCTGCCCAGCTATCCACTTGTGCATCAAAAGGGTGCTGTATGGCTTTAATGCAAACTGGCAGGACTTTACCCTGTAGTTGGTCTTGATGAATTTCTGCGCAGACTTCACCAATAGCCCCATGAATCATAAATTCCATGTTATCTCGCCTTTGGGGTGTCGCTGATAAGCCATAACGATATTGGCAGTTAAGACCATTCATCACGATAAAGGCTTGGCTTGCGGGTAAGTTATGGCATTCATCCGCTATCACTAAACCATAATTAAGTTCTAAACAATCCCGCTTACATAGCGTTTGCGTAAGCCCAATGGTGAACTGCTCACCCTCTTTATTTTTACCGCCGCCGATAAGGCCAGCGTCTAAGCCCGTGAATTGTTTGATGGCATCGCGCCATTGCTCGGCCAAGTCCTTAGATTTAACTAAGATCAAAGTACGTTGCTGTAATCGTGATGCTAGTGCAATGCCTGAAACTGTTTTACCCGCGCCTGTCGCTGCAATCATCACGCCGCCTTTAGCAATAAGGGCATCATCAACAAAGTTTGCTTGATACGGCCTAAGCGTTCCAGCAAAAGGAATAGTAGCCGTTACCGTGTTACGTTGGTCGATCACTTCGGGGTTGAACGTCTGTACCAAATAATCAAGCAAGCCTAATGGTGCAATAAGTCCACCCTCCGTTGAGCGCTCAATTAAACAAATAGTCTGATCAATACCGCGTGTGCTTCTGCCAAAGTTATTGGCATCTTGAAACTTAGGGTTAGCAAAAGTGAATTGCTCAATAATCTGTTGCTCATTATCGGGCGTGGTGTGTATTGCAATTTTATTAGATAGTGTAATTTTCATAATAATATTTTTATAGAGGTAACATAAGTAACAATCTTCTATAGACCTTAGATTTAAAGGCTTTCAGTGTTACCTTGTTTGTTACCTCGTGTGACCTCTGTTACCTGAGGTTAATTTATTGGGTAGCTAGTGAATGATTGTTACCTTGCTGTTACCTCTGTGTTACCTTTGATAAGGTAACAGCTAAGGTCAATAACTACGCGGCATGTAAGGTGGTGTTACCTTTGTTACCCCTGTTTTCACGTTTAAAGTGCCAGCATTTTTTTTGGCTACCAAACACACGACTACTTTTAACCTCGGTAAATCCATCAACTAACTTTAATTGCTCCAATAGCTCGGATTTGTTCCACGCCTCATTAGTTGACGTTATGGCGGTTGGCATGTGAACTATTAAGAAAAAATCATCATGGTAAACGCCTTGCTTATTACTGAAGCTCTCGATAAATTCCATAAAATGATCTGCTAACAATAATTCACTTCTTGCTGTTTCGATCTTACTCATGGCGGCCTGAAGGGTAAAGTTAATAAAATTATCCTTAATAGCTGGTTTCGTGAGTTCCATTAGTAAAGATGCACCGGCATAAGCGACTGCATGATTTTTGGCTATACGATCTATACCGACACCTTGGGCGCGTAGATAGTTGGCTGTTTCATTAATCTCCTTGTTAATTTCCTTTTCAAAATAGGTACGATTACGCAGGATAAAATGCCCTATCCCTGCCAATTGCTCAGGTGAATAGGTCTTTAGGTGTTGCCACGCATCATAAGTATCATCTAAGCCATCATGGGTAAAGTGGATTGATACCACGCGCTCCTTAGCGGGTTTGCTGATAAATTGCTCTACGTTTTGCACAAAGGCTAATGCGCCTGTGAATTTCAGGTCATGTACTTGGTTATCATTGGTCGTTTGGGCGCGTACCTGTAAGCTGTTACGGTTATACAGCGGCAAAATCGAATCATAATCAAAACGTACGCTGTTTTTCCTGCCCTCTAACATGGCTGTTACCATGCTGGATTTTTGGCTAATGGTTCTAAGTTCGCCCTTTTTAGTATTGCCTGAACTCATCGCCAAGCCCTCAGAATCAATAAAAAAGCATCTATTGAGAGTCGTAGTTAAATCAGACTTGCCACAATGCGGATCTCCGTGAAAACTCATAAAGGGGAAAAATCCAAACTCCTTAAAAATCACATGGGAAAAGGTAGTCGATACCCAAAAGCCCAAAGCTAATAATCCTTTATCACCATACGCGCCATGTAATGCCTGAATAAACTTAGCCACGTCTACCATATCAATACGAGTGATGCTTTTATCTTGTCCGCTAAAGGGCTTTAGCTTGTGATTATGAAAGTAACCATCTTTATCAATCGCGTAATGCTTGCCGTCCTTGTCGTACAGGAATTTATTAAGCACATAGCAACCAGAAAGCGGGTCATAGCCTAATGACTGGCACTCACGCACTTTAATGGGCTTTTTCTGAAACAGATATTCAGCAAAATAAGTCAAGTCAGAACCACTTCCAAAAAATAACAAACGGTACTGCAATAATTTAGACTTAAAATCATTCAAGGCTGAAAAGTCCGCACCTTTAAAGCGTAGGGTATTAATGCCCTCACGGCTCGATACCGCATTGATAATATGACTTAATCGGCTCTCATACTGTAGGCTGGCATCTTCTATGGAATAAGCGATATTTAGCACACAATCCAACATCCTCATGACTTTATGCTCCGTGGGTTGATCACCCTCATTTTCACCCGCTTTAAACGTCCCTTTGTACGTCTGCTGATTGAACTCAAAAAAGGCGTTGTTATAAGGCTTCTGTTTGCTGAATATCTCGAAATAATCCAGCGCATTTTTAGCCATCGCCAACGCGCCACGCCATTCACATAAAGCCAAGGTACTGGCTTGCTTATCCGCGCCTAAAGCCCCGCTGATTAACAAGTCATTCCAATCTTTACCGATGGGCGGTAGCTGCACACTAAAATTAATACCTCGCTCATTAAGATAAGTCTTAAACTTTTTAACCGCCTTAATGCCGGCACTGTCATTATCAAAGCCTAATATATAACGGACTTCCTTTTTAAAACAGGACTCAGGATTGTGTGTACTGGAAAGGGTGGCAATGGCCGGTAAACCCACTTGCGCTAATGCCAGTGCATCAAAAATACCCTCGACCACATAAACCTGTTTGGCTTCCTGTACAGCTTTAGTTTCGTAGTGCTTACCTTTATAAGTGCTAAGTCGGGTTTTATTGCTGCCTTGATAATCAATTAATCGCTCAAAGCTTATACCAGCAAACGGGATCTTTACCGTAGGATAAGTTTTACCTTTTTCAAATACAGAACCTTGTGAAAAATTAAGGCTTGCCGTGTCCAATCCCCGCGCCTGCAAAAAGGCTTCCGCTGTGGCGCGTGGGTTCGTTGGTGTCGGCTTAAAGCGTTCTTCAAAGGTATTAAATAAATCTGGGTAAAGCTCACGCGTTAACGTCTTAGCACCGCACTGGCTCATACGATGACAAATAATCACATTAGGCTCGTTGGCATGTGCATAGGCTTCTGGTTTGCCACAATCAGGGCAGATAATACCGTTAATCTTTTCGCCCACTACACGCGCTTTGGAGCTTTCATCGAGTAAACGCCTTTTTATTTCTCCGTGGGTATCTGTCCAAAAATCAACCATGCGCGCCTCCCGATAACAAAACATAACTGGCCACTCTATGTGAGCTTTGCCCTGTATCTACAGTTTGCCAGTGAGTGATAATGTTATGGCCTTGCTCCTTTAGTTCCTGCACTCTGCCTGAGGGGTGCATAACGTCCAATTCAGTCCGTGCGGCTAAGGTGGTTAAAGGCTTAATGCGTAAATACGCTAAAACTCTAGCCTGTTGTGATGCTGTATTTTTTGATAATTTATTCTTCATTTGGCTCAATCCTTTGAGGCAGGCAATTCATAAAACTGCTACACTTAAGCTGTCTGTTGTAAGCTGTTCTGTGAATTGAAAGCCTCATAATTTATCGGTTATGGGGCTTTTTTATGTCTGCTTGTTTTCTTGATCTAAGCGGAATTGCATTTCATTCGCAGCAAAATGTACCTGTCCTGCAAGTTCAGTCAATCCAGCGATTAACCACATTGAATCCCGTAAATGTGGCTCAATGTCATCATGCTCTGCAATCGCTAAAATACTGCTGACGGTGTTAATGCCGCTATGCAGGCTATCAATAAGCTGGTGGCTCATCTCGATGCTATCCATTAAGCCTTGCGTATCGGTCGCATAGTCGCGCTTTGGGTCTTGATCAGCAGGATAAAGCATCTTAGAGCTGTGAAATAACGCGCCAAGTGTTAAGGTGTTAGACAATGTGGTATTGCCATTATTGATACTTAGCTCTGCGTTTTCGCCATGGGTGAATTTAATAGTGCTCATGCTGCACCCTCAACCATTCCAGCAAACTTTATAACCAAATCATTATGGCCTTGGTACTGCATGGCTTTATCAAAGGTAACTCTATCGGCAATAACGCGCCTTGTGCCTTTAGCTAGTACATTGAATAAGGATGTTTTGCATTCCTGAATTTTAAGAGGCAGGGGCTCGACACAATGTCGAACGGTGCTCATCTCATCAAGCATGCGCACCAGCTCCAAAGCATCAGCTTTTAATGTAACGCGGGCATTGATGCTGGAATCAAGGCAAAATGAATCAAGGGAATAGCCGATAATTTCGACTTGTTTTTGTAATGAATTTTGTTTTGTGGTGCTAACAGAAATTGTTAGCGGATTTTGGGCGTGGTTAAGCATGGGCTTATGTCCTTTGTAGGGGAATAAACCACCGCTTTTAGGGTCGAACCTTTGGGCGGTGGACTGCATCAAGTTCGACCTACCGGCAAAGGCACCGGCCAACCTTTTAAGGGGTTGCTCAATACAGCCCACCATAATGGATTTAACAGGGAATAATCCCTTGCTAATATATTTTGATGGACATAAAAAAACCAGTGTAAAAACTGGCCTTTTCTGGCCTTTGCGCGGGGGTCGAATCCCGTCCACTGAATGTGTCAATGGAACGTATAGGGTAGCGTTGCTTGTGGTTGGTGTCAATAGCATTACGCGGTCTCCAATAAATTGGAGCGCATTAACTCAGCCTTTAGTTTTAAGGATTTTTTTCTGCTGTCATATGGCATTCCCGCGCCAATCAGTACGGCATTGTGGGTTTGCAGGTCATTTAATAAGTTGATGTCATCAAGGATCAAGCTGTCTCTGTCAATTGATTTAAACTTGCCGTTTATTGCCCAATTAACTAAATTTGCCTCACACATATAGTGGCCATTTGTTGTGTCCTTACCTGCAATCTCACGCGAGCCTTTTATAATTGCAGTCATTACTTTGTACTCAAGCGATGACTGCATGCGGTCTTTAATCCAGCTTTCCATTTTGGCGAACTGCTTAACTAGCTTTACTTTGAATGCTACTGTTTCAGGGTTATTTCTCATTAAAGTAATTAACAAGGTCGCTTGATGCTCATTAAGCATAAATTGCTTTTGTTTCTGTCCTGATTCTAAAGGTACGATTTGAAATCGCACCTTTCCAAATTCTTGAAGCTCGTTTTTATATTTTGATATTAGCTTTAAAGCCGCGTCTTGAGTAACAGCCATGCCCTCAGCAATAATAATATGAGAGGTAACGGCTTCTTTTTTTGAGTTGATAATGACTAAGTCCATTACGCTAACACCTCAGTTTTTGGCTCAAGGTTGTTATGCGTGGGTTTAGTTTTTAGATTTTCATCTAACCATTTATCAATTTGAAACTGATACCACATTTTTTTTTGACCAAGATAAACAGGAACTGGAAATGTGCCTTGTTTAGCCTTACGCCATAAGCTGGTATTTGATAAGCCAGTTTGTGATTTGACTTGTGCGGTTGAAACTAAGGGGGAGCGAGTGTGTTGCTGTTTGTTCATTGGTAGCACCTTTCATTGATTGAAATAAGATGCTTTCCAAGTATAAGCACGGAAAATAAAAATCGTTACTGTTCATTTTTCCGTGTGTTTTACTAAACTCCAGTTTTCTTTACGCCTCTGCTGTTGGCACCGCCTTTTCCACTTGATTCTTTACGGTTTATTATTTTTTCCTCAAAGACTGCTAGTCTTGCTATTTCTTGTTTTAAAGCTGTAATCTCAATGCTTTGTGCCTCTATTCTATTTGTTGCAATAATATAATCCTCTTTAAGGTCGTCATAGAGCCCTCTAATTAGAGCAACATTTTGTACAGTTGTTGTGTGCTTAATATTTTGAATTTCAAGTACATAATGTCGTGGTACATTAGGTTTAAACTCAGGAAATTTTGTAATACACCAGTTAAATAGCTCCTTACTGGTTAGGTTCGTGTGTCTATCACATTCACCCGCATTTATTTTTTTGCCATAATAAATAATCTTTTCTACTTCAGACTTTAAGTGTTTATCTAATAATGATTTTTCTCGTGGGTCATTCCCTAGAATAAGGTTAGCCATTTCCTTTGGCGTTATATGTTCTTTATCGTAGAAAAAACGATAAACATCATCATGCAAAATAGACATAAACACTCCGTTCAAAGCTTATCCGTTCTTGAAAGGTAATCAACCAAGCAGGGGAACGAGTCCTGCCTTTCAGCCGCTAAGCCTAGGTTGATGATTTGATTATAGCGTGAATTATTAACCTGTCAGTTAAACTTTAAACGCATTCAGGGTAATTGCGCCATCAGAGGATTGCACTATCAAAGCATCATTAATTAGGTGATTCCAGTCCCTACTTTTGGTTGCTGGGGAAAGTTGCCTGTACATTTCTTTATACCATGCTAGCTTTTTAAGCTGTGCAGGATTAACGGGGTGAGTTTGTCCGCCTAAATAATCCAATATCACATGCTCGCGCTGGTTTATTTTTTTATTGAGTAGCAAATTACCCAGCCATGCCAAAATAAGGACACGCTTCATTAGCTTATTGGCTCTGTGATGCATTCGCTCTATCGTGACATCAAAGCCTTTTAATACAAATTCAACAAATGCATGATTACAGGTTTCAGGCGTTAGTTTTTCGTTTTTACGAGATAGGTTGAATGCTGAAAAATAACGATCAATATGAGTTAGGTAATAGTGATCAATGCCACGGCCTGCATATTTTTCACCTGAGGCAATGAGTAAAGTTTTCTCTAGCAACCGACCTACGCGCCCGTTACCATCATTAAAGGGGTGGATTCGTTCAAAGTAGTAATGTGCTAGTGGGGCTCTTATCAGGCTAGGTAAGCTTAATAGCTCTTCACTGTTTAGCCATTCAACAAAATGGCGCATGAGATTTTTTATATCAATATGCGTTTGAGGTGGTTTATAAATACCGCCATGGTCTGCATCACCTACGCGGGTTGTTAGTCCTTTCGGATTGTCTCTGTATTGGCTGGGCTTGTAGCGTTCGTCATCAATGCCGCTACTGATTAACCGATGTAAAGACAGGATAAATAACTCAGAAACGATAAAGGCTTGTTGCTCTGTTTGCTGTGCTTTCTTGGCTTCATCTTCTGCAAATTGATAGGCTTGTGCTAGGTTAGATATTCTCCGTTTATGTCCTTCTTGAGTCATTTCAGGAGTGGACTCAATAACCTGCAATATTTCATCTTCTGATAACGTCCCACCCTCAATGGTATCTGTACCATGAATGCTGGATAGTAGCGTTTCCTTTTCTAATTGAATGGCAATATCAGGCAGTATAGGTAGTGATGAAAATAACCGATAACCATAGCTGACTTTATCTAATAACGGCTGAATGCGCTCTAGGTCTATGCCAACGTGAAAGGTAAATATACCTGCTGTATGGGTTTCTATTCTTAGGGGCATATTGTCAAATTTGTTAATATTTATGCAAGGTTTTATGAAAATGTATGTCTTTGTTTATTATTGATAATATAGGTTATTTTGAAATTCTATGAAAACTTTTTGTAAAGTTTATTGAAAGTCAGTGCAATTGACTAGCATTAAGTTAATTTATTTTAACTGGCTTGCCTTATGTGGGTAACATTTTGCTGCGGGTTCACTTGTAGCATAAAGAAAACTTCCCACCGTTCCAGTGCTTCGCGCCTTTCATCAAGGTAAGTATTTTTGTTGTACACGGCATTAATCGCGCCTAGTGAATGATTAAGGCATTTTTCAGCAATATGTGGCGGTACATTCAGCTTTTCTAAATGCGTTCTAACGGTACGCCTAAAATCATGCGGCCTTACGGGTTCAATGTCTAACGCGCCCACTTCAAATAACCTGCGCATGGCGCGCCCCATTACTTTGTCGGTCATCATGCCATTTTTACCAGCAAACACATAAATAGGGTCAATTTCGTGCAACTCTTTAATGAGTGTAATTACCTCGTTGGTTAAGGGAACTGTCCATGCCTCTAATGTTTTAGTGTCCCCCTTAGGAATGAACCACTCTTTTTTGTTGAGGTCGATATTTTCCCAAGTCGCTTTTATCAGTTCGCCCGTTCTAACCCCCGTGAGTAATAAAACCTTTAGCCCATTTTTAGTCGCTAATGACATTTTTGGCGCGTTATTAATGGCTTTCCATACGGGCTTTAATTCATGGGGCTCTAACCATCTTTCACGCTTAGTTAAAACCACGCCCAAGTCTTTTTTATCTAAAGCATAAGCAGGGGAGCGGTCTATATAACCGCGTCCCTCAGCAAACTTGAAGAGCTGTTTTAATATGGCCGTTACTTTTCCAGCATGAGCGATTGCACCGCGTTTAACCACGACACTCACACAATGAACCACGGCCACTGTCGATAGGGTTTTAATCGGTTTATTGCCTATGACGGGGATAATGTCATGCTCAATAACTTGAAGCACTGCATCAGGTCGCCTTAAATGGGGGACTATCCGATCTGTATAAAATATTTCACAGAGTTCTGATACTGTTTTAGGTACATTTGTTTTGAGCTCGTTTAAATCACCAGCATCATGTTTTACTTTTGCTACTTCTAATGCTTTTCTAGCGGCTGATAATGTTAATTGGCTGTCACCATCCCCATACCTGCCAAGGGTTAAGCGTTTTAGCTTTTTGGTTTCTGGGTCACTATAAAGCCAAACAAATGTTTTCTTTCCTGTTGTACCTACTCGAACTCTTAATCCTGCACAGGCATTATCAGGAATTTCATAGCGATCTGATTGCACAGGCAGGTGTTTAATGAAAGCATCAGTTAAGCCTTTCGGTGGGGATATGATTTTACTTTCCATAGTGACATCTCGGATTGTTATTAGCAGTACACCGGCTTTGCTGCGGGTAAAATTCTGGGTAAAAACGTCTTTTGAATTTACCCGCAATTGGGTGAAATAGTAAGTATGTTAAATATACGCCAATATCAGGAGTTGTCTAGCTTTGAGATGTATTTTTGAACTTAAATGAAACAGGCTGAAATATGCCTTTTTTACTCTGGGGGTGTGGGGGTCGCAGGTTCAAATCCTGTCGTCCCGACCAATTGAATCAAGGGTTTACATGCAAATGTAAGCCTTTTTTTATGCCTGAAATTCTTCTAGCGCGTTAACCTGTATGAAGTTCAGAGTAATATGGAGCATTTGTCGTGCTGAATTCCTGTATTCCGTAAGGCTATACGAAATACGGGCTTTTTTATTATGAGTTTTGTGAGTTAACCAAATAATTTCTTATTGATACGCTGTAACAATGTTGGATGTAAAAGCTCTTTAATCTGCTGAGTTTCACTCGATTCTGGAGCTACGCTTTGCATGCTGATAAATAATTCTTCTGCCTGTTCGGGTTGATGCTTGGCGGCATAATATTGACAAAATACTGAAGTGAATGCGGTGTATTCGGTAATATGAAATTGGTTTCTTTTGGGGTATAGCGATTTTAAATCAATTTGATTGTCAAAAATTTTGGGGATTTCATCGGTATTATTTTCAGCTAAACATAATCTGGCATAGTTACAGCGAGCAAAGATATTTCTCGGATTTTTCTGGTAATTTTCCGCGATAATGAGCTTCTGCTTTTTTGGATCAACACGTCCGTAAGCAATGGCTAAACAACTGTAAATTAAGGGTAGGGGATAACTTTCCACTAATTCTAATAAGCGTGGAATAACTGTAGCACTATTGGTTTCGGCTTGTTCTGATAGTGCGTTAAATTCATTTTGAATGGCTTGCGGCAGATTACGAAAGCGTTGATCTAAAATTGGCGCATTGGTGATTTCATAGGTTGCCGTATCAGCGACAGGATTATAATTTAATATATGTTGCTTTATTCTTGTTTTTTTTGACATAGTTTTTTTGTTGGTCGAAGGCGGTTTGTGAAGATTCAGTATTTAATAATGCCCGAAACTACAGTGTGTAGATATATTGAATATACAAGGACATTTGCTTCGGGATGAATTAAATAAGATGCCTTGTTAGAATATCGTGACTTAAAGCCCGCCTACAGCAAGAGTCAATGATAAGCCATTGTGGACTGTTCTTTATTATATGTTTCATTCCTCAGCGTATTATACATTCTCGTCTATGATTAAATGCCCGTTTTTTGATCTGATTTAGACATAAAAACGCCTACTCTCTCATTAAATAGAGGTAGGCGTTTTTATGAATACAAAAAGTGCTGAACGATTAAATCAGGATTTAATGTTTACTTAGCAGGCACTCCGCTACGAGAGCGTGAACGATTCCGGCTACTCGGGCTATTGCCTTGTTTGTTAGTGCCGGAACGCTGGCCATCGCGGTGTTCGGCTTTTGGTTTTTTCGGTTTTTTAGCTTTGAACGGGCGCGTATCTAAACGTGACTCCGGCAAACTATGCACAGGGTCAAAGCCGTCAACAATTTCACGCGTTAGCAATTGTTGAATAAGACGTTCAATATCAGACAGTTGCTCAAATTCATCGGCGCTGACTAAGGATACGGCTTGACCTGATGCACCTGCACGACCGGTACGACCAATACGATGCACATAGTCTTCAGGAACATTGGGCAGGTCGAAATTCACTACTTGGGGGAGTTGATCAATATCTAAACCACGCGCGGCAATATCGGTTGCGACTAAAATACGTACTGTGCCAGCTTTAAAATCAGCTAAGGCTCTGGTGCGGGCGCCTTGGCTTTTATTGCCATGAATGGCGGCCGATTGAATGCCTTCTGTTTCTAAGTGGCTGGCGAGTTGGTTTGCTCCGCGTTTAGTTCTAGTGAACACTAGCACTTGTTGCCAATCATGTTCATTGATTAGTTTTGTCAGTAACGGGGCTTTTTGTTTTTTATCAACCGGACAAATCCATTGTTTTACCGTTTCTGCCGTGGTATTACGTGGGCTGACCGACATTTCTACAGGGTTATGGACAATGCCTTTGGCTAGCTGACGAATCTCATCTGAGAAGGTTGCAGAGAATAATAAGTTCTGACGTTGTTTAGGCAGTAAAGCTAATATTTTACGAATATCGTTGATAAAGCCCATATCTAACATGCGGTCAGCTTCATCTAAAACTAGAATTTCTAGCTGGGAAAATTTAACCGCATTTTGGTTGTATAAATCTAATAGTCGACCAGGCGTTGCCACTAGAATATCTACGCCTTGGCGTAGGCGCATCATTTGTGGATTGATTTTTACACCGCCAAAAACAACCGCAGACTTTAGAGGTAGGTTTTTACCATAGTTTGTGATGCTTTCTTCAACTTGAGCGGCTAGTTCGCGCGTTGGTGTTAAAACTAAGCAACGTACTTGATTTGCTGGCGCGCGCTGACCTTTAGATAGTAGTTCCAATAAAGGCAAGGTAAACCCCGCTGTTTTTCCCGTGCCGGTTTGCGCGGCAGCCATGACATCTCTACCTTCGAGAATGGCTGGAATGGCTTGTGTTTGTATAGGGGTGGGTTTGTCATAACCTTGCGCGGCTACAGCGTCAAGAATAGGGGGGGATAGGCCTAGGGAGGCAAAACTCATAGATTTTCTCTTTTAAATTGGGATTACTTTTAGCGATAGGAAGGAAATGATGTCCGAAAAGCGGACATGATGACTGTTCCATTTCTTAGTGCGGACAGCTAGTCTACAGGATCTTAAGGGTGGGTATGAAATAAATTGCTACATTTCCTTGATAAATAAAAAACGTAGTTATTTTCGAAGTTTTTTAATGGTGCTTTATTCGCTAAGCCTTTGGATTTTTGCTAAAAAAAGCAGAAATAATAATAGTATCGTTTGCTGATCATTGTTATTGGAGAGCTAATAGATAGATTAGCATAAAGCATCCATATTATATGGTGATTAGAGATGGATATTTCAAGGGGGTAGGGCGGATTAGGTTTTTAGCCTATCAGTAAAACTTGTAGCGCGTATTAAGTAAGCTCGATACGCGCTACGAGGGTAAGTTGTTTGATATTTATTTGATATTTAAAAGTGTTTGATGTTTTGGTGATTTGTCGCAGGCAATGGCACGGTTTTTATTGCGTATCCACTCACTCCATGAGCCTGCATAAAGTTTAGATCCGGCTAAGCCAGCAATTTCCATCGCCAATACATTATGACAAGCGGTGACGCCTGAACCACACATGTGCACGACTTGTGGGCAGGGTGTTTGGCCTATTAGTGCGCGAAATTGTTGCTGTAATACAGCCGCTGGCAAAAACCGCCCTTGAGCGTCTAAATTTAATTGAAAAGGGCGGTTTAGTGCTTTGGGAATATGTCCGGCGACAGGGTCTAAAGGTTCGACTTTTCCTTGGTAACGTTCTGTAGCTCGGGCATCAATTAATGTAATGCTATTTTTTGCTAACGTTTGTTCTAGTGTTTGCGTGTTCACTAAAGTGGAGCAGTTTATATACGGACGATAGATGACAGGCCGTGTGTTAGGTAGGTGAGTTGTTATTGGGTGCCCTTGTTTGATCCAATACGCCAAACCGCCATCTAAAATAGCGACTTTTTCATGGCCTAAATAGCGTAATAACCACCAGAAACGGCCTGCTATTGCTCCGCTGGCATCATCATAAATAACAACTTGGCTGGTATTGGTCACGCCCCATGCGCCTAATTTATTTATCAATGTATTGACATTAGGTAAAGGGTGACGGCCAGTGAATGAGGTAATAGCAGAGGACAAATCGCGATCTAAATGAACGTATCGGGCATTAGCAATATGACCGTGGCGATAGGCTGTTTCGCCGGCTTGAGTATCGGCTAAATTAAAGCGCGCATCAAATATAAACCAGTTGCTTTGATTAAGGTTATTAGCTAAGTTTTCGGGGGAGATGAGAGTAGTAAATGACATAGTTAGACCGTTAAAATGATTTTGCCGATATGTTGGCTGGATTCCATTAATGCGTGCGCTTTTTCGGCTTCAGCCTATGGAAAAGTTTGGTGAATGATAGGTTTTATTTGCCCCGTTGCCAATAAAGGCCAGATATTTTTTTGTCATTGATGGGCGAATCCCGCCTTAAATTGGGTGTTACGGGGGCGTAAAGTAGACCCCGCTATTCTGAATCGTTTGAGCATAATCGGCAAGAGATTAATTTCTGCTTTTATCCCCT
>JAIPFI010000051.1 GCA_021736705.1 Methylococcaceae bacterium | reverse complement strand
ATTTATAAAAAGGCCTGATTATAAACCGATTATTGAGTGAATGCTGCATGCTATCTTGTATGCAGATGTTTGGCTTTTATCGCAAAAGCCCATCTTTTGGTCGATATAGCTAATGATTTTTTGGGCTATCATTTTAACATGGGACATATTGAAAACCGTAGGGCGCGGCTTCAGCCCGCCTTTAGAATAGATGATGGGCATTGGCGGGCTGAAGCCGCGCCCTACCAATATATAATGTCCCGCCTTAAGTTCATAGCCATTTTTTGTACTTAGATTAAGTCTATTTCCAGATCTTGGTAATAAAATATTATTTAGTGCACTATACTTTTATGCCTAAATAATATATGCTAAAAAAACATTAACATCTTACTAATCTAGGGTTTAATTTATTGAATAATCAGTTTTCAGGTTAATTTTTTATAAAAATAAATACTTAGATCTGTATACAACTACGGTACTTCTATTATTAGTTTAGCTATAAATCTACGTCAGCCTTTACCAGAGGATGGTTCACGAGCCTTTAAATTAATTGCTCAATGCCCTCCTTTAGATGCAAATTCCATGTATTGCAATTTATTGCAATGCAGTCACTTTTCCAATACCTCTGTTATTGCTGTTTCTGGGAATGAGGTCGTTGGCTTTATTTCCGCCTATCTTATTCCTGAACGAGCCAATACTTTATTTGTTTGGCAAGTTGCTGTGGGCTCACAAGCTCGTGGCCAAGGCCTTGCAACACGGATGTTACAGCACATACTTGCTCGTCCTTATTGTCATGATATCTGCTATCTTGAAACGACGATTACTGAATCAAATAAAGCATCCTGGGCTTTATTTAATGGCCTGTCCAGCAAACTAAATACGGAACTTCATAGCTCTGTGATGTTTGATCGCATTGAGCACCTTGATGATGCCCATGACACTGAAATGTTAGTCAGCATTGGCCCATTTAACGCAACAAAGGAAATTAATCATGAAAATATTTGAAGAAATCGAATCTGAAGTACAGTCTTATGCCCGCTCATTTCCGCGCATTTTTAACAAAGCGGTCGGTGAATATCTTTATGATGAAGAAGGGATTGAATATTTAGATTTCTTGGCGGGGGCTGGCACCTTGAATTATGGCCATAATAACCCTGTCTTTAAGGAAAAATTACTCGAGTATATTCATAACGATGGCATTACCCATGGTTTAGATTTACATACTAAAGCGAAACAGGATTTTCTTGAAACCTTTAACGAGAAAATCCTAAAACCGCGTAATTTAAATTATGTGTTGCAATTTACCGGCCCAACAGGAACGAATGCGGTGGAAGCCGCACTAAAATTAGCGCGCAATGTCACTGGGCGTGAAAATATTATTGCCTTTACTAATGGCTTTCACGGCGTAAGCCTTGGCGCATTAGCGACAACAGGAAATTCTCATCACCGTGGCGCGGCGGGTGTGAGTCTTAATGGTGTGAGCCGTATGCCTTATGATGGCTATTTAGGCGATGATATCGACACCGTCGCTTATTTGGATAAAGTACTCAGTGATTCAAGTAGTGGTATTGATTTGCCTGCCGCTGTTATTGTTGAAACAGTTCAAGGTGAAGGCGGTATTAATGCGGCGAGCCTTGAATGGCTAAAAGATTTACAAACAACCTGTAAAAAGCATGATGTTTTATTGATTGTGGATGATATTCAAGCAGGCTGTGGTCGCACGGGGAGTTATTTTAGCTTTGAAGAAGCGGGGCTTTACCCTGATATTGTGACCCTGTCAAAATCATTAGGCGGTTATGGTTTGCCTTTTGCAATGGTGCTTATTCGCCCAGAAATTGATCAATGGAAACCAGGTGAGCACAACGGTACTTTCAGAGGTAATAGCTTTGCTTTTGTCACAGCTAAAGCGGCCATCGACACCTACTGGTCAGATGATACTTTTTCAAAAGAGATAAAGCGTAAAGGTGAATATGTTTCAAAACGCCTGGAAGCCATTATTGATCAATATGGGGAAGGCAATTTCAGTACCCGTGGACGCGGCATGTTTCAGGGTATTAATTGCGTTAACAGCGACTTAGCAGGAAAAATAACCCACAAAGCCTTTCAAAAAAATATGATTATTGAAACCAGCGGAGCTGACGATCAGGTGGTTAAGTTTTTATGCCCACTTATTATTAGTGACGAAAATTTAAAAAAGGGTCTTGATATCGTTGAGCAGGCGATTAAAGAGGTTTGTGCTAAGGAAGATTCTATTCCTGAAGAAAAAGATTATTTCAATTCTGATAGCTAAAAACACCCTATTCTTCAGATCATAATAACCTAGGCATAAATAATGATTGTTAGACAACTTCAAGAAGTAGAAAAAACCGAGCGTCGTGTAGTCTCGCCTGATGGAAATTGGGAAAGTACCCGTATGTTGTTAAAAGATGACAAGATGGGATTTTCTTTCCATATTACAACGATTTATGCGGGGGCAGATTTCCAAATGCACTACCAAAATCATTTAGAATCCGTGTATTGCATCTCTGGCGAAGGCGAGGTTGAAACGCGTGTCGATCAGAAAAAGCACCCGATTACAGCAGGGACACTTTATATTTTAGATCAGCACGACCAACATACGCTGCGTGCTTTTACCGAGATGAAAATGGCCTGTGTTTTCAACCCGCCGCTTAATGGTAAAGAAGTCCATAACGCTGAAGGTGCTTACGAGTTAAGCTGAAAAGAAAGTAGCACTTGAACCACCGCAATGAACTAGCGAAAAAGTTTGACTGCTTTCGCGATAATCGGCCATTAAACTGCGGCTATTTGATGCTCAATCGAGATAATTAGGCATAGAATTTCCGGCTATCATTTTAACACGGGACATATTGAAAACCGTAGGGCGCGGCTTCAGCCCGCCTTTAGAATAGATGATGGGCATTGGCGGGCTGAAGCAGCGCCCTACCAATATATAATGTCCCGCCTTAAGTTCATAGCCCGTAATCAGATAGAATTTTCTTTAAGGAACACTTAGTGATTATCAGTTTTTTATGTTTTATGGCGCTGTTTGTCGCTATCGGTGTCAGCTCTTTTTTTAAAAGCCAGGGCACTAAGGAAGATTATTATCTCGCCAGCGGCTCTATTTCACCCGGCTTAGTAGGCCTATCAGCCGTGGCAACCAATAATAGTGGCTATATGTTTATAGGCATTATTGGTTACACTTATGCGACGGGTCTTGCTTCAATATGGTTAATGTTGGGCTGGATTGCAGGTGATTTTCTGGCTTCTACTTTTGTGCACTCACGTTTACGTGTCGCAACAGAAGCGACAGGTGAAGTGAGTTATGCAGGCATATTGAGTCATTGGCACGGCGAAAGATATAAGGTATTACAGCGAGTCATTGCGCTTATTTCACTGTTTTTTTTATTAGCTTATGCCAGTGCGCAATTAGTCGCAGGCAGCAAAGCACTGCATGTCCTATTTGACTGGCCACTGTGGGCTGGTGCGGTATTAGGTAGCATTATGGTGGTGCTGTATTGTTTTGCGGGTGGCATACGCGCATCAATTTGGACAGATGCGGCGCAATCTGTGGTGATGATATTTTCCATGGGCTTATTATTGGTAACGGCTATTAGCTCACTAGGTGGCTTTTCTAGCGCGCTTGACCAAATGAGTGCTATTGACGGCTTTATGGATTGGTTTCCCAAAGATTTAGCATTACCTGGCTTGGCCGGCGGTATTTTATTTGCTATTAGCTGGATGTTTGCAGGTTTATCAGTCATAGGGCAGCCCCATGTGATGGTGCGTTTTATGGCCTTAAACGATGCCAGCAAAATGCGTCAAGCGAGATTATGGTATTACAGTTGGTATCTTATTTTTTATTGTATGGCAACGGGGATAGGCTTATTGTCGCGCATCTATTTGGTCGATACGGGAACATTCGATGCTGAATTAGCACTCCCGACCATGGCACTGCAGTTATTATCACCCACTTTTATCGGTTTAATTCTCGCAGGCATTTTTGCTGCCACTATGTCTACAGCTGACTCGTTAATATTAAGTTGTTCAGCTGCCATCACTCATGATTTATTGCCGCATAAAATTGAAAGTACTCACTTACTGAAAGGCACTACGGTTGCAATTACCATGGCTGCTTTAGTATGGGCATTACTTAATAGTCAGAGTGTTTTCAGTTTAGTGATTATGGCTTGGTCTAGTTTAGCCAGTGCTTTTGCGCCTTTGTTGATGGTTTTATGTCTGGGGAAAAAACCAAGTCAAAACAGAAGTCTATGCGCCATGTTTGCAGGTTTAGGTGTCGCGATTTTATGGCGATATATGGGCTGGCATGCTGTTATCTATGAGGGAATGATCGGTATTATTGTTGGCTTGTCGGTATTTTATGTGCCTGTCATTTTTAAGAAAAAGGGTATTTTAATGCAATTAAAAACACAAGCTATAAACCTTGTAAGTACAAAATGAATGCCTGCTATTAAATAAAAGACCAGCCCCTTTAGCCTTCGATTAATAGCCGAGCCGAAACACAATTATGAGCAATATGCATCAAGAGAACCCAAACAATACCAAAATGAATTTTCATAGTGTAGAAAAAATTGGCGGCACGTCAATGAGCAATTATGCCGCAGTACGCGACAATATTATTTTCAAGCCCACACGGAGCAATAAGCCCTATCAACGAATCTTTGTTGTTTCTGCTTATGCCGGTATCACTAATGATTTACTCGAGCATAAAAAAACAGGGCAGCCCGGCGTTTTTTCCTTGTTTGCCAACAATGACGATGATAAGGGCTGGCAGCAAGCACTGCAGGCTTTAAAGGTAAGCATGCAAGACATTAATGCCTCGCTCTTTGAAGGCGGGGAATTACTGGAACAAGCCAATGCCTTTATCAGCGAACGACTAGATGATGCCGAGAGTAGCTTAACGGATCTGCACAATCTTTGTCAGCATGGCCATTTTGCCTTAGATTCGCATTTGGCAACAGTCAGGGAAATGCTAGCCAGTATCGGCGAAGTTCATAGCGCTTGGAATATGGCGCAACTGCTAAAACGCGACGGAGTTAACTCTTGCTTTATTGACTTAACAGGTTGGAAATCAACTCAGCACTTACCCTTAGATGAGCGCATTCAGTTGGCATTTAACGGGCTTGATCTCAATACACAATTGCCCATTGTCACCGGCTATGCCCATAGCGAAGAGGGTTTGATGTCCAGTTTCGATAGAGGCTACAGTGAAATGACATTCAGCAGAATTGCGGTATTAAGCCAAGCTCAGGAAGCCGTCATTCATAAAGAGTTTCATCTGAGTAGCGCCGATCCACGGATTGTTGGTGAAGCTAACACCGTCCCCATTGGGCGTACTAACTATGACGTTGCTGATCAGTTAGCCAACCTTGGCATGGAAGCAATACATCCTAAAGCCGCCAAGGGTCTGCGCCAGAACAATATTCCCTTACGCATAAAAAACACCTTTGAGCCAGATCATAGCGGTACACTGATTACCGGCGACTATATCAGCAATGTTCCGTGCGTAGAAATTATCGCGGGTTGCAAAGGCACCTATGCGCTGGAGATTTTCGATCAGGACATGGTGGGCAATATCGATAGGTATGACCAAGAAACCCTAGCAGTGATACGTCGTTTCAAGGTTAACATCATTGCCAAGGATATTAATGCCAACACCATTACCCATTATCTGTCCACCAATCTGAAAACGATGGAAAGGATTCACCGAGAGCTCGAAGAGGTATTTCCCGAATCGGAAATCGATCAGCAAAAAATAGCTATCGTTTCGGCAATCGGCAGCGATATGCAGATACCGGGGATTCTGGCAAAAGCCGTGGGAGCCTTAGCTAGCCAGAATATTAGTATATTGGCCATGCATCAATCTATGCGGCAAGTGAATATGCAGTTTATTATCAAGGTTGATGATTATGAACGAGCCATCAAAAGCTTGCATAGTTGCTTGATTGAAGTACATGATCATGGACGCGCAATATGCCTCGCCTCATAATATTATTGTTAATGGCATGGCTGCCATTTCTCGCCATGAGTCAGCCCGCTGAAAAAAAAGATCCCAATCAACAGCTAGAGTCATTGGAAAAGCCTTTGTATAGTCCTTTTATTGAGCGCTACATGCTCGATGAATTAAAACAGTTACGAACCGATATGGCGGCGCAAAAAAATGAGCTGCTCCAGCAAATTATAGATCGGGAGTTAACCTCTGTAGATAGAGGGGTAAGTTATGCTACGAATGCAATCACTTATTTTTTCTATTTGATTGCTGGCACTACCTCTATTTTATTATTAGTAGGCTGGACCTCTATCAAGGATATGAAAGAACGTGTTCAATTATTGGCCGATGAAAAAATCTCGGAACTTGTCAATGAATATGAACAGCGTTTAGCTATTATTGAGCAGCAACTCAACCAAAAAACCCAGCACATTGAACAAAACCGCGAGGAAATAGAGTTAACCCGAGAAATGCAATCGCTTTGGCTGCGCGCGGGGCAGGATACCAATCCTGCCAACAGAATTGCTATTTATGATCATATACTGAAGCTCAATGTAGATGATTGTGAGGCCTTGACTTACAAAGCCGATGCTGTGCTTGAGCTAGGTGAACCTCAGTGGGCGGCTAATTTATGCCATCAGGCATTGAAGATTGATCCTGATAACGGCCATGCTTTTTATCAGCTTGCCTGTGCTTACACGGTAATGGGGCATTTCGACGAGGCTGTGCGCTTTTTATCCGAGGCGTTTGTTAGGGTGGAAACCTATCGTGATGAAATTGCCAAGGATCCTATGTTGTTGCCGTTAAAGGACTTCACGCCTTTTAAAGAACTTTTGCGTAGAATAAAATAATCCGCGAATTTATGTTCATGAATGGAGTTAATTTCCTATGCTTAAAGTCAATATAATGAGCGTTAATTCCTGTTTTTTTCAGATAAGGAATGAGCACAAAATAACTTCGACAACTAATTTTTTTGTGGGAGCGCAGACGGCTCGTCTGCCTTTCGCAGGCAAGCTGCCTGCGCTCCTAAGATGAAGACATTATTTCATGCACATTCCTTAGTTCAAATTATTTTTTCTAAGCAAATCCTCAAATTCATCAATAGGTATTGGTTTGCTAAATAAATAACCTTGAAAATGCATACAGCCATGAGCCATCAGAAACTGTTGCTGCTCTACTGTTTCTACTCCTTCGGCAATGACGTTGATATCTAAACTGTGTGCCATTAGGATAATGGTGCGTACAATCGCTTTGTCACTTGAGTCAGTGGCGAGGTCGCGTACAAATGATTGGTCAATTTTTAGTTGATCTATCGGTAATTTTTTCAGATATTGTAGTGATGAGTAACCTGTACCAAAATCATCCAGTTCAAATCGGATGCCAGTAGCATTCAGTACTTTCATGCGGGTTATTACCGTTTCGATATTATTGACTAACATACTTTCGGTTAATTCTAGTTTGAGTCGTGCCGGATTTATACGGTGACGTTGTACCGTTGCATTTACCGTTTCCACAAAATCTGTTTGCAGAAATTGCTTGGCGCTGACATTAACGGACAATGAGAGGTCGCGCATTAGTGGATTTTTCTGCCATAAGCTGAGTTGCATACACGCTGTATCTAATACCCACTGTCCAATGGTAAGTATTAGCCCTGTTTCTTCTGCCAGAGAGATGAAGTGGAATGGCGAAATCATGCCTCGTTTTGGGTGTTGCCAGCGAATTAAAGTTTCTGCCCCTGACGCTTGGTTTTCATTATTGACTTGAATTTGATAATGCAGTTGAAATTGTTTTAACACTATTGCTTTACGTAATTCGCACTCAAGATCGGCACGGAAAGTAATGGCTTCTTGCATCTTGGGATCGAAAAATTGCAACGCATTGCGACCAGATTCTTTGGCCTGATACATAGCAATGTCTGCTTGCTTCAATATGGTATCTAATGATTGTTCGTGGGCGTTAAATATTGCAGCACCCATGCTTGAGGTGCTGTAGTGTATATTTTCATTAAGTTGATAAGGCATATTAAGTGATGCGAGTACTTTATTGCCGATCACTTTAGTCTGAGCCGCCGCTGCCAAAGTTTGCTCACTTAAGTTTTCTAATAATACCACGAATTCATCGCCGCCTAAACGAGCCACGGTATCACCTTCGCGTACACATTGACTTAAACGACTGGCTACTTGTTGCAATAGTAAGTCCCCCACATCGTGACCGCGCGTATCATTGAGCGTTTTAAAATGATCAAGGTCAAGAAACAGCAGCGCGCCTTTTTGGTCGCTACGTGCACTAAAAGCTTGTGCTTGTTTTAATCTATCAAGCAACAGTCGGCGATTGGGTAATTGTGTCAGCGGATCATAAAAAGCCAAGTTTTTGATTTCATCTGAGGCAGCTTTACTTTCTGTAATGTCAGTGTGTGTTCCTACATAGTTGGTGATTGTGCCATGCGAATCCTTTACGGCAGTGATCGTAAGATGTTCTGGATAAATATCACCATTTTTACGACGATTCAAAATTTCACCTTGCCAGCGACCTGTCTGGTTAATTTGGCTCCACATGTCTTTGTAGAAATATTTATCTTGGCGGCCTGAACTTAAAAGTCTGGGTGTTTGACCAATGGCTTCTTTGCTTGTGTAGCCTGTAATCGCTGTAAAGGCATTATTGACACGCAGAATGATGTTGTTAGCATTGGTTACCATCATTCCTTCTTGTGCTTCAAAAGCAGTCGCAGCGATTCGAAGTTCGTTTTCAGCGGCTTTTCGCTCGGTAATATCTCGAGCTGCCGCAAAGACACCAATGATATTCCCTTTGTTATCACGGTAAGCGCTAGCGTTATAAAGTACGTCTATAGTTTTTCCTGAAACAGGATGTATTGTAAGTGGGTAATCTGTTACTGAGCCTTTTGCAAATACTTGCTGGTAGACTACATGTGCCCGCTCGGGTTCTGTGCAATAATCAGCGAAGTTACTACCAATGAGTTGCGCTCGATCTACCCCGGTCATCTTCTCTGTTGCGGTATTGGCATCGGTTATTTTACCATCGGCACTGATGGTCACTAGAGGGTCTAAGCTTGCTTCAATCAGACTGCGGGCATACAGTGATGCTGATTGAATACTCTCTTCTGCTATTTTTCGTGCTGTAATGTCGCGTGTGACAGCCAAATGCAGGGTGACGCCATTTTCTTGAATAGGTACTGCATGTGTTTCCATCCAGCGATGCCCGCCTTTGAGTCCAATAATCTCAAACTCCAGTTGTATTTTTTCACCGGCTATTACTCGTTTATGCATTTCGGTAAAAGCACTTTGGTATTCTGGAGTGACGAGATTTTTAACTGGCAAACCCACTACTTCGGCTAGCGAATCAGCTTCAATCATGGCCAGTCCTGCCGGGTTCATTTCTACTAAGCTGCCTTGGGCATCGACTGTTTTAATGCATTCTGGCTCATTTTCTATCATCGTGTGTAAATGTGCGGCGCTACTTTGCAAGGCATGCTCTATTTTTTTGCGGTCAGAAATGTCTCTAGACGAATTAAAGAGTAATTGATGATCATCTAGTTCAAGGCGATGGCAGCTAACTTCAGCGTGGAAGATGTCACCATTTTTGCGTCTATGAAGCGTCTCAAATTGACTATGTTCGGTATGCTGGAACTGCTTTCTGACTTGAGTTAATAGCTCTTTAGTGTTGGCAAATCCAACATCCCATTGAGCAATATTCATTCCGATAATTTCTTCTCGGCTGTAGCCGAGCATATTACAAAATGAATCACTGGCTTCGATAACGCGACCAGCGACATCAATAATATGAATACCGTCACTCGCATTGCGTAAAAAAGCTAGGTTCTTTTCGGATTCTTTCCGTAAATTTTCTTCTGCTAATTTGCGTTCGGTAATGTTGGTAATAGTGCCTACGTAAGTTGATTCATCATTCGATTGATACTTAAAACTAGCTGACTCGCCAAGTACCCAAACAACTTCACCACTGGGTTTTAGAAAGCGATATTCAAGATGAAATGGTCTGTTTTCTGTTACTGAGGCGCTCCACTCTGCATAAACTTTGTTTTTATCTTCAGGTGGCAGGGCATGTGTCCAGCCATCTCCTATTGCATCTTCAAGTGACAGTCCTGTGATTTCTGACCATCGCGCATTGATATAAATACATTGGCCATTAATATCGGATTCAAATACGCCAACGGGTGCTGTTGCAAGTAATGTCTCAAAATGTCGCTCTTGATCGTTGATCAATAGGGTCAGTCTTTTTTGTTCAGCAATCTCTCGCATCAAATGCAATGTATTGGTAGAGAGACTTTCATAGATTGAAAGAATGATGTCAATTAAGACCCTTGTCGTTCCTCTCATTTGTTCGGTTGCGTGTTCTTTGGCCATTTCTAACGACATGCCGGATTGCATTGCAATTACAACCATGGCCATGGCACGGTCGCTTTCTAAAATATGCGCAGCTAGCCAGCGGGTTAAAAATGCGAGAATTTCTTCAATCACCTGATTACTAGGTTTCGTATTTTCTTCGTTTTTTAGCCTAAGTACTTCACTCAGGAAACTACTATGAAATTTAAGGTGGTCGCTCTCAAATGGATCTTCTGGCATATAGTCATGCCAGATTTTTTCTTCACTTTCAAAGTGATAAACAGCATATTCTGCCAGTTCATCAAATATAACGTCGAGTGCCGGGATACTGGAATTAAAAGCAACGTGACTTGCCAATAAGTTAAGTAAGTTAGCTAGCTTTTTATGTTGTTCATCAATCAAAGGGATGCCAGTATTGAAATTGTCATTCCATGGAAAAATATCGATTGAACTCATAGCAAAATCAGCCTTTTATTTTGTGTTGATGCGATTGAAAAAAATATATCCTACTTTTATTCAAAAGTAAGTTTGAATATTTGATTTGCAGTGTGTGGCTTCCATTTTAAGGCGGGATACATGTTAGGCATAAAGATTTAGACTATCCGCTTAAAGTGGAGCTTATTAACATTTTTGTAGGGCACGTGTCTTTAGTTTCGCTAATGCCATCGCTTGCTCTTAAAGACGGGCTGAAGTCACGCCCTTAAGTATTATAGCTAATGTCCCAGCTAAGTAGAAAGCCTCGTTTGTTAAGTAGGCGTATTGAGGGTGCGAACGAGTATATAGTGACGCATAATAAGCTACCAACTTAAGGTGGGACAGAAATTTTGAAAACAGAAGTCAGGAGTGCAATAGCTTTAGCTATTGCTGTTTCGGAAATAGCTAAAGCGTGTCACTCCAGTGATTTGTCCCGCTTTAAATGCGTAGCCCTATTCACAGACCCCTTATAAAAATATCGTCATTCCCGAAGTGTTTAATCGGGAATCCATGCTGAGTATAGATTCCTGCTAACAGCATGCAGGAATGACTGGGTTTTCTAGGGCGGTGTCTGAATATTTACCCTTTTTAAATTCCTGAATTTAAGTCGTAAGGCTAAGGAATGAACACAAAATAACTTCGACAACTAATTTTTTTGTGGGAGCGCAGACGGCTCGTCTGCCTTTCGCAGGCAAGCTGCCTGCGCTCCTAAGATGAAGACATTATTTCATGCACATTCCTAAGCTATTCACATATCTTCTGGAAACAAATTTCATGTTAACGCCTCTTTGGCATTAATTAAATTAAAAACTGAAATATCTTATTGTTTTGTCTGGTTATTTTATGGTGGGCAGCTTAGGCTATGACTCTATTGATTCTAAATGACAAAGCCTTCCATTGACATGACTCTTCTCCTGCATAAAGATGACGGTGGGAAGTGTAACCTTAAGCGCGTTAATACTGTGTCTTCACGTTATTTAAAATTCAGCATCGCGTGTCTGATATAAAATAGAATTAAGGATGACTTTCCCGTAACTTCTCATTAATCACAGGCGCTGAGCAATACCAAAATTCGTCATTCCTGCATGCTGTTAGCAGGAATCTAGGTTGCAGCAATAGATCCTCGATAAAAGAACTCGGGGATGACGATTTTTACCCCACAGTAATGAAAAGTTACACTTTCCCGACTTAAGCATTGGATGTTCCACTATGACAATATTTAATATATTGTTTAAATTAACAAGGTAATTTGCTATGAAAATCCGACTTTCATTATTTATCACTCTTCTCAGCTGTTGTTTGCTCTTTTTAGCGTGTGCTGAATCTAGGCAACCTGCTCAATTAATAGCCGAATCAGAGCTATCTATCGCGACTTTTGCTGGCGGTTGTTTCTGGTGTGTAGAATCAGATTTTGAAAAAGTCCCCGGTGTCTATCAGGTTATTTCTGGTTTCAGTGGTGGTCATGTCGTGAATCCTAGCTACAAGCAAGCATCTGCAGGTAATACAGGGCATGTTGAAGCTGTTCAGGTCTATTACGACGCTAAAATTATTGATTATGCTGATTTATTGCAAGCTTTCTGGCGACAAATCAATCCCACTGACAGTGAGGGTCAGTTTGTTGATAGAGGAAAACATTATCGTCCCATTATTTTTTATCATGATGAAGAGCAGCGGCAGCAAGCAGAATACTCAAAACAAACCCTTCAAGCGTCGGGACGATTTGATAAACCCATAACGATTGAGATTGTTCCGTTTAAGAATTTTTATGCTGCAGAAGATTATCACCAAGATTATTATAAAAAAAATCCGCTCCGTTATAAATATTACCGTTACAACTCTGGTAGAGATCAATATTTAACTAAAATTTGGGGGGACGACTTGAAACTCAAGCCATCCTCCAAGCATAAATACAGCAAGCCTTCTGATGAAGTCTTACGTAAGAAACTAACCCCCATCCAATATCAAGTCACTCAAGAAGATGCGACTGAACAAGCGTTTAAAAATAGCTTTTGGGATGAAAAAAGAACAGGTTTGTATGTCGATATTGTTAGTGGGGAGCCTCTCTTTTCATCCGCAGATAAATATAACTCAGGAACTGGCTGGCCAAGCTTTACCAAACCTTTGAAGGCTGAATATATAACTGAAAAAACCGATTATTACTTACTGTACCCTAGAACTGAAGTCCGCAGTAAATATGCAAATTCACACTTAGGCCATGTTTTTAAAGATGGACCGCAACCAACAGGACTTCGGTACTGTATTAATTCAGCGGCGTTGCGTTTTATCCCTGAAGAAGAACTTCAGTCCGCTGGATATGGCGAATTTCTTGGCAGTTTTACACCGCAAGAAAGAAGGTAGGTATCTATATTTATCCTTGAATGAATTATAATACTCAAAATTCTATTTTTAATTCTAGTAAAAAGCGTATGAACAAGAAACGTACAGTAACTCCAACGGATTTAGATAATCTTGAGAAGCAAGCTCAGGTGCAGTTAAGTGCTAGTAAATATAAAGAGGCGATTGGGCTTTATAAGAAATTATTACAGGATTCTGATAACAAGGAATGGCATGAGAAATTAGCCTACTGTTATGTACGCCGTGCTTCTGCTTTGGCTGCAAAAGGCATGTTTAAAGAGGCGGTGGTGTTGTGGGAGAATCATCGCCAACATGCACAGTCGCCTTATGCCGCTTATGACCAATATATTATTTGGCTTATTTTGAGTAAAAATAAGGCGAGTATTGCGGAAAATATTCGGCAATTATCGGCGCAACAACTAGATAAAGAATATCCTGCACTCGCATCGGTATTAGGGTTGTTAGCACTAACTGAATATCCTGAATTTGCTATCGATTTACCGCAAGAATCTGCTTTTATTGCGCACTTGCAGCGAGCGAAAACCGCATTACAGGCTTATCAAGATAATGATCAAGCAACGCTAGACGAGAGCTTAAAGCAATTACCGTATCGCTCGGCTTTTAAGGATTTACGGACGGTGCTAAATGCTTTGATCACTTTGCCAAATTCAGTGGAACAGGCACAAGCATTGTTAGCTAAGGTTCCGGAAAATTCAGCGTATTCGGGCTTTGTGCGGTTATTGTTAGTGAGTACTTTTGACGGGGCTGAATTGGCGAAAGCGCTAGTCGAGCTTAATCACACGCAGCGCAATATTATCTCTCATATCAAAGGTTTTAATAAAACGCAGATTGAGTTTCTGGAGCATTTGACACGTCAGCATGAGCATTTGTCGGATAAGGTAAAGTTTAATATGGCGATTCAGTACCAATCTTTATATGGCACTGAATTAGCAAAAAATTATTGTCAGCAACTTTTAGCTAATTATTCGGCAGGGCATAAAGATTTTACCAAGAATTTTGGTGCCGTTGATGAGTTTGAAGAGAATCGCATGAAAGCCTTATTGTGTGAGCGTGACGACAATACTTACGATGCTGAATATTATTGGCGTCTGTGTATTAAAGAGTTAATTGGTCAACGCATTGAGGCAAACGGTTTAAAAATAGCGCTGATATTACGGCACCTTAGTAAGCGAGAAGAGCCTGCGGAGCAAACTGAGCTATTGATTGAAAGTTTGCAATATGATGCTGAGGATCGTGATATTTATTTGCAGATTTTGAGTTATTACCAGCAAGCCGAGGCCGCTAAGGATTATAAGTTATGGTTGTCTAAAACGCTGGAAAAATTCCCACAAGATATTGATGTGCTTATGCAGGCTGTGCGTGAAGCAACGCGCAATAAAACGTATAAAAAAGCCAGTCAATATGCGACGATAATATTAAAAATCGACCCGCTGAATACTTTTGCCAAACAAACTTTGTTTTCTAGTCATTTAGCGCATGCACGTCGATTGATGCGTGAAAAATCTTATCATTTGGTAGAAAAGGAAATTAAACTGGCGGAAGCGTTAAATATTGGTAAAGCTTATGCTAAGCAAACCCAATTATTACGTGCATTTTTTTGCTACGCTAATGAAGATAAGGTGCAGGGTTTGCAATTGATTATTGATGCCTTAGCTAACTTGCATGCAGATCCAGTTAATATACATTTTCATGCCAGCATGGAGGCCTTGTCTGTGGGCGTGCCTGTCGCCACCATTTTACGTGCCTTACCACCAGCGAAAGATCATTTGCTTTCGGAGTCAGAATTAACCCAGTTTATGCAACTGCTAGAGAGGGTGAACAATGAGGCTGATAATGACGAACAAATACATAAGGCATTAGAAAAAGTTAAAGCGCCACTGAAAAAAGCAATAACAAGTCAGAATTTTGCAGAACCTATTTTGCTCAGCTTGTGCAAAATATTAGAAAAACTTAAGCATTTTGAATTATTACGCCATTGTGCCAAACTGGCTTTAGCTCAATGGAAAAAACCTATCTGGATGTATTATCGCGTCTATGCGGATAATAATGGTAAACCAGAGGATTGTACCTTTAGGGAGGTAATGAGCTTGCAGCATTATCATGAGCAGGCGATGCAGAGTAAAGATTTTCAGGCGGGAATGTTACTGGAAAAACTGCTGAACCGATATTATCAAGTACACCCTCAGCGTGGAATGGGTTTTCTTGATAGTTTATTTGGCATGGACGATGATGACGAGGAAGAAATAGAGCGCATAGAGGAGTTGTTTGGTCATCTTCCCGATGAAATATTTATCAAGCTAGATAAAACCATTGAATCCTTATCTAAAAAGACCAGTGTTGAGCAGGCAGTTATGGATTTGATGGACATTGTCGGCAAGAATCAAAATATTATGTTAGCCATTATGCAAGACCCTGATCTATTTTCTGCATTGATGATTGTTAAAGCCGCTGATAAATTAGGTATTAATATTGATGTCAGTATTGATGATGTCCTTGAATGTTACGGTGTTGGTAAAAATACTGGCTCTTTTCCTTTTTAATTAGGTACTTTTATGAACACAGCTTATGAAATCTTAGAGGTTGCAACAACAGCAAGTGATGTTGAAATTAAACAGGCTTATTTGCGCTTAGTAAAAGATAATCCGCCCGATCGTAATCAAGAAAAATTCCAGTTAATTCACAATGCTTATAGTGCGATTAAAGATCATAAAAGTCGAGTCATGCATGCGCTGTTTATGTTGCCTAAAGCCAATTTCGATACTTTGATTGATCAGGCCTTACAGACTGAGCAGCTTGCCAATTTTAGCGCTGAAGCTGTTAATCAACTGTTACGCGTTAGTGTTGATGATGCTACGCTTTTAAATGCCACTGCTACCCCTGAAAAATAATGAACACAGAAGCACAGAAAAGCGAATTATTGAACGATTTCCAAAAGTATCTGGAGCAAAACAATCCGGATGTTTTTGCTATTCAGCAACAACCCGATTTACATAGCTTATTCAGTGAAATGACAGGATTAAAAACTGAAGTAAAGGCGGAAGCGCGGCAATTTAAAAATACACTGGACACGCTTAGTTCAGCATTGACCACAGTACAAGATGATAACAAAGCCTTAGCCGCTGAGTTAGTTGCTTATGGACAACGCCTAGAGCAGCAGCAAGAGAAACTGATGCGCACCATGCTATTACAAATGGTCGATATGTATGATCGCTTGAATACTGGGGTCGAGGTTTTACAAAATTATCAGCCAGTCAATCGCCTGTTTAAAAAGTCCCGACCAAAAGACGTGCACTTTATTGAGCGTTTTAAAGAAGGGCAGGTGATGACTCTAAAGCGCTTCGAGCAATTATTATCAGAACATCAGGTAAGAGTGATCGATTGTGTTGGTCAGCGTCTTGATCCAGTGACTATGAGCGCGGTAGAAACTGAACAGGATGCAGGCCAAGAAAATGGCATTGTGTTACAAGAATTGCGTAAAGGATTTTTATTTAAAGGTCAGGTGCTGCGTTTAGCAGAAGTTAAAGTAAACAAAATTAACCGTGGATAAGCAAATGAACGAAGTTATTATTGGTATAGATTTAGGTACGACCAACTCAGAAGTATCAATTGTCGAGCAAGCTAAAGTCACCGTTATTAAAGATGGCGACAAAAAAATGCTGGCCTCTTTTGTCGGTATTGATGACGCTGGTCAAATTATTGTCGGTGAAACGGCACGTAATCAATACTTGGTTTATCCAGAGCGAACCATTAAATCTATTAAGCGTTTAATGGGGCAAGATACGCAAGTGGTATTGGCTGATCAAGCTTATACACCGCAGGAAATTTCTGCGATTATTCTTACCCGATTAAAAGGCATTGCTGAACAATATCTAGGCCAAGCAGTCACTAAAGCTGTGATTACCGTGCCGGCCTATTTCTCTGATGCGCAGCGTCAAGCAACGCGAGAAGCGGGTGAAATTGCCGGATTAGACGTGGTGCGCATGATTAACGAACCGACGGCTGCGGCATTGGCATATGGCGCTATGCAAGCTGAAGCAAAAAAAGTTCTGGTTTATGATTTGGGCGGTGGAACCTTTGATGTTTCCGTGGTTAATATGCAAGATGGCGTGGTTGAAGTGCTTTCC
>JAIPFI010000050.1 GCA_021736705.1 Methylococcaceae bacterium | reverse complement strand
TCGGCATCGCCTTCGACTACGGTATAGGTCGCGCTGTAAGTGCCATCGCTGTTATCGGTAAAGCCGGTCAGGGTCTGGCCGTTAAAGCTCGCACTGCTTAAGCTTAAGCCGGTTTCATTATTGCTTGCCGTCAGGGTTACGGCGACGCTGTCACCCACTTTATAGGTATCATCCGCAACCGTAACGCTGGTAATCTCAGGCGAGTTGGCATCAACAACGACTGAATTATTGGTTGCTAAGTCAATGCTACCTAAAGTAGTTAATGCATTGTTTCCTGCGGTATCTTTTATCGTTCCTCCATTGAGCTCAATAGCCATGACATCAAGGTCGTTAGTATCTGTATCCCCTTCAGATACTATATAGTTAAAATTCAGAGCGCTAGAGCCTGAGCCGGAAACATAATCAGCAGTGGTAGCATTGCTCAATGTTAAGCTAGGCATTCCATTAGTCGTATTAACTATGACTATTTCGTTGTAGTTAATGCTTATTGTGATGGTTTCAATGACTTTATATGTTTGGTCGAGCGCAGTGATGCTGAGCAAATAGGGTGCTTGCGTATCAGGTGTAGGAGGTGTAGGAGGTGCAGGCGGTGCAGGCGGGTTAGTTAAGTCACTACCATCATTGCTATTATTGCTTGCGTTCAAAGGCCCCAGCTGGATAACATCAAGATTGTTTGAAAGGTTGTTGCCTGTAAAACGGCTTATGACTGAATTTAAGTTGCCACTTTGTTCGGTCGTGTTGATTGCGGTGATGATTTCCGTTTGAGTGAGTGTTTGTAATTTAAAGATATCCGAGAGCGTCGTTTGGATATTAGAATCACCATTATTAAAATTTTCTGTAGCGGCTTGTATGCGCGAATTAATATCGTTCAATACCGTTGCTGATTGTGCTGCAAGCGTAGCTATATCCTGAGTAATGCCTGCACTTGTAGCTGCTGTAGTAATTAAAGAGCTTATTGTTTGCTGGTTGCTTAAATCAAGCGTTTGATTATTTTCACTTGCGCTTACGATAGAGCTTAAAAGACTATCAATCGCAAATTGGGAAATAATGCCCCCTGACGCATTACCTTCGTTTATTAGCTCAGTTGTTACCAGCATCACATTTATGATTTGTGCGGTAAGTGCTTGTAGCTTAATAGCAATGGCCTTATCTTCATTGCTCGCATTAGTATTTAGTGCAACATTAATTGGATCAAAGGTTGATAAATCAACGCGCGGAATACCAAATGCAGCAAACAAAAGGCTTTCTGCTGTATCAGTATTTGTGGCTTGACCACTTTTTATCAGTGCGTTAATCAGTGTTGTTAGTGGTGTTATTGTTGTTGATCCAGAGGGAGCAGTTAGTACGCCAAGGAATGGCTGGTCAGTAGTAATATCAGTTCCACCGATACTGACAATTTGTCCTTCAGGTAATGTACCCGAAAATCTAAAATTTCCTAATGCATCCGTTATTGTGCTCGGTTCATCTGCGTTTTGAATGCCATCACCGTTGATATCGATAAATACCGTTGCTCCCGCGATATAGCCATCAATCGCTGTGTTTATTACTTCGCCAGAGTGAAAACGCGCAATTAAATCTTGTACGGCGTGGTTAGCTGCAGTTACTGATTCTAGGCTGGCTCCTATCCCTGAAATCCATTCCTTTGCAGCATTGATTGCTTGTGAGCCGTTATAATCAACATTTTTATTTAACTGCTGTAACACATCAGTAAAAATATTAGCTGATGTTGCGCGATTATCGAGACGTTCTCCTAGCTCACCATCAACTTCCGTAATGATGAAGGTAAATAATTTTGACCATGAATCTATGCCTTGTTGTATTAATTCATCAACAAGTTGCTGGCTTTCCTCAATGCTTAATTTTAGACTAAAGCCGTTATTAGCAATCGCTTGAATAATTCCAGTAATGCCTAGGCTATTCTGCGAGCTGAGTTGCCCCATATACTCATCAACCAAGGCTGCTACTAAGCGCCAATCTCCTGATTGCTGATAAAGATCATTGAGTTCATTTCTGATTGGGCTTGAGCTTGGAGCACCTGTTGCGAGTAAAATAATTTGCTGGATAATATGATCAGTGGGTAATGACATAATCGGCGCCCCTAAGACAGTGAGATAAGTGTTTTTAGCCTAGCATCAACAGACCATAATTTACATCTGTTAAGCTCAAGTAAAGTCGTAATAAAATTAGCTTAAAATGATACAATACCAAACTAATATATACTATTTTATTAGCGTATTTGTCTGATTTTTGAATAAAAAAATTTCAAATATGATTAATAAAAGAATGACGGGCTAATAGATTCATCCTAGGATAAAACATGTTCCAACCACCACAAAAGAAAATCCTTATTTGCTCTGGCTTTCATCGGAGCGCAACTTCTGTAACCGCTCGCTATTTAGATAATGCCGGCTTAGCAATGGGTGTTCATTTGATGGGGGGTGGTATTTCTAACGTAGCAGGGCATTATGAAGACTGGCCTGTGGTGCAATTACATGATCGCTTATTAACGCAATGTGCAACAAGTTGGCAATATCATGGTGAAGTCAATTTATCAAAGAATTCAAATGCAGACATGGTGCGCTATATACAGCTGCGGGATCAATGCTCAGGTAACTGGGGATTTAAAGACCCTCGCGCCTTGTTGTTTTTGAATGCATGGCAGCAAGTGCTTGGCCAGCGTGGTAGTTATTTATTATTGATTCGGCATTGGTCTAGCGCCATTGAATCACTGTTACATCGTCATAGTCGCAACCTAGCACACGGATTAAAACAAAACCCAATAGATTTGAAGTTTTGGCAGCAGCCAGACTTAGCCGCGCGCATGTGGTTAGCTTATAATCAGCGCTTACTTATGTTTGTAGAGCAAAATCCTGAACAATGTCTAGTGCTTACGCAGCGATCTTTATTTGCCGATAATCCGCTTATTACTACCTTGAATACACGTTTTGGTCTTGATCTAGATGTCTCCACTACGCGACCATTTGAGCCATCATTGCTGCGCGATCATGCCAGCTCTCGTGTTGCGTCAATGCTTTCGGATGGTCTGCGCCAACAACTCGATGACTTATGGGAAAATCTATTAAAAGTCGCTTATTTTAGAGTTGAAAATGAAGCGCCAATTTGGCTGAAAGATGAATCAACGCCTATCAATATTGCCGTTAAGGATAAGCTTGCAGAAGCAAGGCGGAAGCTACCGGTACAAAAACAATTGTTGCATGGCATAAGCATCAATGACTTTATTGCGCAGCTAGATTCTGCGGAATCCGAAGAAACTTTGATTAAACTCTTTGTAAAAGTGCGCGCCAATGGACAATGGCAAAATGTGCAAGATGCCGAGAATCTTATGCAATGGGTCGCGCAACATCATAAAACGACCGCTAAAGTGAATCTCGAATTAGCACTATGGCTAAAGGCACGGCAACTTTGGACGCAAGCGATTGAGGCGTTACAATGGACGATGAGTTTAGGCATGGCGTTTCCTTATCTATATTTGCATCTAGGGCAGTGTTATGAGGCGATCAATGAGTTACCGTTGGCGGCGTATTTTTTTGATACCGCGATTGAAAGGAATAAAAATAACCCAGACTTTTGGATTGCAAAAGGCCGATTTTTGCGTAATAGAGGTAAGCTAGAGCAAAGTGTCAGTTATTTTGCGCAAGGTGCAGAGCTCGCCCCTGATAATCCAGGTAGGGTTTTACCTTACTGTGAGGTCTTAGAGCAAGTCGAGCGAGTTGATGAAGCGCTAACTTTGGCGCAATCCTTATTTGATAAAACACCGGATCATTCAGCGGTACAAGCTATGTTGGTACGTTTGACCTTATTGGATGATGTAGAAAAAGGTCAGGCTTTATATCAAACCTTAACCGAAGAGCGTCTTGCTAAAGAAGATCGATTTGCGTGGTTGGCTGAGATATTGCAGGATATTGGCCTGGGGGTTGCGGAGAGTGATTTTGTTTTGCGGGTTGATAGGCTCTAGGTAAAACAGTGAACTATTCTCTCTTGGTTTATAGGTAGTAAGTTATGTTACTTAATTAATATTAAAGGATATTTAGTGAACTATATTGAAGATTTACAAAATATGAAGTTAGTAGATTTGCTTCCTAAAATTCAAAAAAGAATTATGCAAGAAACAAGCTACTTTGGTGTAAAGACTTTAAAGAACCCAATGGATTTTTGGGCTACGCACTTAAGACGGGACAAAATCGAACAAAATTAAGGCTAGCCTCGGCTATTTTTGTATCATAAAGTTAATGACTAAAAAAACAGAACGACACAGAAAATACGCGAAGCTAACAGAAGTATTATCGTTGAAATCATCAGTAAGGGTAGACAAACTGCTCGAAAACTGGGTGAATCCATTGGTCGATCCAAGAGTAGCGCGCACCGTCATACTCAGGCAATAAAGCTACGTGATCAACACCCTGAATCTTCGCAGTGGGAATCAGAGGCAGGAAGTGCTTGGCTAAGGCTAATGGTGTTTGCTACTTTATTCTTTTTCGGTTTAAAGTCAGGTGTAGGCGCGAATACATTATCGTTGTTTTTCAAAATGATTCGGATTGATACCCATGTAGGTGTATCGGTATCAGCCTTGCGAGCGCAACTGAATCAAATAGAAACGTTGCTTCCCACCTTTCAGTCATTATGCGAAAAACAGATTAAAAAACAACCTCATAAAATTATTGCCGGTTTAGATGAAATCTTTTTCGGCGAATTTATTATTCTGGTTTTAATGGATTTACGCTCAGGCTACCTTTTGTTGGAGGACGTGAGCGATGATAGATGTTTCGATACCTGGTACGCAAAAACTGTAGTGGTCAAGTAATTTCGTACAAAACAATCGGGTCTGCTGGTAATGCCGCTACCTATTATCATCTAAGTGCATGAAATATAATAATTAACTATGCTTTAAAAGTACCCTTTCATAAAAATATGATCACATAAAAACAGTCACTTAGAAACTTGAAAAATCATTTTATTTTTCAATTGTTACAAAATGTAGTTCATATGACATTGATTGGTGCTAAATGTTTAATGTCTAACTGCCATTATCAGTAGATATTTAATGGTAAGATTTTGATATGTATAGGGTTTATTGACAGGTAGCGGTATTAGGGTCTGCTGGCTTGGTTATTCTGCCCCGTTGGTTAATCATTAGAGATAGACAAAATGACTCACAATAGCCTATTATGATTGTTAGCTTTGTGTTTTTGTGAAGTAAAATTTAATTTTTGCAAAACGTTTTGCTTTGAAAATACGAAATTGTTTCCGTTAAAATGTTTCGTCCTGGATTCAGGATACAGTTAGTGACTAAAGTTTCGGAGTTCATTCTTAGCAATTTTAATAAAATAACCAATTGATTATTAGCATAATTAATTGTTATTGGTAACCTAATGTTGGATGTTTGACTTATTAATTCTCAAATAAATTCAACAGATTGGAGTATTCGAGAAATTAAAGCAGAAATAACAAAATCAATAAGTTAGCGATGGTTTTAAACTGGTTTAAGAAAGTCAATACATTCAACTATTAGCTATAAATCGTTAAATAGAGATTGCAATTCAATATCTTAATTCAAAAAATGAACTCCGAAACTTTAGTTAGTGATCATTGAAAGAGTGGTTGTTGACAGCCCCTCCGTTTGTTTTCCTAAATAGTCAATTTAAATTTATGAATAAATTAAAGTTAAGTGATTACCTTTTGCCAAAAGAGCCATTTTTAGGCAGAAAAAAAATCTGGTTTTTTTGGGATAGTGGCATTGTAAATGCGCCCGATATTGTAAAGATTAGCTACTCTAACTGGAAACAAATGAATCCAGATTATGAGGTGATTTTACTCAATAATGAAAATTGTACACAAAAAACCGGTTTTAACTTTCAAAGTTGCTTTGAGAATGCTACCGCCCAAACTGGAACTGCGGGTAAAACTGATTTTTTACGCTTATATCTTCTTTATCATTGGGGAGGGGTCTGGGTTGATGCAACAACTTTTTGTTTGGAGCCTTTGAGCAAATGGCTCAAGATTAATGATGAATCACCTTTTTTTTGTTTTAAGCAACCTATTAACTGCACAGATAGACAGTTAGTTTCTTGGTTCCTTAGCTCCAAGCCTAAAAATCCGCTTGTTGAATTTATGCTTAAGGAGACTTATTCATATTTATTTAAAAACAGAGATTATCCTATTAAAATTGGTCCCGTTGCCGCTGCAGATCAAGATAAATACCCTGAGTTAGTATCAAGAAAGGATACAGGTAAAGCCTATCTTGAAATGGAAGAAAGCAGAGGGCAAGTGCCTTATTTTTGGATGTTTTATTTGTTTAATGACGCGATTAAGGTCGCTGACCTGGGAAAGTGTTTTGAAGAACTCGACCCCTCAACAAACAAACATTGCCGACCGCGCGAAAGTTTTTCCCATTTTGAGCAATCTTACGTTTCTAAACAAAGCTATAGAATCAATATTGGAGAATTTAAAGATAAAATTATGTTTCTTAAAAAAAACAATATGCTCGACTCTTATGGTGATATTCTAGCTAATAAAATTATGGATATTATGAGCTAAAAAATACTTTAAATGAAATCGTCAGGAATTCTGCAAAATCGCCATGTAATGACTGGAGTTATTTGAATGAGATATCTTTGTACAGGTTGGAATCGTACCGGAACTAGTACGATTGGAAAAATTCTAAGAGATAAAAGTCAAAGGTATACGACTTATAACGAAGCAATGTTTAATTTACTAATCGAGGGAAAAATAAAAGAATTAATAAAGATTGCATCAGAAGTTGATTCAGCAGATGACTTTCCCTTTAATTTGCTTTTTAAAGAAATTACAAATTACAACCCCGATGTACAAGTTATACACACGTATGTTTCTGATGTAAATGTTTGGATAACTCGTCAAAAGACTTTAGCACTTAGAGCTCCCACAAAGCGATTACGAATCGCTAATTCGTATTTATATGGCAAGGCTTCTCCCTTTGGTAATGAAAACATATTTATTGAAAGATACATGGAGCATAATAAAGAAGTTTGCGCTTTTTTTGAGGATAGCTCGAACTTTATAAAGGTCGACCTCACCTTCGAAGGTGAACAATCCAAATTACTTAGCTGGATGAGTAAGAATAATTTGCTGGGAATTGATCCTAAACGACCGTTGCCAATGATTAATGTCTCTAAAAAACCTTTTGCAAGTTATTCAGTCGATGAGCTTAAACGCATCAAGGACAACATTACTCTCTTATAGAAAACAATGAAATTTCCTACCCATAGTCAAGAAATACTTCGCTTTCTTAGAGAAATTAGATTTTCTCTTGATTCAAAATCTGATGAGATTTCTGTTGATAAGTTTTTTGCGCTTTGTCACCTGATTGAAGAACTTCATAATTTTGAATACGAAATTTTTGATAACCATATTATTATTGATCAAGACAATCTCGAAATTTCCTTTCCTCTACCACTCCCACGGATCAAACTTATACATATTGCTTGTGGATATGCTGAGTGGTTATTGAATAAATATACCTTAGAAGGATTTGTACAGGTTGAGTTTGGGGATACCATTATTGACTGTGGTGCTTTTGTTGGCGGCTTTTCGATTGCCTGTGCAAAGACTGCAGGGTTAATTGTCGCAATTGAACCGTCATCACACAATTATTCGTGTTTAGATAGAAATTTAAAGCACTTTGATAATGCTTTGGCTGTAAGGTTCGCTTTAGGCGACAACTCTAGCATATTAAAACTTAATTGTTCGACTTCAGCTGTAGAACACTCCCTTATTGATCCTGATGATGGAATTATTGAGTATCAAGAGGTTGTTGCGGTATCTAGGTTAGATGATTTAGTGAAAGCCATTGGTGTAGAAAAAATAGATTTTTTAAAAGTTGAAGCTGAAGGATTCGAGCCAGAAGTCATCAAAGGGTTAGGGTGTTTGTTACCAGAAAAAATAGCAATTGATGTTAGTCCTGAACGAGGTGGGAAATCTCCTGCAGCAGAGATATCAAAAGATTTACAAGCTAAAGGTTACGAATGCAAGCAAAGAGGTAATGTTTTATTTGCGAGGCGAAGTGCTTGAAATTCTCGATATGAATATTAGTGTCAGATTAAAATTAATTGCTAACAAAAGCATCAACATTGGCCGTTAATGCGGCGTTCCACTTATCGCCGCAGCTGCCGTCTGCCCACAGAACCGTGCGTACGGATCCATACACGACTCCTCACGCAAAACGTTTTGCTTTAAAAATACGAAATTGTTTCCGTTAAAATATTTTGTCACGGATTCAGGTTATAACTTTGGATAAAAATTTGATGAAATCAGCGTCTACTTTTGTAATTATTTTAGGAATGCACCGCAGTGGCACAAGTTGTTTAACAGGATGTTTGCAACAAGCCGGGGTTTTTCTTGGTGAGGTTATTGAATCTGCTCCTCATAATAAAAAAGGAAATAGAGAAAAAAAGGAAATTATGAGTCTTAATGAGTCAGTTTTAGAGTATAGTGGAGGGAGCTGGGATTCACCTCCTGACAAAGTTATTTGGAATAATGAACATGAATTAGAGAGAGAAAGAATAATGAATGTTCTTTTTTCAAAACATCAATTATGTGGCTTTAAAGACCCTCGTACAGTTATTACACTTCCCTTTTGGCAAGAAAAAAATATCAAATATATAGCCTCTTATCGTCACCCGTTATTAGTTGCGGCATCGTTAAACGCAAGAAATAATAAAATATCTATTTCTGACGGCCTCTTATTATGGAAAGCCTATAATACTAAGTTACTTTCTTATTGGAAAAAACATCAATTCCCTTTATTATCTTTCAATGTAGATAAAGAAAAGTATTTACTGGATCTAGAGAAATCTTTTGGATATTTAAATATTGATAAAAACAGAATAAAACATATTAATTTTTTTGACACCAGCTTAAAAAACCAAAAAAATACAATTTCTCATGATATCCCTGAAGATGTAATGTTTTTATATGAGAAAATGAATAATATTTACAGAAATCAAACTAACTTAAGAAACAATGAAGCCTAAATTATCTATTATAGTTAATTTTTATAATATGCAGCGAGAAGCTGTGCGTACGCTTTTTTCATTAACTACAGATTATCAGAAAGGTATTCATGAATGTGACTATGAGGTTATTGTAGTTGACAGTAATTCTTCTCAACCTTTGGATGAAAAATGGGTGGTTTCTATTCAGAAAAATTTTCATTACCAGTGCGTTGAATCATCATGGCCATCTCCTTGCCGAGCAATGAATATTGGTATAAATATGGCGAAAGCAGATAAAGTGGTTTGTATAATTGATGGCGCAAGAATTTTATCTCCAGGAATCTTGTTAAAAATGATACAGATTAATAATTTGTATCATAACGCATTTGTGCAAACTATTGCTATGCATATAGGGAGCAAAGTGCAGCCAATATCTGTTGAAGAAGGTTATGATCAGAAGGTTGAGGATAAACATATAGCTACTGTTAACTGGCAATTAGACGGATATGAATTGTTTAATATTAGTTGTTTAGCGTTATCATCCAAAGAAGGTTTTTTTAGTCCTTTGCCTGAGAGTAACTGCTTTTGCGCTCCTAAAAAGAAGTTACTTGAAATCGGTGGATTTGATGAAAAATTTAAAACACCTGGGGGAGGGCTTGTGAATTTTGATATTCTGAATAATATTCTTAAGGATCCCCAGATACAGCCAATCATGTTGCTCGGGGAGGCAACCTTTCATCAGTTTCATGGCGGGGTTGCAACTAATGTTCCTCGAGCGAAGCATCCAATGAAACTTTTTTTGCAAGAGTATTTGGATATTCGTGATCTACCCTATAATAAAGTTATTAGAAAACCAATATATTTTGGGGATATACATGAAAATGCTATGAAGTTTGTGTTTAATGTTATTGAAACATAAGACTCAACAACCTTTGTCTTTAGCTTTAGTGGGTGATTGTTGAGGACATTAAAGAGTATTGATACGTTGTTAAAAGCCGGATTGCTCTGATTTTTTTGAATTTAAAGGGCTTGAATGACACTGGAACCAAAACTCTTTAGCATTATTTATTTTAAGGAAAAAACAGCCATTTTTTGGTCTCTTGGATGACCCCAGTCTCCAAGGATATGAATATTTAGTCCTGCCGAGTTTGCCATATAATATAATTCCTCATTGGAATAATGAAACGGATCTCGGTCATAATTTGTGACAATGCCGCCAGGGTGATGTTTTAAAGGCTCTAAATGAGCAGATTCGGGTGCTAGAAAAAAAGTTGAATAATATACCCCATTATGATTTAGTGTTAATTTAACATTTTTAAGACAGCGAATAATGATATTCATGGGGAGGTGTGTGAATACAGAGATGGAAATCATAAAATCAAATTTTGTATTAAAGTTCTCAAATAAAAAACTATCATTGACAATTAAATTTGGATTCTTTTTTGTAAGACCAGCTTCTTCAAGCTCTATTTTACCAGCTTCAATTAAAGAACTATTAATATCTAAGCCATAATAATTCCCCTCATTAAGGTAGTCAATGAAATGGATGCCACCTCTTAAGCATCCGCAGCCAATATCTAAAAGCTTATGATTTGGATTTAAACCAGCATTTTTAATAAATTCAAATTGAAGTCTACCTATTTCATCCCATAGCCCACCAACAAAGTTTCTATGTGCTTTGTTTTTTATTTGATCATCTGATAAGTTATTTCCATAACTATTGACCCCTTTCATTATATTCATTTTTTCTTTGTAATTTTATAATTCCGAGGATAAAAAAACGGGTTAGTACCTTATGTATTTAACCCGACAATTAAACAATTAACTTAATTTTTACTTACTTCAAGAGAGCTTAGTTTTATTTTAAGTTCATCTATCGTTTTTTGTTGTTCTAGAGTGTATAAAGTTAGTTCTTCTATCTTTTTTAGTAGATTGATCTGCATTTTTGTAATATCGATACCATTTTTGGCTACGTCTGCAGCAGATGGAATATCCGGAAGATGTTCGTTTGTAGAAATAAATGATTTTAGGTCTGCAAGTGACATTAATTGATAATTGCTTTTAAAAACATAATCCGGGTGAACTTGGCCACTTGCCGTTGTTGAAATTGAACCATTCACTACTAAGCCAGTTGCATTAAATGTGGCGTATTTATTCGTTGTGCTGGTTTGTCCGGCTAATTGAATTTCATTATTCCCAAATACAATTTGCGATTTTACGATATTAGATGAATCTATTGCTAAGAAGCGTCGGTTATCGCTATTACTTCGCATCCTTATTTGAACAGCACCATTATCGGAGCTTTCAAATAGAGAAAGAGTTGTACCTTGATGGCTTAAATGAAATGGCTGTTCTGGCGTGCTGGTACCAACCCCTACATTCCCATCACTCGCAACAGTCAAACGTGAAACACCCCCCGTTGTTTGCACATCAAGCAAACCATTAGGCATAAAACCATTATCAATATTGATACCCACATTGCTATTTGGATCAATTAAAAATGCGTGGTTATTGGCGTTTGCTGAGTGAGCAACATCTAATTGACCATCGGGTGTACTTGTTTCTAAACCAATATCGCCATCTGAGGCGATAAATAAACTATTATTAGATGCGCCTGGCTGGATTTTAAATGGTAATTTACTGCCATTAGTGACATCTCGAATGAAGAAATTGGTTTCATTACCGGCCACATCCCAGGATTGTGCTGAAAATCCTGAAGAACTGTCTTGCTCAAGTCGTAAGCCTGGACTATTGCCAGTTGTTGTATGTAAGTTGAGCGCGGGCGTAGAGGTGCCAAATCCCACGAACCCATTAGACCTAACGTAAAGTGCGTTAGAGGGCGCGCCTGCATCAACTCTGAATATCTGACGCCCTGCGCTAGAATCTTCAATAGCCATATAGTTTTGACCTCCATTGGCTTGATCATTCGCAATAATGCGCCAGTCATTACTTGGAAAACTCCCTGAGCTACTGGTATCGTCAAAGTGGATGCGTAAATTATTTTCTTTGAGTCTTATGGTGTCTGCACCAAAGTTTTCACCATTGACGCAATCAAATCCTGCACAAACACTGCCTTGAACAATGGTGTCATCAGCATGTACTACATCGGCATAAACCATAGGGCTTTGGGCTAGTCCAGAGACTAAGAGAGCTGGGCCTAACGTGATTAATAATTTATTCATTATTGTATGCTCCTATTCTTCGATTGCATCAGGTGATGCCAATTGTCCGTTTACAATCATAAATGCGCCCGATTGTACTTGTCGGTGTTGCGGTATTTTTCCTTGATTTTTAAGTGCCTTGACTTTGTCATGGCTATCTTGTCCATGCGCTTCTAGGCGGGCGGCTTTTAATTCTGCGCGAACGGATGCACCGAGTGCGGGTGTGACCACTAATTCATAGTTATAATGACCATCAGTCAAGTTAGTCACCTCAGGCTCTGTGGTGCTGCTTGTTTCCCAGGTCTCATCTCCAGAAGACAGTGTTAAGCTGATACTGTCGTAATGCACGCTAGGGTGTATTGACCAGAAAACTGAGTTACCAGAAGCATATAAAGTAGCAAAATTGGTGTTGACCGATTGGTTGTTATTGGGCTCTTGATTAGGCGTTGTCTGAGGTTTAGCGGCCCATACTGGCGAGGCGATAAGAGTGGCGCTCAGCGTCGTGAATAGTAAATATCGATGGGCGAAGAGTTTTTTGTTCATGGCGGCGGCTCCTGTATTAAAGCTAAAAATTAACATAAAAAGCGATTAATTGTTAGCGATAACTTGTAGTTTTTGATCTTTTTGTGAAATCAGATAGCTTTTATTAATGGCAATATTGTTAAGTTGCGTTTTTTGGCCATTGGGCCATTCAATTGTTATATTGGCTGTTTTTTGCTTACCTAAACCAAAATGCTGTTGTTTAGGGTGCATGGTTAAATAGCCGACGCTGCTATGAATTTCGCGCCATAATTGTAAGCCAGAGGGGGTGGTCACGATTATTCTGGCACCAATCGCATCACGGTTGCTTTTTTGCGCGGGATCGCCGATGAGTTTTATTCTCAGCCAGTTGCCAGCTAAAAGTTCTGCGTTGTTGCGATAAAAGACGGCTGGCTCATGGTAATTATTGAGCAGCATATCCAAATCACCGTCATTGTCGTAATCTAAATAAGCGACGCTGCGCGAGTTACTAATGATATTAGCACCGCTTTGCGCTGACATATTTTGCAGTTTGCCATTGGCGTTGATAAAAAATACATTAGACTCTTTGCTGCTATCGGGTAAATGGACATTGCGTGTTTGATTATCCAGTGGATCGGTGTAATAAGGGTTTTCTGTGCTGTATAGGTTAAAGTCATTCATGCCATTAGCGACATATAAGTCGTCATCACCATCATTATCAACATCAAAAAAGTCCGCCCCCCATGACCAGCCGGTTGAAGAATAGCCGCGTTCTACCATGGTCGATGGGCTGTAGCCGTTTAATACGCCTTTGCTGGTTTGTGAGATAAATAAATCATTCGCTTCGACCACGCGCATATTAGCCAGCTTTTCTGGATTAAGCTTCATGGGGGTATCTTGATTGGGCGCAACATATTTTTCGTCTTTGTTCATAGTGACGATATTGGAAATATAGATGTCGGGGAACAGGTCTTTATTTAAATCACTAATACCCACATTCATGGTGTATGAGGGTTTACCTGTGCCTAATTTTTCGGCGATATTTTCAAAGCTGCCATCGCCCTTGTTACGGTAGTAGGCATTCACGCCAAAGTCGTTGCCGACAATTAAATCTTGCCAGCCATCGCGGTCAAAATCGGTATGAGTTGCCGCTTGACCCCAGCCGGAATTTTCGGCGCCACTCTTGGCGCTGACATCGCTAAATTCAAAGTTGCCATTATTATGAAATAATTTATTGGGCAAGCCATTGGTATTGCGCCGCGCTAAGGTCGGTAGAATGCCGTGGATATAATCACCAAAATAGTTAATATAAATATCTAATAAGCCATCATTATCATAATCAAAGGCCACGGCAGGGCCTCCAGCCAGATTTTTGCCGCCTAAGCCGGCTTTAGCGGTGACATCTTCAAAGTGGTTATTGCCAAGTTTTTTGTATAAGCGATGTTGATCATCGACATAAGTGATAAAAATATCTTGTAAGCCATCATTATCAAAATCGGCAATAATCGCTTGGCGTGGTTCACCTGCTAAACCGTCTGCACGCCGCCAGTCAATACCGGATTCTGCTGTAATATCAATAAAGTGACCGTTACCTTCATTTAAAAATAATTTATTGCCTAAGCCACTGAGTAATAAGACATCTACCCAGCCATCGTTATTGATGTCTTCGGCAGCAACGCCAGAACCACCAAAAGCAGGAGGAATATTGAGCTGGCCGACGTTCTCGCTTTTCATGGCATAGCTTCTAATCAGGCGGTTAAGCCAGTCGGATGAGCGATGCATAAAGCTGAGTCCGGCTTGCTGCGTGATTTCAGTGAAAAATTGTTGTTTATTAGCTGGGAGCACTTCTGGACTGGAGGGCAGTGGTTTTTCTGCAATAGTCTTGGGTCTGCTTTGAGTATTGGCGTTAATTTTGGCTTGAATGATGCGTAGTGCGGGTTCAATTTGTTTGGGGTTTAAACGCTCATCACCTTCTCGTTTGGCGACCATGCCGGTGACTCTTAGCAGTAATACGCCAAATTGTGCTACGTTTTCGACTAATAATTCAGCGGCAAAGGGGTCAGGTTCTAAAGCACCGTTATATTTAGGATCATCAATTACAAATTGTAGATAGCGCCAGTGTATGCCGCTATCTCTAAAGGCATCCATATCATAGGCTTCGATGCTAATTTGTTCATTTTTAGGTAAATTAGGAAAGAAAATAGCATCTTCGTACTCATTAATTTGATGTGGAATAAAGCTGTCAGAAAATTGTTTAACATTAGCTACGCGAATCAAAGGTTGATTATCGGCGATAGCCTGTTTTTCGGCACCGAGCAGTAAATCATGCGTATATTGGATCATGGCTTCGGTAAACAGATCTTTAAATGCTTTGCCGGTTGCAGCCTCTTTAGGCCAGGGGTGTTTGGCAAAATATACTTGTAAATTACGCGTGAATATTTGCATGGAAACGTCGTTATACGCTTGATATGACGCCAATTTTTGCGCAATGATCTTTTTCAGAATGCTAAAGTCACTCTTTTGCGGTGCTAAAGTTTGCTGGCTTAAATAACTTGAGATTGCTGGCATGACAAATTTCCAGCTAGCGTTGATATTAGCACTACTGATATTTTTTTGATGTGTAAGGCGCGCATCTTGATCAGCAATTTGCAAAACACTCAGCGTAACAATATCTAAAAAGTTTTGTAAGGTTTTACTGCTTTCTTCCGTAAGAGGCTGCAAGGATTTTTGGGGATCTAAAAGAATATCTTGCTGTACGGCGAGCATTGCGCGGAGTGCGTAAGCGATGCTCGAGTATTGGCGTTTATCTCGTTGGCTGATAGTTAATTGGGTGTTGTTCGGTAGCGTAACTTGCCAATCGCCATTGGCTTGTTCGCTATATGCGAGATGTTTTTGTAAGATAGGCGATAAGATCTCAAGCTTAATATTGGCTGATCCCTTGTTTTTTGCGGCAGTCGAGGCTTGTTGCCATAGCTCTAATAACAGGCTTTTTTGTAAGTCAATTTTGGTAAAGCGTGCAGTAGATGATAGCGGGGTGCCGTACATAAAGTCTTCAAGACGAGAGGTCGTCGCGTAGCACTTAGGATCACGCTTATTTTCTAATTCCTGAATTTCGCCGATTAAATCATTAAGTGGATTTGCGAGTTCGGTTTGTTCGGCGGCTTGTGTGCTTGCTTGCGCTATGGATAATAGCAGGACGAATGATAGACGTTGCATAGAAATCTCGGTATATATTTAAAAAGGCGAAGCATGCCTAGTAGAAACAATTGACTGGGTGATAGTGTAAATAGAATGACTATTGATTTCAAAGAGTTTAACTGACAGGGGCTAAAAATGCTGATAAAACGCTTAGGACAATTTCTCGTGTGTATTGTGTTTCTGAGTATTGATTTGAATTTAGTTCAAGCTAGTGAGACTGATGATAGGCTATTAAAAAAAGTTTTAGCGGAAGCTTTGGCAAAAAAAAGTTCAGATTATAAGCCTAACACGAATCATTTTTTAGCTAATGGTCAACCAGAATTTACGAATCGCTTGATTTTAGAAGATTCGCCTTATTTGTTACAGCATGCGCATAATCCCGTCAACTGGTATGCCTGGGGGGATGAGGCTTTTGCTGCAGCGCGACAGCAGAATAAACCGATTTTTTTATCTATTGGTTATTCGACGTGCTATTGGTGTCATGTGATGGAACGCGAAAGTTTTGCTAATAAGCAGATCGCGCAACTACTGAATGAGCATTTTATTAGCATTAAGGTCGATAGAGAGCAGCGCCCTGATATTGATGCTGTTTATATGGCTGCTGTCACTTTGATTAGCGGGAGTGGCGGCTGGCCGATGTCGAGTTTTCTGACACCTGAGGGGAAAACATTTATTGGCGGTGGCTATTTTTCGGCCGAAAAATTAACGCACTTACTCGAAAAAATACATTCATTATGGCTGCAGCAACCACAGTTATTAATTCAGCAAGCTGAGCAGGTAAGACTTGCTGTAGAGAAACAATTTACCAACCAACAGCAAGCCCAGGTGATTAATACTAAAACTTTAACGCAGGCTACCGAGCATATATTGTCGCAATATGATCAGTTGAATGGTGGTTTTGGGTATCAACCTAAGTTTCCGCAAGAAATGTGGTTACATTATTTAGTAGATTTCAGTGTGCGCTTTGATCATCCGATGGCGCTTGAGGTTGCTGAAAAAAGTTTAAAAGCTATGGCACGTGGCGGAATTTATGATCATATTGGCGGCGGGTTTCACCGTTATGCGACGGATGCCCAGTGGCGTATCCCGCATTTTGAAAAAATGCTCTATAACCAGGCGCAATTAAGTCAGCTTTATTTGCGTGCGTATCAATTAAGCGGTAAGTCTGAATATGCAGATGTTGTGAAAGCTACGCTCGATTATGTGCTGTCTGATTTGGTTTCTGCTGAGGGGGGCTTTTATGCGGCTGTTGATGCCGAAAATGAGGCTGGCGAGGGGGCTTATTTTGTTTGGACCGCAGAGGAAATACGGCAGGTATTACCGCCTAAGTTGGCCGCATTAGCGATAGATCTTTATGGGGTTGTGGAGCAGGGAGTATTTGATGGAAAAAATGTTTTGTTTTTGCGCCAGGATTTAGCGGCGTATGCTCAGCAACATGATGTCTCTTTGGCGGTATTGGTGCAAGATGTGCAAGCGATTAAAACTCAACTGAAGCAAGTGAGAACAAAACGTGGGTCACCGTTTGTCGATCATAAAATCATAACC
>JAIPFI010000049.1 GCA_021736705.1 Methylococcaceae bacterium | reverse complement strand
GTAAAAGAGCCAGCGGGCCTTCCGGTAAAAAACGCTGCCACGCGGTAAATTGATGGCTTTTTTCACTACTGATAGTCGCAACCAAACCGTCTTGCTTATATTCCCAGCCGGTAGTTTGAATACCTGCCATCTGGCGTAAAGCTGAATCGCGCCCATCTGCGGCAATAACCAAGTCTGCGACTAATATTGTGCCATCGCTAAGTGTTATTTGTGCGCTGTCAGCACTAAGCTGTAAATCTTCTACGGTTGCCGGACATAAGATCGTTGCGCTAGGTAGCGCTTCTAGTTGATCCCATAAGGAAGCTACCGTCACTCGATTTTCTACAATATGGCCTAGCTCAGGAAACTCAGTGTCCGCAGCATCAAAGTGCAAGACACCGGCACTATTAGCATCCCAAACATGCATATGATCGTAAGCACCGATACCGCGTTGCACCATTGCATTCCACGCGCCAACAGCCCGTAAAATATTTTGCGAAGCACGCGTTAGAGCCGAGACACGAATATCGACTGGATCTGCTGGCCATGTGCGTACAGGATTTTTAGCATCCAGTAAGGCGACGTCGATACCCGCTTGCGCTAAAGCACAAGCGGCCGTTGCACCAACAATGCCACCCCCGACAATAATAATCGCGTATTTTTTGTTCATACTTGCCTCCGATTACCAATATATGGCATCCGTGTGTTTAAGCCCATGGCATAGCGCGCCAAGTGTTTTTTAGCACCGGGAATGCTGTCTAATAAAGCTAACCCGGCATTTCTCGCAGCGGCCAGCGATAGCCATTCATTAGAAAATAATTTGACCACGCTATCGGTAAAATTAATCACTGTATCGTGATCTTTTTTGCGCTGCTCGGCATAACGCTCCAAAACAGAATGAGCCCCTATATCAGCACCACTTTGTGCCGTTTCAAGAATGATTTCCGCTAATTGCACAACATCTCTGAGGCCTAAATTAAAGCCTTGACCCGCAACAGGATGTAATTGATGTACTGCGTTACCTATAATCACTGTACGACCCGAATGCATGTTTTGCGCTCGAATTAAGTTTAATGGAAAAGAACGCCTCGGTGCGACTAGGCTGAATTGCCCTAGTTTATAACCGAAACAAGCCTGTAAGCTGGCGATAAAAGCGTCTTCGCTATCCATCATTAATTGCTCAGCTTCTTCTGTGCTGCGCGTCCAAACTACCGCATAATCTTGTTTTATCGGCAGTAAAGCAAGAGGGCCTGCGCTCGTAAAGCGCTCATAAGCGGTATGATCATGTGCCACTTCGGTTTTAATTGTGGTGACAATCGCGGTCTGCTGATATTCGGTAATACTTTGTTCTATATCTAATAGCTTTCTGATCGTTGATTGACCGCCATCAGCGCCCACGACTAATTTGGCAGATAAATTAAGTGAAGCCTCTTGCTGCTTTAAGCTAATATGCGCAAACTGGCTATCTGCCGCAATCCCCATAACCCGTGCGGGGCAGATTTGCGGTATGCCTGCTTGTTCAACTAGGTCTGCGACGACAGTCTCTAACTCGCGCGCGGTAATGACATAACCTAATGCATCAACGCCTTCTTTTTTTGCCGAGAGGCGTGTTTTGCCAAAATGCCCTTGGTCTGAAACGTGTATTTGCTTAATCGGTGTTGCTTTTACTTGTGCGTGTCGCCAAATACCCAAGGCATCAAGCATACGCACAGAGCCATTAGCCAAAGCTAAAGCGCGATCTCCGGCCGCTGAGTCGTGTAATTGCTTGCGCGTGTTGACCTCAACAACAGCAATTTTTAAATCACTGTGTTGTAAAGCCAATGCTAGGCAATTCCCTGCGAGACCGCCGCCGATAATTAATACATCATAATCTTGGTTCATGTTTAAATTCTCTTTTAGCTAGGGAGAAAAGCTTACTGCATCATCGCTTCAATATCAGCAATGGTTTTGGGTATCGCTTGCGTTAAAACTTCATACCCTTGCTTGGTCACTAAAACATCATCTTCTATGCGGATACCGATCCCACGCCATTTGCTATTAACACCTAAGCAATTTTGCGGAATATACAAGCCAGGCTCTATGGTTAGAACCATCCCCGGCTCTAAAAGACGCCATTCATCATCAATTTTGTAATCCCCAACATCATGAACATCCATGCCCAGCCAATGCCCGATACGATGCATATAAAAAACTTTATAGTTTTCATTTTCGATTAATGCGTCTACATCGCCAACCAGCAGGCCAAGATCGACCAAGCCTTGGGTTAAAACCTTAACCGATGCGTCGTGCGCGTTATTCCATGGTGCGCCTGGTTTTATTTCAGCCAGAGCCGCCAATTGAGCATCTAAAACTAATTGATACAGTGATTTTTGTGCTGCGGAAAAGATGCCATTAACCGGAAAAGTCCGGGTAATATCGGCCGCATAATGATCACATTCTGCTCCGGCATCAATCAGTAGTAAATCGCCGTCATTTAATACGGCTTTATTTTCCACATAATGCAATACGCAGGCGTTTTTGCCGCCAGCAACAATAGAGGGGTAAGCCACGGCACGCAGACCGTTGTCTATAAATTCATGGATAATGTCGCCTTCCACTTGATATTCATAACGTCCAGCCCTGCAATTGCGCATAGCACGAATATGGGCTTTAGCGGAAACATCGACCGCTTTTTGTATGAGTTTAATTTCTTCGGGGCTTTTGATTAAGCGCATTTCATGCAAGGTATGCTCTAATGAAACTAATTCGCCTGGGGCGTTAATGCCGCTGCGGGTTTGGCTGCGAATATGCGTAATCCAGTCCATCAGTTGATGATCTAGCTCAGGGTCGCGTCCCATGGGATAAAAAACCTTGCGCTTATTTTCTAATAAGCCAGGCAAAATATCGCCTAAATCAGTGATGGGGAAAGAATCATCCGCGCCATATTTTTCAGTCGCACCTTCTAGCCCTGCATGTGCGCCTTCCCATAGCGCTTTTTTCTCATCAAATTCTTGGCAAAATAAAATATATTGACCTTGTTCGCGACCTGGAATAAACGCGGCCAAGGCATTCGGTTCATTAAAACCGGTTAGATAATAAAAGTCACTGTCTTGACGAAAAGGGTAATCGACATCACGATTTCGAGGGCGCGTATTGGCGCTGGCAATAATAGCGATATTGCCCTGACCTACTTGCTCCATTAGTTGTGCGCGGCGATTTTGAAATTCTTGTGCTTGCATCGATTGCTCCTAATGTAGCGTTGTTCTATTGCTGGCTGCATCGCTAACAATGTCACTTAATTCGCTACGAATAAGCATGGTAGACGCGCGCAAATACTCTTGAATTTCAATTAGCGAACTTTCCGCTTCTTCATCATCGTCTTCTATTTCAGTATCAAGTTTCGTGAATTCAACGATATCCTTGATAATGTCTTGGCTATCACTAGACCACTGCTGGCTGCTGGCGCGACCTAAGCCAAATAAGAAGCCTCGACACCATTGAATTAAGGCTGTACAACGAACGGCAAGAGTGGCATCTTCATCAGGTAAATACAAATCGAACAAGAATTCATCACTGGCCAGCAGCTCTTTGGTTTCATCAAATAAGTTAATCAGTACACATTTATCGTCTTCTAATAAGTGGGCATCTTCAAAAAAAGCCTCTGTGATCCATGAGCTTGCATCAGTGGCTGGATTAATGCATAGCATGGCGGTGGCAATGCCATGCACTTCGGCGGCACTTTCGGCCGCATCTCTTTGTAAAATAATTGAATTAACTTCAAAATAGCTCATTGCGTTTTTAGAATAAATTATTAAGGGTAATAGTGGGAGAGGGAGCGTAACTAGCACTCATTTTTTTGGGTAGCTATGCTAACATAGAGTTTGATGTTATAAACTTTTCAGAAAAAAAACAGTCGGTCAGTATAGCGCTTTTTTGTTGGTTACAGGCCGCTTTTGGTTTAATTAAATGAGTCATCTATGAGTACAAAAAATCAATCATTTGATATTGCAGCGCTTGAAGATAAGTTAGACGAGTTAATTCAGCGCTATAATTCCATCAAGCAGGAAAATACCAGCTTAAAAGTAAAGCAAGATGAATTAGTTAAAGAAAAAGCTAAATTAGTTGAAAAAACTAATTTAGCGCGTACTCGTGTAGAAGCAATGATTAGTCGCTTAAAAACAATGGAGCATGGCTCATGAGCAAACAACAAGGTCCCGTCGCACTTACTATTCTAGGGAAGGAGTATAAAATTATGTGTGCTGCGGAAGATCAGGAAGATTTAATTGATTCAGCACATCAATTAGACGAGAAAATGCGCAAAATTCGTTTAACAGGCAAAGTATCGGGTACTGAACGCGCGGCAGTACTTGCTGCACTGAACTTAACGCATGAGTTAATGCAAACGAAAAAAAAGTCCATACCTGATGATTCTGCAGTAAGCAAGCAGTTAAATAAAATGTATCTTAAGATCGAAACTGCACTAAAAAACGTTTAGAATAGTCTGCGTATCTCCTGTCGCGTTCGACAGTGAAGTGGGTGTTCCTTGGACCTGTAATTACCCCGGGAATCGATTCGTGTACTGGTGTGCATGTCCGCTCGCGGAAAGCCTGAAATGCATGATAGTTTCCCACTTGAACCATTCGGTTCAAGGACGATGCTTTGCATCGGCGCATACGGGAGATACGCTTTTTATTCCTCGTTATGCTGGCTTTCGGTCAGAAAATGTCGCGATTTCTTCATCTGGCATTTGTTTTCACTTAAAGTTTACACCTCACTTCTGGCTGACTTTTTCCTGCATTGCCCTCAATAAAACTTTACACAAGCTCACTAGATAGACGGGAGGCCTAGGTATGTTCATGAGAAAAGTTGCCGTTTCTTTAATTTTTTATTTTATCAGTCTTAATCTTTATGCTACAGATACTGGGCGTGAGGCTCAGTATGCTAGTGAGATTGCTGTCGGTATTGCCAAAAGCGAGGTCGTTTGGTTAGGCGAATCAAATAACCGCTTCTTAGCATTATATAGCGAGTCGGAGAAATCAGACTTTAACAGGACTGTCATTTTATTACCTCAAATGGGCAGTCATCCAGATACTGACCCACTTATTTATGCGTTAAGACGTGAACTAACCAAGCATAACTGGGCAACTTTGGCCTTGCAAATGCCCCTACGTGAAGCGGGTGCAGCAGAGGCGGATTATTTCCCCTTATTGCCTGAAGCAAAGCAAAGAATTGCTGAAGCGGTACGTCATTCGGCAGCAAATGGTGCGCAATCTATCGTCGTCGTAGGTCATCAGTTGGGTGCTTTAATGGCCTTATATGGACAAGCGAATGAGCCTATGCAAGAAATCAAGGCGGTGGTTACTATTGGATTAAATGTGCCTGAAACAAACAGCAAAAATGCCCAAACAATCGAATTAATTAAGCAAGTAAAGATTCCTTTTTTAGACATCTATGGTGCGCAGGATCGCAAGGATATTGTTGCTAGCGCTAGAGAGCGACGCATTGCGGCACGTGAAAATAAACAATACCGTCAATTCCAATTAAATCGCGCTAGCTCGCCTTATTGGAATGATCAGGATTTAGTTGTTAAGCGTATCTATGGTTGGTTAAGTCATTATTAATAGTGCTGAATGATGAGTGATCACGTCACTGAAATAACGCTAAAAAATACTGAAATATAAGTCGGCTACGTATATACTGGAAAATTTCAATCTATTCCTTGCACAGGCGCATAAGGTCAACGATGAATATTCATGAGTTTCAGGCAAAACAACTATTTAGAGACTACAAAATACCTGTTCCCGAAAGTAGAGTTGTCACTTCTGCTGGGCAAGCATTAGCTGCAATAAATTCGCTATCTGGTGCTGGCTGGGCTGTTAAGGCGCAGGTGCATGCGGGCGGCCGAGGCAAAGTAGGCGGCGTTAAAATAGTCAAAACAGCGACAGAGGCTGTTGACGCAGTAAGTCAAATGTTAGGCCAACAGTTAATTACTCAGCAAACAACGGCAGCTGGCTTGCCAATTAATTCTGTTTTAATTGAACAAACAACAGCGATTAAACGCGAATTTTATTTAAGCTTGATTATTGATCGCCATTCAGAAAAATTGTGTTTTATCGCCTCCGAAGCTGGCGGTATGGATATTGAAGCCGTTGCAGCGGAAAGTCCGGAAAAAATAATCAGCTTGTTTATTCATCCCGCAGCAGGATTGCAAGCTTATCAGTGCCGACAAATTGCCTTTGCTTTAGGTCTACAAGGTGAACAATTAAAAAAGCTACATAAGTTAATGACGGGAATGATGCAGCTTTTTTTAGATAAAGATGCGAGTCAAATTGAAATCAATCCTTTAGTTGAAACAGAGACAGGCGATTTATTAGCCTTGGATGCAAAAATCAATTTTGATGATAATGCCTGTGCTTTGCATCAGGATATTTTGGCTTTGCGTGATACCAGCCAGGAAGATGAAAAAGAGAATATCGCGAAACAATTTGATCTTAATTATATTACCTTAGAAGGCAATATCGGCTGTATGGTTAATGGTGCGGGCTTAGCAATGGCGACGATGGATTTAGTAAAATTAAAAGGCGGCACGCCGGCAAATTTCCTTGATGTCGGTGGCGGCACAACCACAGAAAAAGTCACGGAAGCCTTTAAATTGATTGTTTCTGATAAAAATGTCAAAGCCGTTTTAGTTAATATATTTGGTGGTATCGTGCAATGTGATGTGATTGCTAAAGGTATTCTGGGCGCATTAGCGCAAATCAAAACTGACTTGCCGGTGATTGTCCGTTTAGAAGGCACGCATGCCGAAGAAGGCCGCGCACTGCTGCATAATGTCGCGCCTAATATTATCCCTGCAGAAGATTTAGATCACGCCGCCGAACAAGCCGTTGCGCTTGCCGGAGGTGCTGCATGAGCATTTTAATTGATCAAAATACCAAAGTGATTTGCCAAGGCTTTACCGGTAAACAAGGCACTTTTCATGCGCGCCACGCTTTAGATTACGGTACCAAGTTAATTGCAGGGGTAACGCCAGGGCGCGGCGGTTCAGAGCACTTAGGTTTGCCGGTATTTAATACCGTGCAAGAAGCTTATGATGCAACACAAGCCGATGCCAGCGTCATTTATGTACCGCCTTTTTTTGCAGCTGATGCGATTTTAGAAGCTGTTGACGCCGGCATTAAATTAATTGTTTGTATTACCGAAGGCATTCCCGTATTACACATGCTGCGCGTTAAAGCAGCGATGCAAGACAGCGGCGCTTTATTAATCGGCCCTAATTGCCCCGGCATTATTACGCCTGAGCAATGCAAAATTGGCATTATGCCCGGTAATATTCATCAAGCTGGCTCTATCGGTATTGTTTCGCGCTCAGGTACTTTAACGTATGAGGCGGTACATCAAACAACGCAACAAGGCTTGGGACAAAGCACTTGCGTTGGCATTGGCGGTGATCCTATTCATGGCATGAATTTTATTGACGTTATCAGCCGATTTCAGGCCGATGACAAGACCCAGGGTATTATTATGGTCGGTGAAATTGGCGGTAGTGAAGAAGAAGAGGCCGCTGAATATATTAAAAATCATGTGACCAAACCTGTGGTTTCTTATATTACCGGATTGACGGCTCCTGCGGGAAAACGTATGGGTCATGCAGGAGCGATTGTCACTGGCGGTAAAGGTACGGCTGAGGGAAAAGTTAATGCGCTGAAAGCGGCAGGTGTCGAAGTGGTTAATTCTCCGTCTGCAATGGGCATAGCAATGAAAGAGCGGCTATTGGCTCGATAAGCGGTTATAAAATTGATCTTTTAGTACTTAGAGAAACCTTGCAAAGGAAATGCAATGTGTGTAAAAGAAAGGCTTATATTAACAAATAATAATAAACAACTTGAGGGGAAGGGTATGAAAAAAAGCACTAAAACTATAACTACAATGGGTGCTGCTTTAGCATCTTCATTCGCTGTAACAGCGGTTAATGCTGAAAGTAATCCATTTGCAATGACCGAATTAAGTAGCGGCTATATGCAGCTTGCTCAGTCTGACAAAGCCGAGGAAATGAAATGCGGCTCTGCAATGAAAATGGATAAAAAATCAGAGGCGGCTTGTGGCGAAGGCAAGTGCGGCGGCATGATGGATGACGGCAAAATGAAAAAAGGCCTAGAACAATCTTGCGGCGCTATGATGAAAGGCAAAGAAGGTGCTTGTGGCGATATGAAAGAAAAAGTATCGGCTGGAAAAGTAAAGAATGAAGGCTTCACTGTTAATAAGTCAGGCTGGGGCAATAAGAAAGCGTCTAAAATGAAAAAAATGGACATGAGTGAAGACATGGACATGAAAGGCGGCATGAATATGGACAAAGGCATGCAAGGTATGTGCGGCGGCATGATGCAAGATGGCAAAATGAAAGAAGGTATGGAGCAGAAATGCGGCGCAATGATGAAGGGTAAAGAGGGCATGTGCGGCATGGGTGACATGAAAGGCATGGGTGACATGAAAGGCATGGGCGACATGAAAGGCATGAGTGACATGAAAGGCATGGGTGACATGAAAGGGATGGGTGACATGAAAGGCATGGGTGACATGAAAGGTATGGGTGATATGAAAGGTATGGGTGATATGAAAGGCAAAGAAGCGAGTTGTGGTGTTATGGTGACGCCTGAGCAAGCGGCTGGTAAATAGCGCTCAATTTCTGATTTATGTGCCGAGAGCTTTAATTTTGTACTTTTGTAGGGCGTGGCTTTAGCCCGCCAATGTCAAGCTGATGTGTTAACAGCGAGCTAAAGCCGAGCCCTACAAAATTAAACAGTTTTTTAAGTTTGCTAGTCACACGGATCACTGAAGTTAAAGCTCTTTTCTTATACCGTTCCAACAGTCTATTTATATATTAGTGCCTCAAACCTCTATTCCGCTTAGTCTCTACATTCATTTCCCGTGGTGCATACAAAAATGTCCCTATTGCGATTTTAATTCGCATAAGGCTAACGGCATTTTGCCTGAAGATCGGTATATTGATGCTTTATTAAGTGATTTAGCGCAAGATATTGCTCAATTCTCAGAAATTCGCCCAATTCAAAGCATTTTTATGGGCGGCGGCACACCGAGTTTATTTTCTGCGCAACACATACAGCGATTACTCATAGGTATTCAAAAGCAACTGCCTTTTGCTGATACGATAGAAATTACCCTAGAAGCAAATCCAGGTACGTTTGAAAGTGAAAAATTTACCGATTATAGAGCGATAGGTATTAATCGTCTTTCTATCGGCATACAAAGTTTTCATGATCAGCATTTAAAGCGTTTAGGGCGCGTTCATTCTGCACAAGAAGCGCTACGCGCAGTGGCCATTGCTCAACAAGCTGGCTTTGATAACCTTAATTTAGATTTAATGTTCGGCTTACAAGATAGTCGCGAACAAGATAGCATCGCTGATGTGCGACAAGCGATTGCCTTACAGCCCAGCCATATTTCTTTTTATCAGTTGACCTTAGAGCCGAATACTTATTTTCATAAATATCCGCCGGTATTGCCTGAGGATGATGCTATTTTTAATAGTCAATTAGCTTGCCAAGCATTATTAGCGCAACACGGCTATCTGCAATATGAAATTTCAGCTTATGCACAAGTAGGCAGGCAGTGTAAACACAATCTTAATTATTGGTCATTTGGCGATTATCTGGGCATAGGGGCTGGCGCGCACGGTAAAATAACGCAAAACACACCGCATCATATTGTCCGCACCACGAAACCGAAGCAGCCAGAGCAATATCTCAAGCAAGACAAGAGTGATAGATTTTCTCTCGCGATAAAAACTGATGACTTGGCACTCGAATTTGTGATGAATAATTTGCGTTTAAAAAGCGGTTTCCGTCTTGATACGTATACGCAACGAACAGGCTTAAGCGTACAAACATTAGAACCTGCTTTAACTCAGTGTCTACAACAAGGCTTATTAGTTAAGCATATGCAACATTATTATTGTTCAGAAAAAGGCTGGCATTTTTTGGACAGTATTTTAGAAAAATTTCTTGGCTCATAACATAGGACTAATCAATGCTTGATTATCAAAAACAATTTATTCAATATTCACTGGAATGCGGCGTCTTAAAATTTGGTCAATTCCATTTAAAATCAGGTCGTACCAGTCCTTATTTTTTTAATACCGGCTTATTTAATACCGGCGCAAAATTAGCAAAATTAGGTGAGTTTTATGCGCAAGCGCTCATCCATTCAAAAATAAAAGTCGATATTTTATACGGCCCTGCTTATAAAGGAATTCCTTTAGTCTGCACTACGTCTATTGCTTATGCGCATATGCAAAAAAGCGACATTCCTTTTGCTTTTAATCGTAAAGAAGCGAAAGATCATGGTGAAGGTGGAAATTTAGTGGGTGCGCCTTTAAAAGGCAATGTACTGATTTTGGATGATGTGATTACCGCGGGGACTTCAGTTCGGGAATCCGTTGTGATTATCAATGCCGCAGATGCAATACCCGCAGGTGTCTTAATTGCATTGGATCGTCAAGAAAAAGGTGAGAACGATATTTCAGCAATACAAGAAGTGAGCCATCGTTTTGATATGCCGGTAATTGCCATTATTGCTTTAGAGCATATTATTGAATTCATGGCGTCGGATGATTCTTATGGGATGAATATCGCGGCTATTAGAGAGTACCAGCAGCAGTATGGTATTTAAACTATAGAAATTGAGAGCGTAGAGATTTTTTTTCTGCGCTCTCAGTGGTTTTAATATTCTTATTTAATACGCGCTAACCACTCGCTATGGTCAGATCTACGGCCATGGACGTAATCAAAGTATAAGGTTTGTATTTTTTCGGTAATCGGACCGCGAGAACCTGAACCGATTTTACGATCATCATATTCCCGGATGGGCGTGACTTCCGCCGCCGATCCGGTAAAAAATGCTTCATCAGCCACATAAACTTCATCACGCGTAATGCGTTTTTCTTTAACTTCAATACCTTGTTCTTTGGCAATAGTTAAGATGGTATCGCGAGTAATACCTTCTAATGCAGAGGTTGTTTCTGGTGTATAAATAATGCCATTACGCACGATAAATAAATTCTCACCACTACCTTCCGCAACAAAACCTTGATGATCAAGTAATAACGCCTCATCGTAACCCGCCGCTAAAGCTTCTTGTAAGGCTAAGATAGAGTTAATGTAATTACCGTTAGCTTTGGCTTTACACATAGTGCTATTGACGTGGTTACGCGTATATGAAGACGTTCTGATGCGTATGCCTTTTTCCATGCTTTCCGCACCTAAATATGCGCCCCATTCCCAAGCCGCAATCATCATATGGACTTTAAGGTTGTCTGCACGTAAACCCATACCTTCAGAGCCATAAAAACACATAGAACGGATATACGCGCTATCTAAATTATTTTTACTAATCGCATCTTTATGTGCTTGATTAACCTCTTCTTTAGAAAAAGGAATCGCCATATTCATGATATGTGCCGAACGATATAGACGGTCAGTATGCTCTTCTAGCTTAAAAATAGCGGGGCCTTGATCAGTATGGTAGGCTCTTAAACCTTCAAAAACACCAGCACCATAATGTAAGGTGTGGGTCAGGACATGCACTTTCGCATCACGCCATTCGACCCACTCACCATCCATCCAGATTTTGCCATCTCTATCATCCATTGTCTTCATTGTTATTACACCTATATTCGTAAAAAGTATTGCTTGCCGTTAGCCAATATTATACTGGCATTATCTGATAATCAGGTATCTTAGTTGCTATTTATAATAAAAAATTAGCCTCTATAAAACAATGATTTTTAGCTGAAATTCTATATATCAGCTAAAATAGAGTTTTCTAATATACAACCAATCGACCCGACATATGACTAATCTTAAAATCACTTTGAGTGAACTTGATACGCCAGTAAAAGTGTTATTTACTGGTTATTTAACGACCGTTGCTATCGGTTATCTTTTCGCTTTAATCCAAATATTATTTACGCATGGTATGGCGGATGGGAAATTTGGCTTATCAATAGACGATATTGTGTATAGTTATTACGGAAATCGCTCAGGAACTATGCTGGAGAAAAAACTGACAGGTTCTATGAAAGATAAAGCGACCGAGCAAGAAAACTTTAAACTTATGCAGTGGGTGAGGGATGGAGCTGATGAGAAAGAGTTTAGTAATTTAAAAATAGACAAAATTGTTGAAAGCAAGTGTGTGATGTGTCACAACGAAGGCGCATCTGGCATTCCTGACTTTACTGAATTTGACAATATTAAAGAACTCGCTAAACAAGATGAAGGCGCAACCTTTAGTTCATTAACTCGTGTCTCACATATTCATTTATTTGGTATCAGTTTTATTTTTATGTTTGTCGGGCTTATTTTTAGCTTTTCAACCACAGCATCAAGTAAGTATAAAAGCATTGCGATCGGTATGCCGTATGCGTTTCTTATCGTCGATATTTTATCGTGGTGGTTAACCAAATTATCACCCATGTTTGCGTCATTAATTATGATTGCCGGTGCGGGTATGGGCGCTTCATTTGCTTTTATGTGGATTGTTTCTATAAAAGAAATGTGGTTTATAAACAATCCGTGGTTTTGTGAGCCTGGTTCACCTTGTCAAAAGGCTTTAAAAGTCATCTCTGGTTTTAGTTTAAATAGCTTGGCGCTTATAGGAGGAAAATTAAGAAGAGAAATTTTCCCTAAACTGTTTGCGCTGATAAAAGATGGCTTTTCTTGGTTATTTAATAAAATGAAATAAGCTTTTTATGCTTTGCTACGCACACCCATGTGCGTAGCTCCACTCTCACTAAAGGAAAAATAATGATTAAATCTCTGCACATGCTGTTTATCTTATTATCGATAAGCAGTTTTATTATCCGCATCATACTGGCAGAGTTTAAGCCGGCTTTATTGCAAGCTAAAATGGCTAAAATTGCCCCTCATATTATTGACACACTTTTAATATTGACTGGTTTAACTTTAGTTTTTCAAGGCAATTGGTTGGCAGGTGAGTACGGCTGGATTATCAGTAAAATTATGATTTTATTAGCTTATATTGGGCTTGGTATTGGCGCGATGCGTAATATAGGAATGAAGCGCTGGGCTTATTTTGCAGGTGCTTTGGCATGTTTTGGCTATATTTTATTTATAGCAATTAGTAAGCACGGTTTTATCTAATATTACTGACATGATGCCTGAATCTTCCTGTTACTTTTTTGCTGCCTTACCATGTGAAGCTAAATCTTTAATTGAGCACTTTAAATTAAAAAAAGAGCTATCGGTGAGTGCCTTTACTATTTATCGAGGCGCAAATATCACATTAACAGTAACAGGCTTGGGCAAGTCAGCGATGGCTGCGGGCGTAGGTTATACCTTAGCCTTATTTCCTGCAGTTTCTTTGCCGGTTATGCTGAATATCGGTATTGCCGGGCATAAGAACCATGTTTTAGGAACGGTATTTGTGGCACAGAAAATTATTGATCGTGACAGTAATCGTAGTTTTTACCCGCAATTGGTCACTCCCCCGCCTTGTGCAACGCAACTGATTACCACAGTTAGTCAGGCACAATTAAATTATTCCGCTGATATGCTTTATGAAATGGAAGCATCTGCCTTTTATGAAACAGCAATTCGTTTTAGCTCCAGTGAATTAATTCAATGCATTAAGGTTATTTCAGATAATGAAGATAATACCAGTTCACAAATTAAACCTGCGCAGGTCAGCGAATGGATCAAAAATGCACTACCGATCATTGAAAACTATTGCCAGCAACTGACCAAATTAGCTAGTCTAGTTCAGACTACAGATATAATGGGATATACAGAAATTATTAGTCAATGGCGCTTTAGTAGTAGCGAAAAAATGCAATTGCAAAGTTTATTAAATAAACGTGCGTTATTAACCAGTTGTAAAACACTCGATTTAACAGCCTTAGCACCAGCAACTGGAAAAGCGGTATTGAACTTATTGCGTAATGAGATTGATGCTCAGGTTTTCGGTGGTTTTTAGCGATTTTCTTGATTTTAGTTATATGCGCTAAAATAGATTACTTATGCATATTAGACATCTAACACGACAGGTATTAGAATTACAGTGCATTAAAAATAATGTATTGATTTAGCACCTTGTTTTTCTATAAAAAATCCACTTGGCGTTAAGGTTGCCCTCTATTTAATGGTATCTGATTTTTAGCTGACAAACTCCCCATTGAGAAATCTGTGGGTATTTCTATCATCCTAATAAGGAACGAAAATGTTTAAAAAAATATTCTTTGCAAGTCTGTTGATATTGAGCACACAAAATGTAATGGCTTTTGGTTTAAGCGATGTTAATAATGCAGCAAATCAAGCGACTCGTGTAACTGATACGGCACAAAAAGCGATGGATAAAACAGAGCAGGCTACTGATAAAGTAAAGCAAGTGAATGAAAAGTCTGTTTCTGATATGGCTAAAACCGTAGTAACTGATAGCGCAAAAGAAGGCGTCAATGGTGCAGTAGACGGCGTAGTAACGGGGGATGTTGTTAAAGGTGGAGCTGCCGGTGCCGTCAGTGGCGCTAAAACGAGCGTAAATAAATTAATGAATTAAAATACGCCTGAAATAATGTCTTCATCTTAGGAGCGCAGGCAAGCTGCCTGCGCTTCCAAAAAAACAAGCAGTCGATGTTATTTTTTCTTTTAAAAACTTTAACTTATTTGAAGCGTGAATGCATATCAGGCATTTCAACGCGACAATTAAGCTTATCTTGCATTACTTTTCTCATTTATAAGCTATGAAGCATTTATTCGGCGTCACTTTTACTTCGGCTGTACAAGAATTGTGATCCTTATTTACTCAGAAATAATATCGCACTCATAACGAAAAACCTTTATTGAATCTGACCAATAGCTAGGATTAAAACCTGCCTTTTGCTTAAGGTGATGCAAAAAGTCATGAGGCTCAGGCAGGGACTCCCATACCGAAGGCAAAAATGTGCCGCGCTGACTGCCTTCTTGCAAAATTAAACCATCAACCTTAGGCCGTAACTGTCTCAATAAATCTTCCTCAGAATAAAAACTCATAAGTTCAGGCTTAGTGAGTATAGAGAGGTGAATTTCCAGTTGTGCATATTCTGCCGCTGTTACTGGAGGAAAACGATAATCCCTAAAAGCTGCAGCAAAGGCATTTTCCGCAATATCGACAATCAAGGGGCGCACTGCCTCTAACATGCCAATGCAGCCGCGCAGTTGATGCTGTATTTCTAAAGTGACAAAACTTGCACGTATTTCCTGTAATTCAGGCGCATAATCTTCGCTGTTGATCGGCAAAGATCGCCCATGCTTTAAGCCATAAGCAATAGAATCTTTCGCTGTTTGTAATAATTGTTGCTGTTGTGCTTTAGTCAATAACATAAGCACCATACCCGACTACCCGGTTTTTATCGCCGGCAGTATCACCTGAATTTCTAAGATCAATGGTTTTAATTTGTAATGCTTTCTTTTTCGCTAGGGCAAGCAGGCCACTAACCGGCACTCGACCACAGGCACTGTCATAATCTAAATGTCGGTAATCGAGGTTTTCGATTTTCTCGCTAGTCGCCTGATCGAGTCGTTGCGCGGTCGCATAATCATGAAAATGACTAAGATCCGAACTAATAACGATTAAGGTATTTGGCTGGCCATAAAACAGCTCTAATACCTGCTCTATCTGTTCAGCAGGACAATCGCCTGCCACTATTGGAATTAGGCTAAAGTCATCCAAGGTCATTTGTAAAAAGGGCAATTGCACTTCCAAGCTATGCTCTAGCGCATGTGCTTGATCAAGATAGTCAACAAAAGGAAATTGCAATAAAGAGGCTATCGTTTTTTTATCTAGCGGTATATCACCTAAAGGAGTATTAAAAGCATCCACACTGGATAGTGCCAGACCGGTAAAAGCAACGTGATGTGAGGGGCCTAATAAAACCACACGTTTAATCATTGCATGTTGCGAGGTTAAGCGCGCATAAGCCTGAGCGGCACATGCACCGGAATAAATATAGCCGGCGTGCGGCACAATGATCGCTTTTGGTGCTTTAGTTGATGGTGCAACCTGCTCAAGATACCCAGCAAGCATTGCGCTTAATACATTCGGGTTATCAGGGTAAAATGAACCAGCAACTGCGGGATGGCGTATGCTTTGCATGATATGACTCCTCTATTATTAATCTCTTTTTATTATCTGTATAAGCCTGTTAGTGTTAAATTACAAGTATCTATCCTATTTGCCATGCATTTAAAATAGATTCTCCAGTCATTTAATATTCCGTTGCAAGAGCAGAAATACTCTGCCGCGCATCTAAAGTGTTGAGGTTTGCTATGACTACTAAAAGTAATTCAGAAACAACTGTCGCTACTCACTATTGGCATGACCTAGGTGATGGGCGTATACAGTGTGATTTATGCCCACGATTTTGCAAATTGCATGACGGTCAGCGCGGCTTGTGTTTTGTGCGACAAAATCAAGATCAGCAGATTGTTTTAACCAGTTACGGGCGCTCCAGTGGCTTTGCTATCGACCCGATAGAAAAAAAACCGTTAAATCATTTTTATCCCGGCTCTTCAGTCTTTTCTTTTGGCACAGCGGGCTGTAATTTAGCCTGTAAATTTTGCCAAAACTGGGATATTAGCAAATCTCGGCAAATGGACTCCATTATGAGTATTGCCGGTCCCGAAATGATTGCCCAAAAGGCCGCTGAACTAGGCTGCTTGAGTGTTGCCTATACTTATAATGATCCCGTAATTTTTCATGAATACGCTATAGATACCGCTATTGCTTGCCGTGAATTAGGTATAAAGTCGGTTGCCGTTTCCGCAGGCTATGTCTGCCCCGAGCCAAGAGCCGAGTTTTATCAATATATGGATGCGGCTAATATCGATTTAAAAGCCTTTACTGAGCGTTTTTATCACAACATAACAGGCTCTCATTTAGCCGCAGTATTAGACACTTTATGTTATTTACAGCATGAAACATCAGTCTGGCTGGAATTAACTACCTTAATTATCCCTGGCGAAAATGATTCACCCCTTGAATTAGAGCAAATGACCCAGTGGGTAGTTGAAAATCTAGGTCCGGATGTGCCCATGCACTTTACCGCTTTTCACCCTGATTGGAAAATGTTGGATACACCCGCAACGCCGATTGCATCATTATTATTAGCACGCGATATTGCTTTAAAAAATGGCGTTCATTATGCTTATGTCGGCAATGTGCATCATAAACAAGCAGAAAGCACCTATTGCCACCACTGCGGACAATTATTAATAGGCCGCGATTGGTATCAATTATCTGATTGGAATTTGACTCCTACAGGTGCATGCATCGCTTGCGGTAGTCAATGTGCCGGGCATTTTACAGAAACACCTGGGAATTGGGGGGCTAAGCGGATGAGTGTTGATATGTTATAGCTTCATACTGCTTATAAAGATTGGCTTCCCGTCTAAAGCGGGACAAAATTTAACGTTAAGCCAATAATTTTGTATGATAAGCGCATGAAAAAAACAACACAACAGCCAAAGTACGAGCGACCAGAAAATCAATTATCAGGGTCGTTGCAGAATACGGACAA